>CAZFNC010000157.1:0-1701 GCA_964520485.1 uncultured Synergistaceae bacterium | reverse complement strand
ACATCGTCGAAAAGACAAGCGAGTTGACGGCCATCCTGCCCGAACTGCTCAAGTAGTTTTCTCACAGACGGATACGAAAGCGCGCCCCTACTTCCAAGTTTGGAAGTGGGGCGCGTTCGTTTTTTTGAGTCACGGGAAACCTTATTTTGCTTCCTCAAGCAACTTGCGCACCTCGATCAGATCGTGCAGCATCAGGTCCCACGGCGAGCCTGGCGTACGGCGCGGGTTGCGCAGGAGGTAGGCGGGGTGAAAGAGCGGGCGCAGTCTCATGGTACGCCCGTCCTGTGCGAAGTCGTGAAACCGACCCCGCAGCGCGTTGATTCCGATTTTGGTGTTCAGCAGCGTCTGAGTGCCGACGTTGCCGACAGAAAGGACGATATCAGGGCGAATCAGGTCAAACTGCGCCGCCAGCCAAGGCAGACACGCGTTCGTCTCGCTTTTGCGCGGAGTGCGGTTTTGCGGCGGCCGGCACTTGCAGACGCTGGTGATGAAGATGTGCGACCTGTCAAGCCCCGCGGCGGCCAGGATCTCGGTGAGCAGATTCCCCGAGCGGCCGACAAAGGGGCGCCCTGTGCGTTCTTCCTCGGCGCCGGGGGCTTCGCCGACGATCATGACGCGGGCGTCCTCGGGACCCTCGCCGGGCACGTGAAACGTCCCGTCGCGCTCGGCCGCGGCAAGCGGGCAGGCGGCGCAGGCGCGGAGGCGAACGTGCAGTCGCTCAAGAGGCGTCATTTGAGCTTGAGGGGGATGCCGCTGACGCACAGCCAGACCGATGAAGCGAGCGCGGCGATGCGCTGGTTCGTCCTGCCGACCACGTCGCGGAAGCGCCTCACGCCGATGCTGTCGGACGGCAGGCCCATGTTCATCTCACGCGTGACGACGATTATCTCGCAGGGAGGAAAGTCGAGAAGGTCCAGGAACTCGTCTATCTCGGGATAAGTCTCGCTCACGGGCGCCGAACTGTTGCGCATGATCGTCTCGATCCAAGTGGCGAGGTCATCGATGATACAGACGCCGCCGTCGACGTTTTTTACGGCCTCGGTCACGCGTATGCTCTCCTCGACCGTCTCGAACGTTTCGTCCAGGTCTTTCTGATAGAGCGCGATATGTTCAAGCATGTCGTCGTCCCGCGAGCACGGCGTGGCGATAACCGTCTTGCGTTCCCAGTCCTCGGCGAGTTTCAGCGCAAAGGAACTGGCTCCGCTTCGCCAGCCGCCAGTGACCATCTGTACGCTGTGGCGGGACGCCGTTTTCCAATGAACGGCCATGAAAAAACCTCCTTTAAGTTTTGGTGGTATTACAGGTGAATACTGTGGATATGCCGCGCGTATCCCCAAAAGAATCACCAGTCCCTGACGGATCCGTCGAAGCTGAAATGCGCGTGCGCGGCGGCTCGGTCGCGTCGAGAAAGCCCCAGTTGTCGGCTTCCCCAAGTCCCGTCAGACCGGCATCGGTGTGAACTTTCACAAAGAGGTCGTGTTCGGCGGCGATGAGTTCGGTGCCGGTGATTTTCATGCTCGAGCCTCTTTTGTTGTCAGCCAAGGTTTTTCCCGCGCCGCGATGGACGCGACGGCAGGCGATCAGGAACGCTAAGGCGCTGAAGCCGCGATGTTCGTAGAGTACACGCGAGGGGGCTTTTGACGTCATTCTAACCAAAAATTTTCGAAAAAACAATCCTTTCACGATAAAAGTTCTCCCCCG
>CAZFNC010000156.1:0-1714 GCA_964520485.1 uncultured Synergistaceae bacterium | reverse complement strand
CGTTCGGAGAACTGCTCCTCGCGGGCCGCTTTTTGTCCGCGGGGGAAGAGCCTCTTTCCGCGAACGCGTTTACGGTCAATAGAACTTTTAGGGAATCCCGTTGTTTTTTGATAGAACTCGTAGATGAAAAAACTACGAGAATCGCTCCGAGCGCATGACAGCTGAATCGAAGGCCGTTTTGACAAATCGCGCAACACGCGTAAAATCTGTAATAGAACCATTCAATAATCTTACGTTTTGTTCAACGCAAAAAAATTATCGTTAAAGGAGTGCATCTGAAATGTCAGAACACAAAGTCGCAACGCCCGAAGAGCTGGCCCTCCTCGACGAAATGGTCGCCAAAGCCCGCAAGGCTGCCGCTGTGATCGCCACCTATGACCAGGCTCGTGTAGACCGTCTCTGCCAGGCTGTCGGCGCCAAACTGTACGATCTCAAGACTTGGGCGCCACTGTGCGACGAAGCCGTCGACGAGACAGGTCTCGGCGACAAGGTGAGCAAGCGCAACAAGCGCAACAAGGTGAAACTGATCCTGCGCGAGTGCCTTCGCCACAAGAGCGTCGGCGTCATCGAGACGATTCCCGAGAAGGGTATCACCAAATATGCCAAACCCGTGGGCGTGATCGCCTCGCTTGTTCCCACCACCAATCCCTGCCTTACGCCCGCCGGTCAGATTCTGTACGCCATCAAGGCGCGCGACGTGATGATCTGCAGCCCGCACCCCAGAGCGAAAGTCGTCACCAACAAGTGCATCAACATTATCCGCGACGTGCTTGCCAGCGAGGGGGCTCCCGCCGACATCATCCAGGGTATTCAAAATCCCACGATCACTCTTTCGCAGGAGCTGATGAAACGCTGTGACCTGACGATCGCCACCGGAGGCCGCCCCATGGTCAAGTCGGCTTACAGCACGGGCGTGCCCGCCTACGGATCCGGCGCTGGCAACGCGACGGTGATCATCGACAATACGGCCGACACGCCCGAGCGTCAGGCCGAAGCGGCCCGCAATACCCGCATCTCCAAGACGAGCGATTTCGGTTCGGGATGCTCGTGCGACGGCAATCTCGTCATTCACGAAAGCGTCTACGACGCGATGGTCAAGGCGCTAGAAGCCGAAGGCGGCTATCTGGCCACTCCCGAAGAGGCGGAGAAGGTCAAGAAAGTCATGTGGGACGAAAACGGGCATCGTCTGCCCGGCACGGTCGCCATCGCTCCGCAGAAACTCGCCGAGGCAGCCGGATTCACCATTCCCGCCGACCGCAAGTTCATCATGGTCACAGGCGGCGGAAAGGATGACATCGGCAAGGAACATTTCTTCTCAAGCGAGAAACTGACCACCCTGCTGGCTCTGTTCAAGTACGAAGGCGAGTTTGAGAACGCGCTTGACATGATGCGCGCTATCTTTGAAGTCGGCGGCAAGGGGCACAGCTGCGGCATCTACAGCTGGGACGACAGCCACATCGACCGTCTCGGCATGGCCGCCCCCGTATCGCGCATCATGGTGCGCCAGCCGAACAACAAGGGTAACGCCGGCGCTCCCAACAACGGTATGCCTCCCACCTCGTCGATGGGCTGCGGCACATGGGGCGGCAACATCGTTTCCGAGAACATCACGCTCAAGCACTACATGAACACGACGTGGGTTTCTCGCGTCATCCTCACCGACATGCCTCCCGCTCAGGAGTTGTTCGGAGAGTTCTACCACGACGGCATGGAT
>CAZFNC010000155.1:0-1748 GCA_964520485.1 uncultured Synergistaceae bacterium | reverse complement strand
TCCGCCGGCGTCTCCGAGATATTTTTCGGAAACGTACAGGGAAAACCCGCCCGTATTGACATAACGGCGTTTTCCCTGTTACTATATTCAGCGCGGCAAAGCCCGTGAATTTATCTGACATTTTTCAGAAAAGAGGTCATTCACATTGGAAGTCCAAAAAAATAAAAGGATCGACGTATTTTCCATCTTCTCCATGATCTTCCGCATCAGCGCCTTTACGCTCGGCGGCGGCCCCGTCCTTATCGGCCTCATCAAGGAGGCCGCGGAAAACACGGGAGCCGTCTCCGAAGAACAAACGTCCGATATGCTGGCGCTGTCGCTCGCCGCTCCCGGGGCGCTAGGCATCAGCATGTCGTATCAGGCCGGCCTGGCGCTCGGAGGCCCCGCGGGGGCTGTCGCGGGCGTGCTGGGCATGGCACTTCCCCCGTTCATCGCCATTTTTCTCCTTTCAAGCTGGCTTTTGGCGAACATGGGCTCGCCGTACATCACGGCCTTTTTCAACGGCGCGAAGGCCTCACTCGCCGTCGTCATGGCGGTCGTCGTGTGGAACCTCGTCAAAAAGAACGCGCTGAAGTCCGTCAAGGATACAGTGATCTGCGCGCTTGTCGCCGTCGCCGTTCTGGTCTTAAAGCTCTCTCCCGTGTGGGGACTTCTCGGAGGCACACTCGCCGCCGTGATCGTCAATCTTTTCTTCGAGAGAAAGGAGACGAAAGCCTAAAATGGATTACGTCATCCTGTTCCTGCTCTTCGCTAAGGTCAGCCTGCTCACGTTCGGCGGCGGTCTCGCCTCCCTCCCCTTTCTCCATCAAGTCTTCGTCACCGACTACGGCTGGATGACGGACGCCGCTTTCAGCGAGACGATCGCCCTTGCCCAGATGACGCCGGGACCCATCATTCTCAACTCCGCCACGCTTCTCGGTTACCGGCACCTCGGCATGTTCGGTTCGCTTGTCGCGACGTTTGCCGTCGTCATCGCACCGTTGCTCGTCGTCATGGTGCTCGACTGGATCTTCAAACACGCCTCGGGCAAAGCGCGGTTGTGGGTTGACCGCGTGCGCGTCGCCATGCGCCCCGTGGTCGCGGGGCTGCTGATCGTCGCCCTCTGGACGGTCGCGATGCCCGTCGTCCACAAATCTATCCTCTGGGGCTTCTCGGCCGTCAGCGCCGCGCTCCTCTTCACGGTTCCGTTCCTGAAAAAATATCAGCAGGCCCTCCTCTTCGGCATGGCCGTTTTGACGACGATTCTCTACGCCTGCGGTCTGACGGCACTCGGCGCATGACATCCGCACAAAAAAAGGGAAAGCCTTCATCGGGCTTTCCCTTTTTTGTCGCGCGTTTTTACTTGCACGGCGAATAGCCGCAGGTAAAACAGTAGGCGCACCCGCCGATCAGTTCCATCGGCGAACCGCACTCCGGGCAGATCATGTCGCTTTGAGGCTCCCCCGCCCCGGCGGTGCCGAGCGCTTCCGTCCGCTGATCCGTCAGCTTTTGCAGCAGAAGCGCGACCGCGTCCGGTATAGAACGAACCATCTCACTGTCGTCGCAGTCAAACATCCAGTACTCCTTGCCGGAAATCCCGCGCAGTGTGCCGACAAAGTCGGAGAGACTGCACCCTGAGCGCAGGCCGATAGAGATCACGCGCGAGATCGCCTCCGTCATGGCTTTCAGCTCCGAACCGCTTTTCCCAAGCGAGGCGAACACCTCGAACGGCTCGCTGCCGTCGTAGTTCAGCGTGACCCACAGGCTGC
>CAZFNC010000154.1:0-1828 GCA_964520485.1 uncultured Synergistaceae bacterium | reverse complement strand
CGATCGACACGGGCGAGTTGGGGTAGGGCACGAGGTTGTCGGTGACGGCGACGACGCACTCGGCGTAACGGCAGTCGGTCATCGCGTAGCCCATGGAGCCGCAGGCGGACTTGCCGACGGTGCCGTTGATGTTGCCGTAACAGTCGCACGAAGGCGCGGCGACGAAAGCCACGTCGATTTTCACGTCGCCGCTCATGACGACGCGCGGACGGCTCCCGTGGCTGCGCAGGACGGCGGGATTTTCCACGCCGCCGTGGGAGAACAGCGCGCCGATGGGTCCGTTGACGCTTCCCCAGATGCGGCTGACGACGCCCGATTGAATATGTTTGATAATATTCTTATGCACGCCGAACAGGGCGGAGGGGAAGAGAGTGAGGTCGCGGATGCCCATCTCGGCGCAGGCGTCGAGCACCTGGTTCACGACGTAATCGCCGTTGCGCAGATGATGGTGGAACGAGATGGTCATGCCGCTTTTCAGGCCGGAAGCGGCGATGGCGGCCTTGATGTCAGGCAGAACCTTGTTTGTGCGGTCGGGGTTGGTGACGCGCAGACGGGGGCCGGCGCAGACGCGGTCCGGCGCGAGGGCGAAGGCGCCCCGATACAGTTTTGTCTTCCCGTAGCCAGGGATGTAATCGGGAATGTCGCGTCCGAGGGCGTTCAGCGCCATGGTCACTCAGCCTCCTTTTCCAGACCGGCTTTGACGAGGATATAATGGGCGCGCTTGACGACGGGGACGTCGACCATTCTGCCGTCCACGGACACGGCGCCGAGGCCGCGCGCTTTGGCGTCTTCCGCGGCGGCGATGATGCGCTGCGCCTTTTCGATCTCCTTCTCCGTGGGCGTGAAGATCGCGTGGATGATCGGGATCTGGTTTGGGTGGATGACGCTCTTTCCGTCGAATCCGAGATCCTTGGAGAACTGAGCGTCCTTTTTCAGGCCTTCGTCGTCGGTCACGCGCGGGAACATCAGGTCGATAGCGTCCACTCCGGCGGCACGCGCGGCGATGACGATCATGCGCCGCGACCACTCAAGCTCAGTGCCCTCGGGCGTGCGGCTCGTCTTGAGATCGGCGACGAGGTCCTCGCCGCCGGGCAGGATCGCGGTCACGCGTTTTGACGCGGTGGCCACGTCGTAGGCGTGCCAGATGCCGTAAGCTGTCTCGAGAATGCAGAACAGTTTGATGTGTCCCTGTTCGATGCCGTACTTGTCCTCAAGGCGCGAGAGTTCCTCGTCGACGTCTCTGATGATCCGCGGGCTGTCGGCCTTGGGAAGGCGGATGCCGTCGAGACGCTTGTGTGGAACGACGGCTTCGAGGTCTTTTTTCCAGTACTCGGTGTCGGCGCCGTTGATGCGCACGGTCACTTCGGTGCTGCCAAAGTCGCCGCGGCGCAGAAACTTTGAGACCATCGTGCGGGCCGCGTCCTTTTCGGACATCGCCACGGCGTCCTCAAGGTCCATGACGATGCCGTCGGAACCAAACAGGTGCCCGCGCACGAGCATGTTCGGGTTGTTGCCTGGCAGGTAGAGCATCGTGCGGCGCATTATCTTTCACCTTTCAATCGCTTGACGGCGGTTTCGACGCGGGCTTCCAGCACCACGTCGAGCGCGCCGCGGTCGTTCACGTTCACGGACAGGTCGGTGACGCCGAGAGAGGCCAGAGTGTCGCGCACCGTCTTTTCCATTGCCCTGCGGAAGCGACTTACGCCGCTTCCCTCCATTTCGATCGTTACGCCCGAGCCGGGATCCGTCTCCGTCACCGTGACGAGACAGTCCATCGACTCAAGCGTTCCGGCGCTTGCGGTTTTCATTCGCAAAAGACCTCCTTTGG
>CAZFNC010000153.1:0-1917 GCA_964520485.1 uncultured Synergistaceae bacterium | reverse complement strand
AGGGAAACGGCTTTTGGAGCGAACTTAAGACTAACGGATCAGCCCCGTCTTCAGGAGCGTCTCTTTCATCAGTTCGAAGTCGATCTCCGAGCAGTCGCGCCGCATGCGCTCCGGCGTCAGAGCCGGCGTCAGAGGCCGCGTACAAGACGTGTACACGGCCATCGCCTCTTCAATGAGGTGAAGGCCGTACTCGTCAAACGCTGCGGACTCATCCTTTTTCAGCAGCAGCGTGCGGTACGGCTGCTGGTTCGGGCGAAAATTCCCATAGAGCGGGTGGTTCTGAAGCTCCCAGCCCTGATGGATCATATCGCGTCCGATCGTGACGACCTCGACGCCCGCCGCCCCGTCTCTGTAATCGACGGGCAGATCGGAGCGATCCTTATAACGCGGATTGTTCGTCACCAAAACAAAACGACAGAGCATCACGCTCACCTCACCGGCCGGTCATGCGCCTCTACGGAATCGCCCGAGAGACGCGACACTTCAGCTCTGTCCTTGAATCAGAGCCGCATCCGGACGGAACCCCTTGCGCCTGAGAGTTTCGGCGTAAGCACATCCGCGCCTTGCCCCTTCGGCGCCGTCGCCGCTCCCGCGGGACGGTCTCTCTCCCGTCCTTCTCTCGCCTTTTTTCATTTTACAGCTATTTAAAAAAATATCAAGAGAAAGCGTCGTTTTTTTTATAGAACACTCGTTCGTCGCTAAAGTATCGGGAATACATAATATCAGGATTGCCGAGCGTATATATTTATGCTATTCGTACAAAACCGTGTCGGCTTCAATATTTCTGCTCCATTATTATGTAGATTTTACTTATTTTAATTCGACATTTCAGTTCATTATTTTTTCCTCAAGACGCCGGCCTGACAAAGGCATCTTTCTCTCCATAAAAAGGACGATCTCAAGAGGCCGTCCGTCCGCTACAGCAGATCCGAATGGAACGCCCCGCCAGTCCCTTTTCGCCATCTTTCTGACGCGCTGGAATTTCTTCTTATCGCCGTGACAAAAAAAGACGCCCCGCGCGAGAAAACGCAAAGCGCCTTTTTCGTTTTTTCTCAACAACCGCTTTTTACGCCTTGATCCGCCCGTCGCCGTCGTAACTGTCAAGCGATTGTGAGACGAACTTCGCCAACGCGATCAGGGCGATCAGGTTGGGGAACACCATCAGGCCGTTGAAAAAGTCGGCCAATTCCCACACAAGTTCCACCTTCAGCAGTGATCCGGCCACGATGAACGCGCCGACAACCACGCGAAAGACAGTCAGCGGCCTGCTGCCGAACAGGTATTTGATGTTCTGTTCCGCGAAAAAGTACCAGCCGATGATCGTCGACAGCGCGAAAAACAGCAGACAGACGGCGACAAACGGCGTGCCCCAGCCGCCGAGCCCCAGGGCGAAGGCGCGCTGCGTCAGCGTGATTCCCGTCGTCGTGCCGTCGACGGCCCCCGTCAGGAAGATGACAAACGCCGTCATCGTGACCACGACAAAAGTCGCGATAAAGACGCCGATCATCGCGACCAGCCCCTGTTCGGCAGGATGGCCCACCTTAGCCACGGCGTGCGCGTGCGGCGTGGAGCCCATTCCGGCTTCGTTGGAGAACAGTCCGCGCGCCACGCCGTAACGGATGGCCTGCTTCATCGTCGCGCCGATCAGTCCGCCCGTGGCGGCGACGGGGTCAAACGCACCTTCGAAGATCATCGCGAACATGCGCGGGATTCCCGAACAGTAGCGAACCAGAATGAAGACGCCGCCGATCAGGTACAGCGCCGCCATCAGCGGAACGAGTTTCTCCGTCGTCGAGGCGACGCGCCCCATGCCGCCGAAGAACACCCAGATCGAAACGAGCCCGACGACAACGCCGACGGCAAGACGGTTCGCGCCGAAGGCGTTGTAGAGGGCGTCGGCGATGGAGTTGGACTGCA
>CAZFNC010000152.1:0-1994 GCA_964520485.1 uncultured Synergistaceae bacterium | reverse complement strand
GCAAACAACCTGTTCATGACGATCATTCCTTTCGTATCGGGTAAGACGGGCGCGCATCAAACGCGGCTTCTTCGTCTTTCCGTGGTGAATTATAAAGCTTTGAGTTCGCTACAAGTCAAGCGGCGGCGCGGCTATCGGGCGTCCTTTTGTTTTCCCGCAGACCGCGCGTGTTCTCTGCCGATGGCGGCGGCGGACGGCGGCGCGGCGGGACACGGGGGCGGGGCGGTCGGGAGGTCGTCGCCGTTCTCTCCTTGCTGTGGAACACGGGACGGGCTTGGACACGGCGCGCCTCGTTTCAGGCGGTTCGCTTTCTTTCGACGCCGTGCCGACATCAAAAGGATAGCGCAATTCCGACGCCGTATCAATAGACTTTTTCGCCGGGAAGCGCCGTCCGGTCGCGGCGCGTGGGGCGCACAGGCGGGAAACGCCTTGCGTGGGCCGCGCGGCTTTTCTAGTCGCAAAAAGTGTGTCTGGACACAATTTTATCGAACGGGCGGCTCTGGCTGGCGGTCGGCGCTGAAGGAACGGGACGCGGGAACAGGGCGCGCAGGAGCGTTTTCTTCCCCGCTCCTCCGGCGGCGGCGACATGCCTCCCCTTGCGCCGGGCGCGCGGCTTTTCTAGTCGTAAAAAGTGTGTCTGGACACAATTTTATCGAACGGGCGGAGGGGCGGCTCTCGGCTTTTCACACGATCTTTTGGTCTCCCGTCGTCCACACGTGTTCTTTGCCGGCGTCGGCGCGTCTGTTCTGCGCCATCACGCCCGCGAGGGGGTGCGGGTGGTACGGCTCTTCGAGATAGGCGCGCTCTTCGTCCGTCAGGCTGAGTTCGACGGCTTTGGCGGCCTCTTCGACGTGGGCGGGGTTCGTCGCCCCGACGACGGGGGACGTCACTTTCGACAGCAGCCACGCGAGGGAGATTTCCGTCATGCTGGCCCCGCGTTTGTCGGCGAGTTCGGCGACGCGGGCGATAATGGCGGCGTCGGGCTCCGCCGTGGCGTCGTACTTGAATTTCGCGTAGGCGTCCTCGCGGAGGCGTCTGGTGTCCGCGCCTGGCTTTCTCGACAGGCGGCCGGACGCGAGGGGGCTGTATGGGGTCAGCGCGATGTTCTCCTCCTCGCAGTACGGGACCATCTCGCGTTCTTCCTCGCGGAAGATGAGGTTGTAGTGTCCCTGCACGGAGACGAACTTCGGCCATCCGCGCGCGGCGGCCAGCGCGTTCGCCTTGGCGATCTGCCACGCGAAGCAGTTGGAGATGCCGGCGCAGCGCGCTTTTCCGGCTCTCACGGCGGCGGCCAGTCCCTCGAGGATTTCCTCGATCGGGGTTTGCCAGTCCCACATGTGGTATATGTAAAGGTCCACGTAGTCCATGCCGAGGTTCTTCAGGCTGGTGTCCAGCATGTTCGCGACGTGGCGTGCCCCGTTGACGCCCCGCGCGATCTCCTCGGGGGTTCGCGGCAGGAACTTTGTGGCGACGACGACTTCTTCGCGTCTCGCGAAGTCGCGCAGGGCGCGTCCGAGGTACTGTTCGCTCGTACCGCTCTGGTAGGCGATGGCTGTGTCGAAAAAGTTCACGCCGAGTTCAAGGCCGCGTCTGATGACGCGCCGGGAGTCGTCCTCGCCGAGTGTCCATCTGTGCTGTCCGCGCGCGGGGTCGCCGAAGCCCATGCAGCCCATGCAGACGCGCGACACGACGAGGTCGGTACTGCCGAGTTTTGTGTATTTCATCTTTCTTTCTCTCTCTCCTCTCTCTCACGTTCGGGGGGGCGGCCGCGCTCTCTCCGCGCGTTAGGGCGCGGGGGCGGACTTGGGTCCGGCGCGGGCGGGGACTGTCGTTCTCTCTCTGTGCGGGGGCACGCGGGAAACACGTTCCGCGCGCCGCGCGGATTTTCTGCTCGCGGGGGCGCGCGCTCGGGCATTTTCCCGCGTTGTCCGACGGGACAAGGGCGGGGCGGTCGGGAGGTCGTCGCCGTTCTCTCCTTGCTGTGGAACGCGGGA
>CAZFNC010000151.1:0-2022 GCA_964520485.1 uncultured Synergistaceae bacterium | reverse complement strand
GCGGATCATATCGTGGGCGAGATGGTCAAGGCCTTCAGACTGCCCCGCCCGATCGACGCGACCCTGCGCGGGGCGCTGGAGGCGCGTGGAGAGACGGAGACGGCGAGGAATCTGCAGGGAGGCCTGAGCGCGATCAGCCTTGGCGCCCACGCGGCGCTCCTCACCGCGATCGCCAACGACATCGGGGCGGATTACGTCTACGCCCAGCAGGTCGCCGCCTACGGCAGGGAGGGCGACGTGTTTCTGGGAATCAGCACGTCGGGAAATTCAAGAAACGTTCTCCTCGCGGGAGTCGTGGCGCGGGCCAGAGGCATGGTCACGATCGGCCTGACGGGGCGCGGAGGCGGCCGGATGCGCGAAAGTTTCGACGTGCTCCTTCGCGCCGGCGCGGACTCCACCGAGGACATTCAGGACATCCATTCGACGCTGTATCACGCGCTGTGCGGAGCTCTTGAATGTGAGTTCTGGGGAGAGTGAAATGACCGAACACGTGACGGCCGTCATCACTGCCGGGGGAAAGGGAACCCGTGTAGCCTCCGTGAACAGTACGCTCCCCAAACCGCTTCTGCCCCTTTTGGGCAAGCCCGTCCTCGTCCGGCAAATAGAATGTCTGGCGCGTCAGGGCATCCGTGATTTGGTGCTGACGATAGGGCATTTAGGCTATAAGATTAAAGACTGCATCGGAGACGGCAAAAGCTTTGGCGTCCGCGTCGACTACGTGGAGGAGACGTCGCCGCTCGGCACGGCGGGCGCGCTCTGGTACCTCAGGGACAGGCTGAAAGAGGATTTTTTCCTCATCAACGGCGACATCGTCTTCGACGTGGACCTGCGGCGGATGATGTCCTTCCACCGTGAGCGCCGCGCCGAGGCCACCCTGTTCGTGCACCGCAACGACCACCCTTACGACAGCGGCATCGTTCTCTGCGGTCCCGACGGCAAAGTGACCGGCTGGCTGAGCAAGGAAGACCCGAGAACCTGCTGCGCCAACCGCGTCAACGCGGGGATCCACGCGCTTTCTCCCGCCTTTTTAAACAGGCTGAAAGGCCCCGTGAAAACCGACCTTGACAGGGATCTCCTCAAGCCCATGATCGGCGGGGGCGGCCTGTACGCATACTGTTCCCCCGAATACGTGAAGGACATGGGCACGCCCGGGAGAATCGCCGAAGTCGAGCGCGATCTGGAGGCGGGACTGCCCGCCCGCAAGTGTCTCGACCGGCGCCAGCGCTGCGTCTTTCTCGACAGGGACGGCACGATCAACGCATACAAGGGCTTTGTGCGCGACCCGGCCGATCTGGAACTTCTTCCCGGCGCGGCCGAGGCCATACGCAGGCTGAACAGGGCGGGTTTCCTCGTGATCGTGGTCACCAACCAGCCCGTCATCGCGCGCGGGGAGGTCAGCTGGGAGCGGCTGAAGGCCATCCACGACAAGCTGGAGACCCTTTTGGGCGAGAAGGGCGCCTACGTGGACGACATTCGCGTCTGCCCGCACCACCCCGACAGGGGCTTCGCCGGGGAGCGGCCAGAGTACAAGATCGACTGCGACTGCCGCAAGCCGAAGCCGGGGCTTCTGCTCAGCGCGGCGGCCGACTACAACATCGACCTGGGCGCCAGCTTCATGGTCGGCGACTCCCCGCGCGACACGGCGGCGGGGGACGCGGCCGGGTGCCGTCGCAGTTTCCTGCTCGGCGAAGGGTTTGACTTGCGGCGGGCTGTGGACGTCATCTTAAAGACGGATCCCGTCGCGTAAGGCGTTTTTGCGCGCCGCCGGCGGGACGGCGGAGACCGCGCCCCTTCGGACGCGCGCGGCCGCGGCGCCTTTCCATCGCCGCCTCAAAACGAAAGACTTCCCTCCGCGCCTTGCGCGCCGGGGAAGTCTTTTTGTATGATCGTCGTCCGCGAAAAGATTTTTCTCCGTCTTGATATCCCTGCCGTGGCGTCGAGTCGGACGGCAAAAGCGTCTCAGGCGCCGCGCGCGGGCGGCGTGGAGCCCGTCCGCGAAACGGGGAACGCCGCCTCTTTACG
>CAZFNC010000150.1:0-2034 GCA_964520485.1 uncultured Synergistaceae bacterium | reverse complement strand
GGGCCTTCACAAGGTCGGCCAGGTCAAGGACGGACATGCTTTCAATCGCGGAAATAATCTCTTCTTTGGTCATTGTTTTTTCCTCCTCGGGAATAATCGGTGCGGACTATGCCGCGTAAAAATTGATTTCGCGCTCGAAACGCGCGTTCACGCCGCCGCTTTTAGGCGGCTTCCTTCTTCTTGTCGGCAATCGCGGACAGCACGGTAACGAGACCGCGGGGCAGTCCGGAAAGCACCGTGACGAGGCCGCGAAGCGGGCTGGCGATCGAACCGACAGCCTTGGCGAGGAGCTCTTCGCGCGAGGGCATGCTGGCAAGCGCCTTGACGCCGTCTGGAGAGAGTATTTCCTTCCCCATGACACCACCCTTGACGACGAACTTCGCGTTCGCGGGATCATCTCCGAAAGTCTTGATAGCCTTGGCGACGGCGGGACTGTTGCCGGAAGCGACGACGTAAAGGTTGGGACCTTTCATCATCTTGACGTCCTTTGCCAGTCCGACCTCGTCGAGGGCGATCTCGGCCAAGCGGTTGCGGGCGACTTTCGCCTTGCCCCCGGCCTCACGGATCGCCTTGCGAAGGGCCGAAGACTGCGCGACGGTCAGTCCGCGGTACTCGGCGACAAAAATCGCCTCGGCGCCGTTAAACAGCGCCTTGAGCTCGGCTACCTGATCAATCTTATACTGTGCGGGCACACTCATTCACCTCCTGCAATAAAAAATCTTCCCCTGCCGCTGAGGCGGGGAAGATGAAAGAACCGTCGGCAGGACACGTCCCGCGCGCGATCTCAATTTCCGAACCTCGGCGGGCGGCGAACCATTACACCGTTACGGTACCCACTGTCTTAAGTCCACTTTAGAAATTATACAGCTGACGTGAAAAAAATCAACCCCTCAAAAAGCGAGGGGCCGACCTGAATACCCTGCAGGTTTATTCAGAAGAAACGCTGGCCTTTTCAGCATCGGCCGTGTCGATCTTCACGCCGACTCCCATCGTCGTGGAGAGCGTCAACGACTTGACGAAGGCTCCCTTGACGACCGCCGGACGGGACTTGAGCACGGCGCCGTAATAGGCGCGAACGTTCTCGAGAATCTTGTCCTTGCCGAAGCTGGCCTTGCCGACGGCGTTATGCAGGATACCGAACTTGTCGATGCGGTATTCAACGCGACCGGCCTTAATTTCGGTAACAGCCTGGCCGACGTTCATCGTAACAGTGCCGGCCTTGGCGCTGGGCATCAGGCCGCGAGGGCCGAGAATTCTGCCCAGCGGTCCGATGAACCTCATCATTTCCGGCGTCGCGATGACAGCTTCAAAATCGAGCCAGCCGCCCTTGATCCTGTCGACGAGGTCGGTGCTGCCGACAAAGTCGGCCCCGGCGGCAACCGCCTCGGCGTTCTTGTCGGTGGAGGTGAGCACGACAACGCGCTTGGTCTTGCCCGTGCCGTTGGGGAGCGAAACCGTGCTGCGCACCTGCTGGTCCGCCTGGCGGGGATCGACGTTGAGCCGCACGTGAACTTCAACGCTCTCGTCAAACTTGGCGTTCGCCGCCTCGAGGACGGCGGCAACGCCGTCTGCAAGGGCATACGCCTTCTGCCTGTCGATCTTTTTCAGGATCTCGGAACGTCTTTTGCTGATCTTTGACATATGTTTTCCTCCCTGTGGTCAAACGGCTGTTCAGCCTTCCACAAATTTTCCGGCTCCGCGATCAGTCGGTAACGTTGACGCCCATAGACCTCGCCGTGCCCGCCACCATTTGAGCGGCGGCCTCCAGGTCGTTGGCGTTCATGTCGGGAAGTTTGACCTTGGCGATCTCGTTCACCTGCGCCATGGTCAGCGTCGCGACTTTCTTCTTGTTCGGCTCGCCCGAACCCTTCTCGATTCCCGCCGCCTTGCGGATCAGGACGCTCGCCGGCGGCGTCTTCAGAACGAACGTAAAGCTTCTGTCGGCGTAGACCGTGAGCACAGCGGGGATGACCATCCCTGGCTGCGAAGCGGTCTTCGCGTTGAACTGCTTGACGAACTCCATGATGTTGACGC
>CAZFNC010000149.1:0-2139 GCA_964520485.1 uncultured Synergistaceae bacterium | reverse complement strand
CCCAGCCGTCGCCGTCGGATTTCATCACCTTGCGGCTCCATCTCCACGCGAAGTTCGGCTCGATGCCGGCGGAACTGTCAAAGAGCATGGAAATCGACCCCGTCGGCGCGATCGACAACCTGCGGCTGTTGCGAAGCCGCCCCTCGAGCAGAGCACCCATCAGCCTGCGTAGCTGAGGAATCGCGTCCTCGCCGAGCGTTTCCGGAAGAGCTTCAAGCGTGTTCAGCAGCGTATAGGGCACTTGACCGCGCTCTCTCATCTGCTCGACGAAAGCGGCGTAGCTTCCCGCGTCCATCTCGTCGATCCACTGCCGAGCGAAAAGCGAGCCCCCGTGCGCGACGTGTTCCTCCTCAAACAGCCTTGCCACCGCAAAACTCTCGGAGAACGGCTCCTTGCCCATCTCGTCCACACAGTCAGCGGAGGCCATCAGCGCCGCTCCCGCCATGTGTGCGCCTACAGACTCGCAGAACTCACGGAACAGCTTTGAGCCGTACACCGTGCCCGTCATGATCGCCGCGTCGGCAAGCCCCATGAGACCGAGCCCGACGGGGCGGATTCTCTTCGTCCTCTCGCCGATCCGCGCCAAAGGGTAGGTGGTGGCGTCGATGACGAGGTCGAGGTAGTACATGGAGCGGTACACCTGATCCACGAAAGCGTCCATGTCGAACGACTGACGCCCCGAAGCGTCCGGCGTGATGAAGCTCACCAGATTGACAGAGCCGAGGTTGCAGCTCGTAAACGTCGGCAAAGGCTGCTCCCCGCAGGGATTGGTGGACTCGATGTCGAAATCGCCCGACAGCTTGAGAATGTTGTCGCGGTTGGCCTGGTCGATGAAGAACACACCCGGGTCGCCGCGCTTCCACGCGTTCCGGCACAGTTTGTTCCAAAGCTCTTCGCCCTGCACCGTCCGCACGACCGAACCGTCGCTCCGCGACTTCAGCGCGAACGGCCGCTTCTCGCGCGCGGCGGCGATCAGCTCGTCGGGCACGCACACCGAGATGTTGAAGTACGAGAGCTTGCCCTCTTCCGTCTTCGCGTCCATGAACTGCTCGATGTCAGGGTGATCGGCGGGAAGCATTCCCATCAGCGCCGCGCGGCGGCGGCCGCCTTGGACGACGACGCTCCCCATCGTGTTCCACGTCTCCATGAACGAAACGGGACCTGAAGCTTTCCCGCCTGTTCCGCCCTTGATGTCGGCGCCGCGCTCACGCAGACGGCCGAAGTTTCCGCCCACGCCGCCGCCGTACTTGCTGATGACGGCGGCGTTCCGCACTGAGTCGAAAATCCCCTCGATGCTGTCGGGAATGTCGATGACAAAGCACGCAAAAAGCTGCTGGTTGTCCGTCCTGCTCTCGTACAGCCTCCGATAGTCGTTTAGGTCCATCTCGTCGGGCGAACGGTAGATCAGCTCGGAGAGATCCTTGTCGCGCGTCATTCCGGCGCCGGCGGCGAACAGACACGGCGAGTTGAAGATGAAACGTCCCTCGACCAGATCGGCGAAAAGATTTTTCTCCAGACGGCGCATCCATTCAATATCTGACTCCGAACGGTACAGACTCTCGGCGGAACAGACGATGCGTGAAACACGCCGAGCGAATTCCTCAAAAGAACGCTCCTTGCGCAGCGCGCCCAGTTTCCCGTCGTAACGATCGGCAAAATACCGCTGCTCAAGCAGCCAGCGCGCGTTCTCGGACTGGCGCGGAAGCAGAGGGTTCTCAAGCAGCCCCAGATCGAGAGAATTTTTAAAGCGCTCTTTCATCGCCTTATACATGTGCGGGAACTCCTGTTCTTTCGAGAGAATTTGACTCGGCGTCAATCTTTGGCGACCGCCGTCAGAAAGCAATTCATTCTACCCCAAAAAAACCGAGCGGTAAAGTCGCTATATTATAACATATAACATATCGTAATTTTTATTGAACGCAAGCGGGACACCTTGCCGCGATAAAAAAATCTTGAGCGTAAACTAAAACTGTGGTATGATTTCCTCGTTCCTGACTGGCTCAGATGGTGGAATCGGTAGACACTGGGGACTTAAAATCCCCTGACGCGAGTCGTGCGGGTTCGAGTCCCGCTCTGAGCACCAACCCATAAAATCCAAAAAGAAATAAAATTTAATAGAATGAAAGGAGCCTTGTCATA
>CAZFNC010000148.1:0-2219 GCA_964520485.1 uncultured Synergistaceae bacterium | reverse complement strand
TTGCACGCACGTTATTACACGACAACTCGCATCGCCCCTCTGCAGGCCGGCCTGAGTTGAATTTAAGAGAATTTTACCACTCTTCTCCTAACTCCGCAACATTGGAATCGAAAATTTCCGCTAAAAAATCGGAACGAAGAGAGGCTATTTATGCACTATACCCTTTACCTTGACGAACACTGGGACGTCACGCTCGACGGAGCGGGCCGCCCGCGAGCGAGCGACATCGTTCCGTTCAAGCGCCGGAAAGAGGGAAAAGGCGCCACGCGTCGACCGGCCGCAATACGAGCAGAGAAACGCCCTGTGGCGCGCGGCGTGAACATCCATGCCGAAGGACACCTCGGGGGGACGGAAAAAACCAGAAGCATAACGCCGTGCGCCGCGAGGTTGCGGGAACATGAGATCAAAACGCAAAAGCGCTCCGGCGCGGGGACTGAAATCCCGTGCCGGAGCGATCTTTCCGTCAGCCTGTCCGCGACGGGGACGGGGCCTTTCTCACGTTTTCTCCCGAGTCCGCGTCAATCCGTCCTCGGGGCTTACTGCGCCGCCTTGACGGTAAACTCGATACGGCCGAAACCGCCGAAGTCGGCGACGTACGCGCCCGGTTTGGCGTCCAGCATCGCGCCCATGGCGCCCGAGATGATGAACTGTCCGGGCTCTATCGTGCCGCCGTTGCGGACGATGATGTTGATCAGCTTGAGCAGGGTGCCCCACTGGTCGCCCAGAGCGTCGGTTCCCTTGCCGGAGTTGAAATCGGCGCCGTCAAGCGTGCACTTCATCTCGACGGCGTTCACGTCGAAGCTTTCGACGGGCACTTCCTTGCCGCAGATCACCTGATACGAGGCGACGCTGGCCGCGACCATGTCGAAGAAGCCGATGCCCTTGAGACTGGCGAAACCGACGTTCGGAACTTCGATCGCGGGGAACAGGGCGGTAACGGCGGCTTTGACCTGATCGACGTTCTCGAGCGGCTTGTCGATCTTCGCGCCGAAACGGTAGCCGATCTCCTGCTCAAGCTTGATGCCGGGCCTGTCGAGCACGATGGGCGCGCCCTCGGCGAGCAGTCCTGACTTGAACAGAGGCGCGACGCCCGGTTCCTTCGAGTTGAACACAGCCATCAGCTTCTCGCTGGTCATGCCGCCCTTGTAGCCGATGACGGAGTCCCCGCCCGCGAGGCGGTCGGCCAGATAGGCGTTCTGAACCTTATAGGCCAGCTCAGGGTCGTCGCTGTTCATCAGCTTCGACAGCGCGGGCGTCTCGGTCTTGTCGGCCTCGGCCTTCTTCAGAAGCGCGACGGCCTCTTCGACCGTCACAGCCTTGGGCGCTTCGGCCTTCGGCGTCTCGGCCGCGACCGGAGCTTCGGCCTTGGGCGCGGGCGCCTTCTCTTCGACCGCGGGGGCCTTTTCAAACGGGCCGATCCCCTTGTACCAGCAGAAAGCGCCGCCGATCACGACGACGACCACGAGACACGTTAAAAATTTTTTCATGACGAACTCAACTCCTTTTCAAGATGACGACGTCCCGTCTCACACGGAACTTTCATCTCGATTATTTTACAACTTTTTCAGATTTTTGAAAAGCCCGAAATTCCCCGTTTACTTTTTAGGCGCTAGTCGCTTTGAGGAAGATTTTTCAGCGGCGAGCGCGCGTTGCGGAACCACCTCGGCCGGAAAACGCGCGGGCCGCGCCGTCTCCGACAGACGCCCTCCCCGCCGCTTTCCGCGCGAACCGATGTACCAGCAGAAAGCGCCGCCGATCACGACGACGACCACGAGACACGTTAAAAATTTTTTCATGACGAACTCAACTCCTTTTCAAGATGACGACGTCCCGTCTCACACGGAACTTTCATCTCGATTATTTTACAACTTTTTCAGATTTTTGAAAAGCCCGAAATTCCCCGTTTACTTTTTAGGCGCTAGTCGCTTTGAGGAAGATTTTTCAGCGGCGAGCGCGCGTTGCGGAACCACCTCGGCCGGAAAACGCGCGGGCTGCGCCGTCTCCGACAGACGCCCTCCCCGCCGCTTTCCGCGCGAACCGTTCCTCCTCTTGCCCTGCGAAAACGGGCAAAACGGCGCCTTCGCCGAAAAACCGCCGCATGCGCCTTCAGAATGATGAACGGCGTCGGCGCGCCCGCTGTCGCCGAGCGAGGTTCATCGCGCCGCGGGGACGGGCCGCGAGAACGGCAGTCGGGCCGCCCGTCTTCTCGCGGCGTCGGC
>CAZFNC010000147.1:0-2232 GCA_964520485.1 uncultured Synergistaceae bacterium | reverse complement strand
TCCGCCGCGCAAGATTCGATTTCCGATATGGGAGGAGTCCTTCCGATGAAACTGTACACGTATCAAAGAGACGCGTCCGCCGCGCCGGAAGTGGGCGTCATGCGCGACGGCAGACTTGTCCCCGTCTCGGCGTTCGGCCTCCGTTTCTCGTCGATGAACGATCTGATCGAGAGAGCGTCCGCCGAAGATCTCGCCCGCATGGGAAACGGCGCGTACGACGCGGGCGCAGGCGCGCTGCCGGGCGCGGTGCGGCTGCTTTCGCCCATTCCGCACCCCCGTCAGGACGTACTCTGCCTCGGGCTGAACTACATGGAGCACGCGAACGAGGCGCACAGCTTCAACGCCGCTTTCGCGTCCAAGGAGGGACGGCCGGTGTACTTCTCGAAGCGCGTCAACTACTCCCAGGGCGACGGCGGGACGATCCCCGCCCACGAGGACGTGACGGAGAAACTCGACTACGAGGTTGAACTCGCCGTCATCGTCGGCCGCGACGCCAAAAACGTTCAGCCGGAAGACGCGCGCGAGCACGTGTTCGGCTACACGGTCCTGAACGACGTGACGGCGCGCGACCTGCAAAATCTCCACGTGCAGTGGTACTTCGGCAAGAGCCTCGACGGCTTCACGCCCATGGGACCGTGCATCGTCACGGCGGATGAGTTCCCGTTCCCGCCCGCGCTGCGCATAACCTGTTCCGTCAACGGTGAAACGCGGCAGGACTCGAACACGAACATGCTCATTCACAGCGTCGCCGAGATCATCTCGGAGTTCTCGCGGGGCGTCACGCTGAAAGCGGGCACGATCATCGCCACGGGCACGCCCAAAGGCGTCGCGATGGGCATGAAAGAGCCGAAATTCCTCAAAAAAGGCGACGTCGTGACGTGCGAGATCGAGGGCATCGGCGCGCTGACCAACACGGTCGAGTAGACGGAGCGCATCGCGCGCGGAACTTCGACGGCGGCGGTCCTTTTCCCGCCGCGGCGTGAGGCGAAGAAAGCGCCGCGCTGTATTCCCGAAACACGGGGGATACGGCGCGGCTTTTCTTTCGCGCGGCGGAAAGCGCGGCTCGCTCGCAGGACAGCGCGGAGCGGCGGAATACGCCGCCGTCCGCGACAGGAACGACATCCGTTTCGCCGTGAAAGACGGGACCAGAAATCAGGGCGTGATTCAAACAGAAAAATTGCTCCCGACCGCCGGATTTTTATCGGCCGTCGGGGGCTTTTTCTATTTTGGTACGCTTAAAGTCGTTCGTTTTTTCAAAATACGCCGGGAAACCGGTTCATCCGGTCCCGGCGCTGTGACGGGAGTCAGCAGCCCATCCTTTATAAACCGCTCGATTCTCAGCGCGATCCACATATAGCCGATACCAAGCTGATTCTCCATCACTTGTCCGATAAGCCGCGTTTCCTCAAATTCATCCGCCTGCGTTTCCAGTTCGCGAAAGATAAAGGCGTCGTACAGAGTTTCGGGAACGCTGACCAGATCGCCGTTCAATACGGCGCGAAGGGGCGCGTTTTCCTGTTGCAGCCTTTTCCAGTGATCCGCCAGAAAACGAAGATACTCGGCGGGAAGTCGTTTTCCCCGCGACCGTCCAAAACGATACGCCGCGACTTCTCCCCAGCCGGTATACCGGACGATACTGTTATCAGACCTTTTGCGCCAAGCTGGGGGTTCAACGAGGGTGACATTCAGTTTTTCCAGCCCGACAGGCCGCAGCTGCTCCATGAGCCAGTACAAGCCGCACAGTTCGTCGGGGTCACGGCCGCTCCATACACGGATCGGTTCGCCGTCTCGAGCCCGCTCGAGCAACAGAGAATAATGCTTTTTGGGCTTGTTCAGAATGTCTTTCACATCCCGCGGCGTCAGGCGGTACATTCCCCACAGTAAAGACAACGCCTTTTCACGCTCCGCTCCGATTCCGTTTTCCGAAATGTTTCCGACGGATAGCGACAAGGGGAACGACAATATGTCATGCGCGCAATCGCCGGTGTGATCCTTGAGCCCGACGGCCAGCGTCAAAGAGCCCGCGGCGCTATCGTTAAATACTACCTCTAACATAGCATCCCTTCTTTTCACGTCGTCTTCGCCCGTATGCCGTCAAATACCGATCAATCGAGTTGTCCCGCAATTTTTATCGCTGAATTGCATCGGACTTGGCGCTCCGATTTTCGCGCGGCGGTACTCTCTCTTCATAAAGAGGACTTTGCCTTTTCCTCTGTCCTCCACGCGGGGAAC
>CAZFNC010000146.1:0-2238 GCA_964520485.1 uncultured Synergistaceae bacterium | reverse complement strand
TAACGTGATTTAGCTGTTTTTTCTGGACGAAATCCTCCGCGGCGGCGAACGCGGGCGCGCTTATGCTATAATTTTTAAAGTAGGCATATAAAAATCGTCGTCGGAGGTCGCGCATGATCAACAATATAGCGGTGGTCGGCTGCGGGAACGTCGGAACCGCGCTTCTTGAACTTCTTCTCGGGAAAAAGGGCGAGCTGGCCGAAAAATACGGTTTTGAATATCGGGTCGTGCTCGTCAGCGACCTGATCAAGGGAGTCGCGCTCGACAGGGACGGAATCGACTTGGGGGCGCTGCTGGCGTCCGTGTCCTCGACTGGGACGTTCGGGGAGCTCAGGCGCGCCCCGGGGCCGTTTGAGGAACTCCTCGCGCGGTCGGGGGCGACCGTGCTCGCGGAGTGCACTCCCACGAACCTCGGCACCGGCGAGCCAGGGCTTTCGCACATCCGCGCGGCCCTGCGGCGCGGCATCAGCGTCGCCACCACCAACAAAGGCCCCGTGGCCATGGCGTTCGACGAGCTCCATTCCCTGGCCGGAGCGAACGGCGCGGGCTTCTCCTACGAGGGAGTCGTGATGAGCGGGACGCCTCTGATCGACATGCTGAAGAACGGCATCGTCGGCTGCGCCGTCAGCCGGATAGAGGGCATATTGAACGGCACTACGAACTTTATCCTCACGAGAATGTCCGAGGGGGCAGACTACGCTCAGTCTCTCTCGGAAGCGCGGGCGCTCGGCTACGCCGAGGCCGACCCGACGGGCGACGTCGAGGGATGGGACGCCGCCGTGAAAATCTCGATCCTCGCGAAAATCCTGTTCGGGAAGGACGTTCCCGTGAACGACGTGCCGCGCGTCGGCATCACGGGGATCACCCCCGAGAGGATCGCGGCCGCGAAGAAAGACGGGCGCGTCGTCAAGCTTGTCGCCGGCATCGCGGCGGACGGCGGCGGCGTCGAACTCTACGTGAGGCCGGAGGAACTCCCTCTCTCGCACCCTCTCGCGTCCGTGCGCGGCGCGACCAACGCCGTCGTCGTGGAGACGGACAATCTCGGGACGATCTCTCTCTCCGGCCCCGGCGCGGGCCGCAGGGAAACGGGTCAGGCCCTCCTCTCCGACATGATCAGAATGTCGAAGTAGCCGCCTTGCGCCCAACGCGCGGACACAACGGAGCAGGGATGCCCTACACAAAGGGCTTTCCGGCCCCGCTTTTCTTTTCTGTCCCCGCCGGTTGTTGTGACCCCGCCGGTGAAGTCCCGCCGCGCAGATCGGCCGCGTCGGGCGCGCGTTCCCCGCGCTCACGTCCGCCGCTGTGACGCGTCCGCTTGTGTTATGCCGTTTCCGCACCCATGTTCCGCCGTTGTGACGCGGACGGCCCGCAACTCCCCGCGCGCGGCCAAAAAACGCGCTTTTAAAGCCGCCGCGCGCGGAGGCGCCGGAGCCGTGAGCCCCCGAAAGGGCTTTCCGGCTCCGGTTTTCTTTTCTGCCGCGCCGGTCGGGAGCCGTGCCTCGCGCCCCGTTCTCTTGCCGCCGCGACTGGCCGCGCGCGGTGTAAAAGCGCGCGGCGCGGAACGCCCCCCGTAAAAACACGCCGCGAACCGCCCGATTGACGCCGCCGGTGAAATTCCCGTGCCCGCCCCCTCGGTCAGTGTCGGGCGCGCCTTCCTCGCGCTCACGTCCGCCGTTGTGACGCCGTGGCCGCGTGCTGTGAACAGCGTCCGCTTGACGCCGTGACGGACCGCGCGCCCAAGTCCCGCGAAAGTCCTCTTTATGGAGGAGAGAACAGAGGCCCGCCTTTGCCCTCGCGCGCCCCGTCCTCTTGCCGCCGCGACACATAACGCGCGGTGCAAAAGCGCGCGGCGCGGAACGCCCCCCCGTAAAAACACGCCGCGAACCGCCCGATTGACGCCGCCGGTGAAATCCCCGCCCTGTCGGTCGGCAATGCCGTGCGCGCGTTCCCCGCGCTCACGCCCGCCGCTGTGACGCGGACGGCCCGCAACTCCCCGCGTGGGCAAAAAAACGCGCTTTTGCCGCCGCGCGCGGACACAACGGAGCCGGGATGCCCTACACAAAGGGCTTTCCGGCCCCGCTTTTCTTTTCTGTCCCCGCCGGTTGTTGTGACCCCGCCGGTGAAGTCCCGCCGCGCGCCGCGCGGCCCGTCCGCTTGTGCCGTGCCGCCTTGCCCGCCCAAGCCCCGCGAAAGTCCTCTTTATGGAGGAGAGAACAGAGGCCCGCCTTGCGCCCCTCG
>CAZFNC010000145.1:0-2258 GCA_964520485.1 uncultured Synergistaceae bacterium | reverse complement strand
TACGGCATACGGCCATTATAGCAGACACCGCCGCGCCCCGCCCGTTCGATAAAACTGTGTCTAGACACACTTTTTACGAGCAGAAAAGCCGCGCGACGGCCCCTCGCCGCGCCGGGGCGCCGGATTCAAGCCAGCCTCGCGCCCCCGCGAAAAGGGAAACGCGCGACTGACGGGGAACGACAACGGCCCGCGCCGCCTTTCACCACAAAATCCCGTCGTCGAGCAGAAAGTTGATCGCCCCCACGCGCACAACGCCGTCTTCGTCGATGTTCGGCTTCATCGCGCCTCGCACGACGATCATCTTTTTGAACGAATCGCCCGCTTTGACGAGAGAACGCTTCTCCTGTTCCAGCTTTTCAGCGCTCGGAATCTCCCACGCCGACTGGATATAACAGCGCCGGCTGCCGAGATTGACGACAAAATCCACCTCGCCCGTCGTGCGCACAGTCTTGCCCGACGCGTCCTTGCCGTAATACTCGACAGACCCCACGTCGACCGCGCACCCCCGCGCGCGAAGGTCGTTGTAAATGATATTCTCCATAATGTGATTTTCCTCAGTCTGACGGAAGTTCAGGCGCGCGTTGCGCAGCCCCACGTCCTCAAAGTAGAGCTTGAACGGCGTGCCGATGTACCGCCTGCCCTTCAGGTCGAAGCGGCGGGCCTTCGAGACGATGAAAGCTTCTTCGAGACAGTCGGTGTAGCGCGCGATCGTGTCCCGCGTCAAATTCTCGTTTTTTACGGAGTTGAACGAACGTTCGAGCTTGGCCGGACTGACGAAAGCCCCGACGCTCGAGGCGATGACGTCGAGCAGTTCCTCAAGGTTTTTTTCGCCGCGCAGTTTGTACCGTTCGACGATGTCGCGCGTGTACGCCGTCGCGAACAGGCCGCGCAGATATTCCTGCTTTCCCTCGCGCGAAGCGTAAGAGAGGACGAGCGGCATGCCGCCGCAGACCACATAATCGTCCCACGCGTCGTAGACGTCGTCGTAGGCCGTGACGAACTCGGCGAAGCGGAGCGGGTGCACTTGAACCACGTCGCCGCGCCCGCGGAACTCCGTGGCGATGTCGGCGGAGAGAAATTTCGAGTTGCTCCCCGTGACGTACACGTCCGCGTTCCCGAGGAGCAGGAGACCGTTCAGAACCTCCGTGAAGTCCCTCATCATCTGAACTTCGTCGATAATGACGTAATGCGTGTTCGAGTCGCGCAGCTGTCCCGTGATATACGCGTAGGCCGTTTCGGGGTCGCGGTATTTCACGTTGGCGATGCCCTCGAGCGACAGACGGACGATGTGATCCTCGCCGACGCCCCGCGCCCGCAGGTGCTCCGTGAACAGTTCGTTCAGCAGGAACGACTTGCCGCAGCGCCGTATGCCCGTGACGACCTTGATCAGTCCGTTGCGCTCGCGCTCGACTAGACGTTTGAGGTATAAATCGCGCCGAATCCTCATAGCCGTTCTCCTTTTTTGTGGATAGACACACTTTTATCGAGTATATTTTAGCCGAGCGGCGCGGATTTGTCCATGACGTGATCCTGCGCCCCTCCGCCTGTTCGATAAAACTGTGTCTGCACACACTTTTTACGACTAGAAAAGCCGGGCGGCCCGCGCAAGGCGTTTCCCGCCTGTGCGCCGCACGCGCCGCGACCGGACGGCGTTTCCCGCGAAAAAGTCTATTGATACGGCGTCGGAATTGCGCTATCCTTTTGATGTCGGCACGGCGTCGAAAGAACGCGAACCGCCTGAAACGAGGCGCGCCGTGTCCAAGCCCGTCCCGTGTTCCACAACAAGGAGAGAGCAGTCGCGCCCCTCGCCGCACCGTGTCCAAGCCCGTCCCGCGTTCCACAGCAAGGAGAGAACGGCGACGACCTCCCGACCGCCCCGCCCCCGTCCCGTCGGACAACGCGGGACGTCGCCCGAACGCGCGCTCCGCGAGGAAAAAGCCGCGTTGCGGACGGACGACACGCGGCGCCCCCGCCCGCGCCTTGCCCAAGTCCGGCCCGTACCTTAACGCGAGGGGAGAGAGCAGCCGCGCCCCTCGCCGCACCGTGTCCAAGCTCGGCTCGTGTTCCACAGCAAGGAGAGAACGGCGACGATCTCCCGACCGCCCCGCCCCGTCCCGTCGGACAACGCGGGAAAACGCCCGAGCGCGCGCCACTGCGAGCAGAAAATCCGCGTTGCGGACGGACGACACGCGGCGGCCCTCAACCGCGCCGGACCCAAGTCCGCCCCCGCGCCCTAACGCGCGGAGAGAGCGCGGCCG
>CAZFNC010000144.1:0-2273 GCA_964520485.1 uncultured Synergistaceae bacterium | reverse complement strand
CCCTTGCGGAACTTCTGATCAAGGCGGGCGCGGACGTTCATGCCCGCAACGGCGAGGGGGATACGCCGATTATGCTGGCTGCTGAAGGTGGCCATAAAAACGTCATCGACGTTTTCCTGAAAGTCGAAGATGAACTCCGCGCGAGCGGCGCCGCGGAGACGGTTGCGGAGGAGAGGGCGACAGACGACCATATGGGGATGACTCCTTTCATGTTCGCGGCGACTGCGCCTGAAAGCGGCGAGGCGCTTGACGCCCTGCTTGAATACGGCGTTAACCTGAGCGCCAGGGACGAAAACGATCATGATGTCCTCTGGTTTTTGTCCAAAAACTGGCACATGCCCGAAGATGAGAAGAAACGTCTTGCCGACAAGATTTCCGCGATGATCGAGACAAAAATCGACAAATTTTTCGCCCTTTGCGAGGCCGGCAAAACAGAGGAAGTCGAAAAGGCCTTGACGGGACAGCGTTACTTCACCGTTGACGCGCAGGACGACAAAGACCGGACTCCGCTTATGGTCGCGATAGCCGCGCGTTATCCGTCTGTTGCCGATGTGCTGCTCAAATTTAATCCCAAGCTCGACATACAGGACAAAGAGGGCGCGACGGCGCTGATATACGCGGCTCGGAACGATCTGCCCGAAGTAGCGGAGAAACTGCTGAAAGCAAACGCCGATGTGAGTTTGCGCGACGCGGACGGTATGACGGCGCTCGTCGCGGCGTGTTTTTACACGGACGACACGGAGCTTGTCCAACTTTTTATTCTGTACGGGGCCGATACCGAACAAGATGCTTCCAACCATGACTTGCAGTTCGCGCAGCGCGCGCATGGCGCTCACGCCAACTACACTCCGCTGATCGCGGCAATCGAACAGGGACATCTCAGCGTGATGCGGACGCTGATCGACGCGGGCGTCAATATCGAGAAAACGGGCGGTGAAGACAGCTATTCGCCGCTGTATTATGCCGCGCTCAGAGGAGACGACGCCATGCGCGTTCTGCTGGACGCGGGGGCGGACGTCAACGGCAGGGCGGGCTTCGGCAGTAAAGGAGCGCTGCGCGGAGCGGTGGAAAAAGGCAGCGCGGAAGCCGTGGAACGTCTGGTCAAGGCCGGCGCAAGATACAACGATCCTGACATTTATGGAATTACGCCGTTTATGGCGGCTGCCGAGATGGGTCATAAAAACGTCGTCGACTTCTTCCTGAACAGCGGTATGATTCAAGATAAGGTTTCGCTCGTCAACGCCACATCGGATGTCGGTTGGACGCCCGCCATGTTCGCGGCACACAGCAATCACAGCGCCGATGTGCTGGGCGTCCTGCTCGATTTCGGCGCGGACGTGAATGTTCGCGACAATCAGTCTCACAATGTGCTCTGGCACCTTATGCAGAATAGAGACATGCCCGTCGCGGAGAAGAAACTCTGCGCCGACAAAATCAACGCGCTCATGCGGAAACAGCGCTAGGGGAAGAAAGAGACGGGGCGACGCGTATGTGTCCGTCCCGTCTCTTTCTTCATCTTGGTTTGTTCCGCGCGCGCTTGTTCCCGCGCGATATAACGGCGACTTGAGCCCGTCGTTTGTCGCGCTTCTGCGGTCGCTTAATGATCTCGATATCTTGACGCGACGAGCCTTTTCGCGTTTGGCTCGAGTTTCTTTCCGTTCCGTCTCTTTCACGATGTCATCAGGTTTGCGCAGGGACGGACGGCGCGTCGAACAGGCGCCGGACGCGGGATTTTCTCTCGTTCACGCTCTCCGTCGGGACGCTTTCGCTCCGGCCGCTCCGCCGGCCCGGCGTCCCGCGCCTTTTGCACATGCCGCCCGGCCCGTACCCGCGGCGAATGTGCGACATGGCGCCGTCCAGATAGCTCTTTTGCCCGTGATCCGGAGCGGCAGGGTCTTTGCCGCCGGCAGGCGAAGACAGGACAGGCGGCACAACCCTTGTCTTTTTCCATAACATCAGCCCATTCCCCGCCGGGGAATGGGCTGTTTTTTGTCTTTCACCTCCGCCGGAAGCGGCGGCCCTGCCGTCGTTTTGACAGGCGCGCGCAGGGGGCTGGCACGGCTCCGTATCCGTCATGTCGCCGTCGGGCGGGCATATCCTTTGAACGCATCCGGAAACATCGGAGGCGACGCACGGAGCTAGCGATATGGCACAACAGATACGCCTCTGCACGCCGCTACGCGGGGCGCGAATCAACCGGCACGCGGGGAAAGAAACGGCTCAATGTTCTCTCCATAAAGAGGACTTTCGGCCGCGAGGCTTGTTATCGGAGG
>CAZFNC010000143.1:0-2296 GCA_964520485.1 uncultured Synergistaceae bacterium | reverse complement strand
GCGAACTTCGCGCCGGCGTTCTGCGCGCCTTTTTTAAGGCCTTCGGATGCGCCTCGGGCCGCCTGTCCGATGCGTTCACCCGCAAGTCTGGATTTCTCGGCGAGTCCCGAGATCGCGGCCGAGGCGGTGTTGCCGATCTTTTTGCCGGCGTTTTCAAGGGCGCCCGAGTCCTTGATCTCGCGGATCTTGTCGCCCGCCTTGCTGCCGGCGGCCTTCAGTCCGCGTCCGACCCCGCCAGCCGCTTTTCCCGCGAGGCGGCCCGTCGCTCCGGCGACGGTTCCCAGCGCGTTGAACACCGCGGCCGACCCTTTGACTCTTTTTTCGATGCCCTCGCGGAGCAGGTGCGCGCCTTCGGCGACGCCCTGAGCGGCTTCGCTCAGTCCGCCCGCGATGGTACCGGCGACGGCTTTGCCCATCTCTTTGTTCTGTTCGGAAAGGACTTTCGAGACGCCCGCTTTGAGCGTCTCTTTCGCTTTCACGGCGGTTGATGAAATCTTTTTCTCCGCCTTCTTCTCTTTAATCTCTTCCTTCTCTTCCTTCCGCGCGGCTTTAGGCGCCGGCGCGGCCGGTTCTTCATCGCCGGGGTCGAACTCAACTTTCGTCCCGCGGCGCTGTTTAGGCGAGCCTCCCCCCTGCGCGGGAGAGAACGCGTCGGTGGCGGCGCCTTTGAACATCCCCGCGACGGTCGAGAACTTCTTCATGAACGAGCCGCGCCCCAGCTGATCGACGGGGATGGGCTCTCCGTCCGCCGGCGCTTCGCGTTTGCCCGCGAGCTTTGCGGCGGCCCGTTTCATCGTCGCGACTTCTTCGTCGAAGTCGTCCGGGAGCAGGGATTTCAGTCCTTTGCGAACCCCTGTTTGTGAGATTTCTTCATGCTCGCGCGTCGTTTCGTCGCGAGTGTTTTCTTTTTCCACAGACATTTTTACTGCCTCCTGAATCGCGTTGACAAAAATTTCCGTCCGCACGGCGCGGACAATGAACGGCGGCACAGCGTGACGCCACTCTATATTAAAACTTGAAACGTGAGAAAAATCAACTGGTAAAACGCGCGTAAAGAGCCTTTCCCCGGGCTCTTTTTTGTGTTAAGATGTCCCTCGGGAACGAACGGAGGAGCGCGTCTCCGCCCCGCCGCGGCCCGGTTTCGTGTGTTTTTCGGTCGCGCGAAGCCGAGCGGACCGCCGTTCCGCCGTTTTCCGCATTTCTCAATCAGGGGGTGCCGACGTGAGGAAAGCCGTTTTGCGCTGCAAAACCTGCGGCGCCGAATACGACGCCGCGCGGGCACGCTTCCGCTGCGACTGCGGCGAACCGCTCGATCTGGTCTGGGACGGCGCGGGCATCTGCGAAAAGGAGCGGGCGCAGGCGGAGCGTTACGCCGGATTTTTTCCGTTTGACGCGGACGAGCGGATGACACTGGGAGAGGGCGGGACGCCGCTTGTGAACGTCCCGCGCTTTGCCGAGGAACTGGGTCTGTCGTCCGTACAGGTCAAGAACGAGAGCGCCAATCCCACATGGTCGTTCAAGGACCGCGGCACGGCCGCATGCGTCGCGCACGCCCGCGCGCTGGGATACGCCAAAGTCGGCACGGTGTCGTCGGGCAACATGGCCGCCTCCGTCGCCGCCTACGCCGCCGCGGCGGGCATGGAGGCGTATATTCTCGTCAAGGGCAACGTGGCCGACGAAAAACTGGCCCCGATCGCCATCTACGGCGCGCGCCTGTTCCGCGTGGCGGGCCCCTACGACGAACTGTACGGCGAGAGTCTGCGACTCGGGGCCGAGCGCGGCATTTATTTCGCCAACTCCGACGTGCCGTTTCGCGTGGCGGGGTCGCGGACCATAGCTTTTGAGATCGCTGAGGGGCGCGGTTTCGGCGTGCCCGACTGGGTCGTCGTGCCCACAAGCGCGGGTGGCAACTTCCGCGGCATCGTCAACGGTTTTGAAGATCTGCTGCGCGCGGGGTACACGCGCGGGATGCCGCGATTCATCTGCGCCCAGGCGCGCAACAACTCGCCGATCGTGACGGCGTTCGAAATGGGCCGGACGAGGATCTCGCGTGCGCCGGACATGGAGACGATCGCTCACGCCATTGACAATCCTTTCCCCCCGAGCGGCAACCGCGTGCTCGCGGAACTGCGCCGTCTGGACGGCGTCGCCGTCGCCGTGAGCGAGGAGGAGATCGTGCGCGCGCAGGCCGACATGGCGCGCGCGGGACTTTTCATGCAGCCCGCCTCGTGCGTGCCGCTCGGCGCTCTGCGCGCCGCCCGCGCTTCCGGTATCGTGGGCGAAGGCGAAAGCGCCG
>CAZFNC010000142.1:0-2337 GCA_964520485.1 uncultured Synergistaceae bacterium | reverse complement strand
GTGCACGAGGTGCTCGACCGTTCCGGCTTCGATGTCCACAAGTTCTACGATACGGACAGGGACAGCGAGTGGTACAAAGTCGATCTGCGGAGGGCGATAGCCGCCATCGGCGCCGTTAAGAGCGGCCGCAACGTTTTGACCGCCGCCGAGATGTCCGGCGCGCCGACGGTTTCCGAAAACAGGGAGACGGACGCGACACATGAGACGAAGCCCGCCGCTATCGCGCTGCGCGACGAGCAGAAACGGTGCGTGGAAAAAACCGCCGCCGTGTTTAAACGGTCGGACCGTATGCTCTGGGACTGCAAGATGCGTTTCGGCAAGACCGTGACGGCCTACGCGCTCGTCAAAAAGCTGAACTTTCAAAAGGCGATTGTCGTCACGCACCGTCCTGTCGTTGTGGACGGCTGGAAGTCCGATTTTCGCCTGATGTTCGACGATGACCGCGCTTTTGTCACGAAGGCGAATATCAAGGCGGGGGACCGCTTCACCGAAGACGACGCCAGAATCGACGCGGAGAACGACCGCCGGCTGAACGCCCTCGCCCGGAGCGGCAGACCTTTCGTCTATTTCGCGTCCATGCAGGATTTGCGAGGCTCCGCGTCCGTCGGCGGAAAGTACGACAAGAACAACGCGGTGTTCGCCATGGACTGGGACATCATCGTGTACGACGAAGCGCACGAGGGCACGCAGACCGACCTTGGACAGGCCGTTCAGTCGCTGCTCGAGCGGCCGAAAGACGGCAAAAAGCCAAAAAAAGTTCTCCAACTCTCCGGCACACCCTATAACCTGCTGAACCGGTACACCGACGACAACGTGTTCCAGTGGGATTACGTCATGGAACAGAAAGCGAAGAGGGACTGGGAAGAACGCCACCCCGGCGACCATAACCCCTACGGCGACCTGCCCGAGCTGCGCATTTGCACCTTCGACCTGCGAAAAAAACTGTCCGGCTCCTATCGCTACGAGGACGAAAACGTTGCCTTCAACTTCCGCGAGTTTTTCCGCACGTGGACGGGCGATCCCAAGCGCGATTTCAGGCCGCTGCCGCCCGGCGCGGACGCGGGGGATTTTGTCCACGCCGAAGACGTTCGGGCGTTTCTCGATCTGATCTCCGCCGACAGCGCCGACAGCAACTACCCGTTTGCCACGCCGGAATACAGAGACCTGTTCCGCCATACGTTCTGGATCCTGCCCGGCGTGAAAGAAGCGAGGGCGTTCAGCGCCATGCTGCGCGCGCATCCCGTTTTCGGGGAGTACGAAATCGTCAACGTGGCCGGCGAGGGCGACGAGGAGAAGCCTTACGACGACGCGCTGAAAGACGTTCGCGCGGCGATCAGGGATCACGACCGCACCATCACTCTCTCCTGCGGCAGACTGACCACGGGCGTGACCGTCAAGGAATGGACGGGCGTCATGCTGCTTTCAGGCTCATCCGGCGCCCAGGCGTCCGGATACATGCAGACGATTTTCCGCGTCCAGTCCGCGGGCAGCGTCGGCGGCAAACAGAAGATGGTCTGTTACGCCTTTGACTTCGCCCCCGACAGGACGCTGAAAGTGCTGGCCGAAGCGCACCGCCTGAAGAGAAACTCCGCGGGGACGGACGACGGCGGTCGCGTGAAACTTGGCGAGTTTCTGAACTTCTGCCCCGTGCTGGCCGAGACCGGGACGGGCATGGAGCCTTACGACGTGCCGCGCATGATGCGCCAGATCAAGAGGATCACCGTCGACGCCGCGATCAGGAGCGGATTTGACGACGACAGCGTTTACAAAGCTGACGCGGGAATCGTGATGGACAGGGACAAACTCCGGCTGTTCGACCTGCTCAAACGCCGCCTGACGCCGCGAAAGAGAGGAAAGCCTCAGACCACGATCGACGTGAACCGGCAGGGCCTCTCCGCGGAGGAGTATCAAAAAGCGCAGGAGGCCAAGCGCAAACGCCGACAGGATCGCACTTCCGAGGAACTGAAGGCGCTGGAAAAGGAGAGAAAGGCGAGAAAGCAGCAGCAGGCGCTTTTCGACCTGCTGCGCAACGTGTCGATCCGACTGCCGCTGCTGATCTTCGGCACGGCCTCCGATTTTAATGAATCCATACGCCTGGTGGATTTTGTGGATATGGTGGACGACGAATCCTGGCGGGAATTTATGCCCGCGGAAGTTAAGAAGAAGATGTTCCTCGAGATGCTGAAGCATTTCTACGACGAGGACGTGATCGAGGGCGCGGGCGCGCGTATCCGCCGCATGGCGAAGGCGGCCGACGAGATGATGCCCACTCGCCGCGTGCTGAAGATCGCAGAGATCTTCTCCTACTTCAGGAACCCCGCGAGGGAAACGGTGCTC
>CAZFNC010000141.1:0-2483 GCA_964520485.1 uncultured Synergistaceae bacterium | reverse complement strand
GACAATCTTGACAGCGACACGTACTATACGGAATTTGACCGTGAGGGAACCGTCAACTACGCTTTCGTCGTGCTGCTTCGGCAGCCGGACAAGGAAAAGTTTGAAAGGCTTACCGGTATGCTGCGGGATGCCGGCGTGGAGTTCCGCAGAGGCACCGCCGGCGGCGGGAACATGGCGCGTCAGCCGTTCGTGCGCGAGCGCATGCCGGATTTCGACCCCGCGAGCCTGAAGAACGCGGACTTCATCCACTTTTACGGGTTGTACGCCGGCAACTATCCGTCGCTTGAGAAAGAGAAGATCCTGGGACTGTGCGGGGTTCTGAACTCCCTCTGATCCGTCCTTGTAAGGAGGTATGTACGTCATATGCGGGCATTGATTACCGGCGTCACAGGCATGGTGGGCTCCCACCTGGCCGACTTCCTGCTGGAAAACACCGACTGGGACGTCTGCGGCGCGTGCCGCTGGCGCAGCCCACTGGACAACGTGGCGCATCTGCTGGATCGCGTCAACCGCGGGGACAGAGTGACCTTCGAGTACGCCGACCTGAACGACCAAGTGTCGCTGATTCACCTGCTGGAAAAGACGAGACCCGACTACGTCTTCCATCTGGCCGCGCAAAGCTACCCCATGACGAGTTTTGACTCCCCCATCGACACGCTGAACACCAACGTCCTGGGCACCTGCCGCCTGCTGGAGGCCGTGCGGATCGTCGGGCTTGACCCGATGATCCACGTCTGCGCGTCGTCGGAAGTGTTCGGCAAGATACCGCCGGAGAAGAAGCCGGCCAGCGGCATCCACGAGGAGTGCCCTTTCCATCCCGCGTCGCCCTACGCCATCTCCAAAGTGGGCACCGACCTGCTCGGCCGCTACTACGCCGAGGCCTACGGCATGAAAGTGATGACCACCCGCATGTTCACGCACACAGGCCCCAGACGCGGCGACGTGTTCCACGAGTCCACGTTTGCGAAACAGATCGCGATGATCGAGGCGGGACTGCTCCCGCCCGTCGTGAAAGTGGGCAACCTGAAGTCCCTGCGCACCTACGCCGACGTGCGCGACGCCGTGCGGGCGTATTACATGCTCCTGACCGTGAACCCCGTGCCCGGGGAGTACTACAACATCGGCGGCAGCCACACCTGCACCGTCGGCGACACGCTGCGGACGCTGATCTCGTTTTCGCCCGCCGCGGAGAAGATCGCCGTGGAAGTCGACCCCGAGCGCCTGCGCCCCATCGACGCCGACCTTCAGGTGCCCGACTGCTCCAAGTTCAAGCGCCACTCAGGCTGGGAACCCCGCATCCCCTACGAACAGACCATGCGCGACCTGCTGGACTACTGGCGCGGACGCGTCCGGAGCGGAGAGAGATTCCTCGCGCGCTGAACGCGGAAACGGAGAAAACCCATCAGACATGATCATCACACAAACGCCATTTCGCATTTCTTTCTTCGGAGGCGGGACGGATTTCCCCGCTTTCTACAGGAAATACGGCGGACAGGTGCTCTCCGCCAGTATCGACAAGTACTGCTACGTCACGGTACGCCATCTGCCGCCTTTTTTTGAATACTCCAACAACATCGTTTACTCTAAAGTCGAGCGCACGGGACATACGAACGAGATCGAGCATCCCGCCGTTCGCGAGGCCATGAAGTACCTGGACATGCACGAGCTGACAGTCCTCTACGACGCCGACCTGCCCGCGAGGACGGGACTCGGGACGAGCAGCTCATTCGCCGTGGGACTGCTGAACGCCTTTTACTCGCTCAAAGGGAAGTTCGCCGACAAGCAAAAGCTGGCGGACGAGGCGATCTATCTGGAACGCGTGCTGTGCCGCGAAAGCGGCGGCGTGCAGGACCAGATCGCGGCGTCCTACGGCGGACTGAACAGAATCGTCTTCGACGACGAGGGTTACTCCGTGCACCCCGTCGTGATCAGCAACGAGACGAAGACCGCTTTCAACGACAACCTCATGCTGTTCTTCACGGGCATCTCGCGCCTCTCCTCGGCGATTCAAGTGGAACAGGAGCGCAACCTCGAAGCGAAAACGGCCGAGCTTCTGAAGATGAAAGACCTCGTGGACGAGGCGCACCTGGCCCTGACGGAGAAGAGAATCGACGACGTCGGCCGTCTGCTCGACGAGGAGTGGCGGCTGAAACGCGGGCTGAACAGGAAAGTCTCCACCGGCCAGATCGACGCGTACTACGAGAAGGCGATGGAAGCCGGAGCGCTCGGAGGCAAACTGCTCGGCGCGGGCGGAGGCGGCTTCATGCTCTTCTACGCGCGCAAGGACGCGCGCAACAGCGTCAGGGAAGCGCTGGCGGGACTGCAGGAGATCCCGTTCCGCTTTGAGACGGGCGGAACCCGCGTCCTCTATTACGTCCCCGAAATTTACGAGCCGAAGGGAGAAACACAACGGTGAAAGACTGTACCGAAGCGCTGCTGAAGAACTATCGCGAACGCCACGCGTGGTTCGCGGACGCCGAGCC
>CAZFNC010000140.1:0-2519 GCA_964520485.1 uncultured Synergistaceae bacterium | reverse complement strand
CCGCCATCGGCGGCAACCACTTCATCCACGCCTGCCGCCGCAACATCGACATCACCGCGATCGTCATGAACAATAACATCTACGGCATGACAGGCGGCCAAATGTCGCCCACGACGCCCGTCGGCGCATACGCCAAGACGGCGCCTTACGGCGTCACCGATCCTTCGTTCAACATCTGCAACCTGGCCGCCGGCGCCGGAGCGACGTTTGTCGCCCGCGCCTGCGTCGCCAACCCCAAAGAAGTGGAACTGCTGATCTCGAAGGCCATCCAGCATCACGGTTTCTCGGTCGTGGAAGTGGCCGGCTACTGCCACACGCAGTACGGACGCTACAACAAGCTGAAGACGCCCACCGTCAACATCGATTACCTGAAGCAGCACGTCATGCCCAAGAAGCTGGCCGACACGAAGTCGCCCGAAGAGCTTCAGGGCAAAATTATCACCGGCGTGTTCGTCGACACTCAGCGCGCCGAGTACACGGATCAGTACAAGGCGCTTCTCGAGCGCGTCGCCGGCAAGTAGGAGGTATTCATCATGTCTAAACGCTTTGAAATCTGCCTTGCCGGTTCCGGCGGACAGGGCGTCATCACCGCCGCCGTGATGGCGGGCGAGGCCGCGTCAATCTTCTGCGACAACCTCTACGCCGTTCAGACCCAGAGTTACGGCCCCGCCGCCCGCGGCGGTTCCGCCAAGGCCGAAGTCGTCATCTCCGACGAACCCATCGACTATCCCAAGCCCGTCAGCCCCGATCTGATGATCTGCCTGACCGCCGACGCGGCGGCGAAGTACGCTCATGACGTCAAGGCGGGCGGCCGCCTCGTGATCGACAGTTTCTCCGTGCAGGACATCCCCGACGTCGACGCCAACATCTATCAGCTTCCGCTGATCCAGACGGCGCGCGAGAAAGTCGGCAACGAGATCGTCACGAACATGGTCGCGCTGGGCATGGTCGCGCGCGTGCTCGAGTTCGAGGGCCTCATGGGCGCCGATGCGATGCGCAAGGCGATGCTCGACCGCGTTCCCAAGGGAACCGAAGAGCTGAACAAGAAGGCCTTTGAAGAGGGCTACGCCATGTTCAAGGATACGCCCGCCCATATCGACTAGCTTCAGAAACGTTACGCGGAGGCTCCGTTCTCTCCCGAGGGAACGGAGCTTTTTTTGCCCGAAAGGAAGTACGGAGCGCGGACAGGCACGCGAAGGTGCTGTATAATAGCGTGGAGAAAACGAAAAGCGGAGGAAAAACATGGATCAGATTTACATCGACAGAGTGAACTCGGCGGGGCAGGGGATCGGCAAAGCGCCCGACGGACGCGTCGTCTTTGTGGAAGGCGGGTTGCCTGGAGAGACCGTGATCGCCGCGAAGCGCCTGGAAAAAAAGAGTTACGTGCAGGCGCGCGTCGAAAGGGTCCTGACGCCTTCTCCGCAGAGACGCGAGCCGCCCTGCGGATGGTACCGCGGCTGCGGCGGGTGCCAGCTTCAGCACGCCGAGTACGCGCTGCAGTGCCGAATCAAGTCGGCGCTTGCCGAAGACGCGCTGAGGCGCATCGGCGGCTTTTCGATCGAGGGAGAGATTCCCTGCGAGCCGTCGCCGAACGAGTGGGGGTACCGCAACAAGGCGTCGTTTCCCGTGAGGTCGCGCGGGACGAACGGGGCGACAGGGTTTTTCAAGAGCGGCACGCACGAGATCGTCCCGATTGACCGCTGCCCCGTGCTCGGGAGCGGCGCCAACAAACTCTACGCCACGTTGAGATACATGATCGCCCATGGCCAGTTCAACTGCTACGACGAGCGGAAGAACAGCGGCTGGCTGAGACATATGATCGTCCGCAGCGCGAGAGACGGCGAAGAGATGCTGCTCGTCCTCGTCGTGTCCGCCAGGCCGACGGGAGAGGCGTTGGCGTCGCTTGAAGATCTCTACGAGTACCTGAAAGCGTCGTTTCCGGAGCTTCGCGGGCTCGTCCTGAACGTCAATCCCGACGAGGGCAACGTCGTCGTCGGCCGCGAGTCTCTGACCGTCGCGGGCGAGGACCTGCTGACGGAGCGCCTCGGCCCCTTCGAGCTCGACTACGACGGCACATCGTTCTTCCAGGCGAACCCCGCGCAGGCCGCGCGTATGTTTGAATACGCCGCCTCGCTGGTCCGAGAGGAAAACCTGCTTGAGCTGTATTGCGGCGTCGGCGCGCTGACTGCCTTTCTGTCTCGGAAAGCTGCCCGCATCGCGGCCGTGGAATCGTGGCCGTCCGCCGTCGCCATGGCGCGGCGCAACCTGGAGTACAACCGCGTGGGCGCCGACGTCGTCGAAGGAGCGGCCGAGGATCTGGTCACGGAAGAACTCCTCGATGGCGTCGACTGCGTCGTTGTCGACCCGCCCCGCTCGGGCTGTGACAGAAGGATTCTCGAGGCCGTCGCCGCCGCCCGCGTGAAACGCGTGCTCTACATCTCGTGCAACCCCGCGACGCTGGCACGCGACGCGGCTTTTCTGCGCGGCTCCGGCTTCGCGCTCGACACGGGGAGCCTGAG
>CAZFNC010000139.1:0-2641 GCA_964520485.1 uncultured Synergistaceae bacterium | reverse complement strand
GCACGGTATGCTTTCCCACAAGGGCGACGACTTTCTTGGAGAAAAGATCGAGCGTGCCATTCTGCGAGGCCATGCCGAAGAGGAATGTGACGCCCACGAGAGTGACGAACATGGAACTGGAAAAGCCGCGCGTAACGTCTCGCGCGGGAAGGCCGCAGACGAGTGTCAGGATGAACGCGACTCCCAGCGACATGAAGCCCAGATTCAGCTTCTTGATGAAACCGATGGCGACGACGACCGCCAGCACGACGAGGGAGATTGCCGGCATATAGGGAGCTAAAGACGCTGACATGGTATGATTCGCCTCCGATATATGAGTTCTTTTTGCGGCGCCGCAACTCCGCTACAGGCGGATCACGGCGGTTCCTTCCATGAGCAGGTTCGCCGTGCGGAAACCGAACGTGTCCGCGACCTCCGGCACACTGCCGTTTTCCTCATAGTCCACGCCGCACTCAAGGATTCCGCTGGGATGTCCGATGCGGATGAACTGTGTGTCCGCGTTCGGCGAGAGCACCTGGTTGACGACGCTTCCGGGGACGACCGCCGCCGCCGCCGTGCACATGGCGCCCGTCATGGCGTAGCTGGGGTGCGGCTTCTGCATGCTCATCATGCGTGAAAGAAGATCGATATCGCCCTTCCCGATCTGCTTGCCGTCCATCGTGACATAATCTTCGCTCTCGCCCACGAATGTCATCTTGGGGATGCCCGGCGTATCCCACGCGGAGCGCTTGTAGTCGTCGATCAGCCCCAGCTTTACGGCGGCGAGACCGCGCACCGTCTCCAGCAGATCCAGCTTCGCGGGGTCGGCGTTGAGGTCGTCGGGCAGTTCGCGGCCAGTGAGTCCTAGGTCCTTCGCCTTGGCGAACACCAGCGGGTTGGCCGCGTCAACGATGGAAACGTTGACGGGGCCGAGCCCCGGCACGTCCAGAACGTCAACCGCGTTTCCCGTGGGCAGAAGACCGCGCCCCAGCGTTCCCGAAGGTTTCACGAACTTCAGACGTATGGGCGAAGCCGTGCCCGGCACTCCGGCGATGGCGAAATCGCCTTCATATTTCACCGCGCCGTCCGGCGTAGCCACGTCGGCGACGATCACCTTGCCGGTGTTGGTGTTGAAGATGCGAACGCTCGTCGTGTCGCCCTCAACGTCCACGAGCCCTTTCTCGAGGGCGAACGGGCCAACGCCCGAAGAAATGTTGCCGCAGTTGCCCTTGTAGCTCACAAGGGGCTTATCGACGGAAACCTGGGCGAATGTGTAATCCACGTCGGCGTCAGGACGTTCCGAGCGGCGGACGATCGCCACCTTGCTGGTGACCGACTGCGACCCGCCGAGACCGTCGATCTGCTTCTTATCGGGACTCCCCATGAGCCGCAGGAGAATAGGTTCCCATTCCGACTGCGATTTGGGCAGATCGTCCTGAAGAATATACACGCCCTTGCTCGTGCCTCCGCGCATGATGGTCACGGGAAGGCGCATCACGTTTTTGTTGGTCATCTTATTAGCCTCCAGTCTTCAGCGATTCTCTTTCATCTTGCGGTTATAGTTGATGAGACTGCCGCAGCGGATGATCTCTTTTTCCTCGTCCGTAAGGGGCGCGATGGCGAGGCCCAACGGGCGGACCGTCTCGCCGATCACGTATGCGGGAATGGCGCTCATGTCGCCGTCCAGGGCGGCCTTGATATTGGGCACGAAGATGTAGTCGCCGTCGGCGAAGTCCGGCTCGCCGGTGAGCACAAAGGGCACCATGCCCCAGTTGATCAGGTTGGAGCGGTAACGCTTGGTCGCGTATTCTTTGACGATGTTCGCTCCGCCCAGCAGCACGCGCTGGCAGGACGCCGCCTGCTCGCGGGCGGAACCGTCCCCGGGCTTCACGGCGTAAATTGTGCTGGACAGGTCGACGGAGCCGTCGGAGACGTTCTCGCAGCCGGGAATCGTGCGCGCCTTCGCCAGCACAGCCGCCACCTCGGGGGGACACGTGCCCGCCTTGCGCGCCTTTTCGTCCGCCATGACCGCCTTCGCCTTGCCGACGTACTCGGGCACGCGACGGCTCAGCGTGAACTCAGCCAGCCCCATCGGGTTGGATCGGAACGAGCCCGTCTCTCCCGAGGGAATCAGCTCGTCCGTGGTGGTGACGGGATCTGTAATATAGGCGCAGACGCGCAGGAGCATGTGGTCGTTGAGCGGCGGCAGTTCCGGCCAGTCCTTGATGTTGGGCCCGCAGACAAGAGTTTCGCGGCTGTCGCCCTTTCCAAAGCCCTGATAGACGCGGTGCTCGTAAGCTGTGGGATCGAAGTGGAAGGCGGGACACTCGTACTCGTAGCCCAGTTCGTCCGCGGCCGTGATGCGCCCGCCGTTGGCGGCGGTGACAGCGATGGAACGCGCGTCCATCAGCGCCACGGCGGCAAGCTGCCCGTTCCCAGGCTTGGAGCCCTCGCGGTTCGGGAAGTTGCGCGTCGTATGTCGGACAGCGAGTCCGCCGTGCGCGGGCGTGTCGCCGGCGCCGAAGCAGGGGCCGCAGAACGCCGTGCGGATCGTCGCGCCCGCGGCGATCAGCTTTTCAAGCGCGCCCTTGCGCAGGAGATCCAGCATCACGGCCTGGCTGGAGGGATAGACGCCGAGGGCGAACTCGCCCGTGCCGGTGCT
>CAZFNC010000138.1:0-2678 GCA_964520485.1 uncultured Synergistaceae bacterium | reverse complement strand
AAAACAGCGAAATCACGGTATCTCTGTTTTTCCCCGCGCTTCACACGCCGCGCAGGCCGACGACACAGCCGCCCCTGCCGCGCGGGTCGGCGACCAGCAAGCGAGCAACCCAGTACATGAAACAGAGCGGCCGATCCTGAGACTGTCGCCCTTGCCGACGTACCATGCCACAGTAGCGGCCACGGCCGCGAAAAGCGCGACGAGCAGCGTCATGTCCGTTCACCTCAGGCGTCCCGCGCTTCCGCAGAAGCGTTCAGTCGCGCGGGAATCACAACGTACTTCCGCGCGACCTTTTCGCCGTACCTTTCAGCGTACGCCTCCATGTCCAGCACGATCAGGCTGGCAAAACCGTCCGCGTGTTCGTCGGTCGCGCGGCTTCCAGCGCGCGGCGTCTATTCATCCGCGTCGAAAAACCCGTCCTTCTCAAAAATGTGGTCCAGTTCGTCCGTGTTGTTGGCTCCCATCACCTTTTCGCGGATCTTGCCGAGGGAGAGGTCGAGTCGTTTGAGCTTGTTAGCCCCGGCGTCTCTTACCATGCGAATCAGCTGCACGCGACCGATGCCCGTTTCGTCCCGGGCGTACTCCGCCAGCGCCTTCGCCTTGCCGAGGTTGTCCTTAAAGCCAGGGTTATGGGGCTCGAGCACGTCGATCACGTAGCGGAGCACGGCGTCCTGCCTGACGACGATGAAGTCGGGATACATGGATCTGGTCTCCCCCTCCATTTCGTAGGGAAGGCACAGAGCCCACGGCTTCTGCGGAGGATTGCGCAGCCAGCAGACAAAATCCGGCCGCGTCGATTCCTTCGCGATCACCGCGTCTTCCCAGCTGTTCAGCCTGATCGTGGCGAAGTCCTTATCCTTTTCGGTGTACAGGTGATTGCTGTAGCGTTTACCGTCCATGTCCGGCCTGACGCTGACTGTTTCGGGCAGACATAATGTGTGCTTGCTGACGACATCTCCGTTGGCGATGATGTCGTTGTAACGTCTCCTGTCCTTTTCGGGAAGTTTGGTCACATATTTCCTGTACGTGTCATTGAGGGCATGGAACTTTTGCTCTGCATAGGCGTTCAGGTCGCCGCGACACTCGTCGTTCGCGACGTAGAGAATCACGTCGATCTTATAGCCGTCGGGGTTGTCCGTATCGTAATACCGTTTCCCGTACTTGTTCGGAAAACCGTATTTGCAAAGTTTCGCGTCCGCGACGCGCAGCTGCCGTTCCAGGTCCTCGTCGGAATCGGCGAAAATGTTGAAGCCTCTCGACGCAACTTTTTTCTCCCCCCACACGTCGTACACGTCCATGAGCAACTCGAAGCGACGCACCTTCTCGGCCAGCCCGTCATATCTGCCCTCCGTACGCAGTCGCTCGGCGTAGGCGCGCATCTTGGCGATTACGTCATTTTCCACTTCTTCCTGCGCCGGAGGGTAAGTCCCCGTGATCGTCAGCAGTGAGGCAAGGTCGAGAAGCGATTTCAGGTAACTGCTGATCCTCACGCTCTTGATCTTGTAAGTCGACAGGCACGCCTCCTCGTTGATGAACTTGATGACGGCGGCGCGGTCAAACACCACGGAGAACGTCATCTGCACGGACGCCGTGTCATGTTTCGCGGGCTTCGAGGGCTTCTTCGCCGCCGCTGGAACCACGGCAGGGTTCGGGTTCGAAACATGGGAAGGAACCGGAGGCTGCGGCTCCTGTTCCGCCGCGGCAACTGCGCCCGGGGGGGTGTTTGTCACGTGAGAAGGAGCAGAAGACTGCGGCTCCCGCACTGAGGATGCCCCCGCGGGACGCTCCGGCGTATCCGCGCCCTGACCGCCCGACTCCCCATTCACGGGAGCGCTCCGGTTAGACGGGCCGAACAGATTCTCCTGTCCGGGAACGTCTCTCACAGGGTGGGAACGTACAGTCCACGTGACATACTGGCTTTTTCCGATCTCCTCGCCCACAATATCGGTCGGGATGGCCCCTGCCTCAGTGTCTTTCAGCGCGTCGACAACGTTTTTCACCGTCTCCCTGTCGAAATAGGGCAGAAACAGCCGCACCTCATTGAGCGACTCATCCGAGAGGATACGCGCGTGCAACGGCGTGCGCACCATCCTGCCCAGAAGTTGGGCAATGTACGTGGCGTCTTCCCTGCGGCAGAACGACATCATGCTCTCGGCGCGGGGGCAGTCCCAGCCTGTGGAAAGGCTTTCCTTGAACAGCACCAGCCGGATGCGCTTGTCGCCGTCAATCTCCGACGGCTCGACGCGGTGTACGGGCAGGCCGTTGACCGTCAACGTGCCGCACGAGCCGAACGTGTGCGCCACCTCGTGCTCTTTAAAATGCTCGCCTTGCCGCTCCTCTACCTTGGCGATCACGTCGTCGAGATTCGTGGCGGAAACGGAATTCCCTGAGCCCGCCTGCACCTGCACCACAAAGACGGGGTTCACCTGCGCGTTGTGCTGCTCGTATGAATACTGTCGCCAGTGGGCGCACTTGTCCAACCACTCGTCCGCAGCCGCCTGCAGAATCGCCATGTCGTTGTCCTTCTCGGCGTTGCCGGGATAGGTGACGATGATCCTGTCCTTCAGCAGCCCCGAGTTCCTGACGTCCAGAACCGGCACGACGACCTTGCGCAGCACCGAAGAGGCGTTCCCGGCAAGACGGTTGAAGCGCTCGGCCGTAGCGCTCATGCCGATCAC
>CAZFNC010000137.1:0-2747 GCA_964520485.1 uncultured Synergistaceae bacterium | reverse complement strand
TACCACAAGAACGGCGAAGAAGCAAACGAAAATTTTTGACGTGGCGGCGGATGGACCTCTTCAACCAATGGTCCCATTCATATGGGGCCGCGGTCTTTTCTTTTTATCCTTGCAGGCGTTTTTCGCACCTACGGTCTGCTTGCTCAATCGCCATCATCTCCATAGCGGTATTTCTCTGTCACAGTCTTTGTCAGGGCAGGCAGCCGATAAACTCGCGACAGGGAAACACCGGACCTCTGAGCGATCTCCGCTGCGGAAAGTCCAAGGATGTGTTTCAGCTCCAGCGCACAAAAGAGACGGGATCCTCTATGTCTATGAGCCGCCGGAGTTCATCGATCCTCAGCTTGCCATTACCTGCTCCGTGACCGTGTCGCAGACCTACGGCTCAACGCCGGATTCAGCCTGCCGCTCCCGCTAATGACGTTGGGCTCGCGCTTCTCAGGCTTGCGACCGATAATTAGCTGCGGAAAGCGGCTGTTTCAAGAACGTTCGAGATGAGTCCCTGACAGGCTCGTTCTATAACGATTCCTCCTCAACACAAGAATTCTCGCGGGAAGAAACGGCGAATAGCTGAAAAAACGAAATAAAAAAAGAGGATTCCCTACGGCGAAAACCGTTGAAAGTCCTTGTCTGCCGTGGTTTTTCGTTGTATCAAAGACGGCGTTAAAATAGCATGGTTTATCGTTTTTCCTCCGCACTTGTGAGCATGTAAAAGGGACTGCAGGGCCTTTGTGCCCGATGTCCCTCGCGAGAACTCCGACGGCGGGCAGCAGGATGACGCTCGCAAGCGCCGAAAGCGCGGACGACAGAAAGCTGATTCTCGTAACGGTCTCCGCGAAATATCCGACGTTCTCTTTTACGGAGAAAAGCTCGCAGACGGCCAGTATCTTTCTCCATTGACGGCTAGGGAACGCCCGCCTCTTTTCGCCTGTTCCCGCCGCGGACGGGAACGGACGGAGAATACTTTACACCTTTTTCGCCGGATGGCCAAATAAAAAAAGCAGGTTATCCTTACAAGACAAATCTTGCGTGTAAACCGTCTCGACCATGCGACGTTGGAATCGTCTTCAACACCGTTTTTGCAGTGTTCTCTTCCGGACGCGTCTCATGTTAGCGCGCCGCGAACGGCGGCGGCACTCTCTCTGAAAGAATGCGGAGGATCCTGTCAACGCGCTGCTTGAACGCTCGAACGCCTTTTTACCCCCGTCCAATCGGGACGGAAACCGCGTTGAACGGCGTTTTTCGGAAAAACGCGGGCGGCCGCAGAGTTTTACTCGCTCAAAGCGTCGCTGGTGACCTCAGGGAAACGCCTGAGAGAAGGCACTGTACGCCCGCGTCTCGGTTTTCCGAGCGGAAGGTCCGAATTTCGCGGGACGCGCGGCCGATCCCGGGCGGTTCCCTTTTTTGACAAAGCGGAAAACGGACGTTACAATAATGCGCACACACGATATTTTCCCTATTTAAGGAGGCGCGATTTACCATGCCCCTGCGTATTATCGCCGAGGCCGAACGCTGCTACAACTGCAAAGTTCCCATGTGCCAGAAAGGCTGTCCCGTGCATACGCCTATCCCGCGGGTCATCCAGCTGTTCAAGGCCAACCGTCTCATGGACGCGGGGGCTGTCCTCTTTGAGAACAACCCTCTTTCCGCCGTCTGCGCCCTGATCTGCGACCACGAAAAGCAGTGTGCAGGTCACTGCATTCGAGGCCGCAAGGACACTCCCGTGAACTTTTCGAGCATCGAGAGCTATATCTCCGATATGTACCTTGATCGCATGGACGTGCCGCCGCGCGCGTCGGTGCGTCTGCACAAGGTCGCCGTCATCGGCGCGGGACCTGCCGGCATCACGGCGGCCATCGTTCTCGCCCGCAAGGGCTACCGTGTCACGATCTTCGAGTGGCACAGCAAGATAGGCGGCATCCTCCAGTACGGCATCCCCGAGTTTCGGCTGAACAAGAGCTATCTCGACCGTTACCGCGAAAAGTTGGAGGCGATGGACATCCAGCTTCGGCTCAACACCACCATCGGATCGGTCATCATGATCGACGACCTGATGCGCGACGGCTATTCAGCCGTGTTCATCGGCACGGGCGCAGAGAAACCGCGCCGTCTCGGCGTGCCCGGCGAGAGTCTCGGCAACGTGTATTTCTCGCTCAACTATCTGGCGAACCCCAAGGGGATCCATTTGGGCGAGAGCGTCGCCGTCATCGGCGCCGGCAACGCCGCCATGGACGTGGCGCGAACGGCCCTGCGCAGCGGCGCGCGGCGCGTGACCATGTTCGCCAAGGCCGACCGCGTCGCCGCCAGTTCGCAGGAGGTGTCGTACGCGCAGCTTGACGGCGCCGAACTGGAGACGGGAATGCAGATCCAGTCGATCAACGAGACGGGGCCCGTATTCAGGCGCGCCGTCCGCGACGAGTCGGGCGCGATCGCGGGCTACTCCGACGAACTGATCCAGGTGCAGGCCGATTCTACCGTCATCGCCGTCAGTCAGGTGCCGCGCCACAAACTGGCGAACACCACGGCGGGGCTTGACCTGACCGACAGGGGGCTACTCGCCGTGGACGAGAACTATATGACCTCGGTGAAAGGCGTGTTCGGCGCGGGTGACGTGATCACGGGCGCCAAGACGGTCGTCCACGCCGTCGACGGCGCCAAGCGCGCCGCCGAAGCGATCGACCGTTACCTGACGGAGATCGACGGAACAGGAGAATGAGCGGCCGCGGCACAGTCGGCGCGCGATGGTA
>CAZFNC010000136.1:0-2883 GCA_964520485.1 uncultured Synergistaceae bacterium | reverse complement strand
GCTGCCGCCTTTCCGTCACCTATCCCGAGATCGCCGTCATGCAGACGTCGGCCATTATCAAGGCCGCGCTTGCCGTCAGCGCCCGTCACCCCGAGTGGACGATTGTTCCCGAGATCATGATCCCTCTCGTGGGCGAGGTCAAAGAGTTCAAGTTCGTCAAGAACATCGTCGTCACCACCGCCGACAAGCTCATCGCCGAGGCTAAGTCCGGCCTGAAGTACAAGGTCGGCACGATGATCGAGATTCCGCGCGCGGCGCTCACCGCGGACGCCATCGGCGCGGAGGCCGACTTCTTCAGCTTCGGCACCAACGACCTCACGCAGATGACCTTCGGTTTCAGCCGCGACGACGCGGGCAAATTCCTGCCTTCGTATTACGCGACGAAGATCTACGAGTCCGATCCGTTCGCCCGCCTCGACACCACAGGCGTCGGCAAGCTGATGGGCATCGCCGTGAAACTTGGTCGGGAGGCCAACCCTCATCTGCACCTCGGCATCTGCGGCGAACACGGCGGCGACCCGTCGTCCATCGACTTCTGCGATTCTGTCGGGCTGGACTACGTGTCCTGCTCGCCGTTCCGCGTGCCCATCGCCCGCCTGGCCGCAGCGCAGGCCGCGATCCGTCACAAAAAGTAAGGAGATTTGTTTAGCGTCTCACGCGCCTTCGGCGCCTTTGCGCCGCGCAATAAAAAGCGGGGAACGCCTTCAGAGGCGTTTCCCGCTTTTTGCGCTTTTTTTCCCGCCATCCGCAGCGCCCTGCTCTTACGGAGGAAAAACAGAGCGCGGAAAAATTTTCCGGAGGCTTTGTCCGCTAATGTCCGGCGGGGGTTCTCTCTTTCAGTTCCTTTTCGCGAACGAAATCCGCGTGGAGGAAAACGACGAGAACCGCGCCGAGCGGCAGCAATGTCGCCCAGATTGCCTTCTCCTCCAGCAGGCGGCACAGAAGCGCCCCGACGGCGACGCCCGTCAGAAAGATCGCCAGCATGGCGCAGTGCTCGCGGAGTCTTTTCCTGTGCGGAGCGTTCTCCCCATACGCACGTCCCGCCTCTTCAGCCAACGCTATCCCGATCTGCCTGATATGGTTCGTGGTGAACGTCGTCGCCATCGGGATGCCCTCCGCCGCGCGGAACGTGTTGTACTGCATGGAGGCGAAGAAATTGATCGTGACCTGCACGATCTGCACGGGGGCGGAGAGCGGAATAAACCCGAGGCACAGGACGGCAAGCATCTCCAGGGCAATCAGGATCGTTTCCCATCGAACGGGCAGACGCCGCTTCACCGGGTCGGGAAAGTACTCCGACACAAACGCGCCCAGAGTATACGCGGATATCGGAATCAGGTAATACAGTGCCTCGCGCCACTTCCCCGCTCCTATGGCCAACCCCATCAGCACCACGTTCCCCGTCTGCGCGTTGCAGAAGACGCCGCCGCGGAGCGCGTACGTGTAAGCGCCCCAAAATCCCGCGACAAAGATCAGAAGACGGTAGATTTCTTTCCTCTCGCACATCAGATAACGCCGATTGTCCTTCTCTTCCATGGCTGATAACCCCCTTTAGTTGTTCTCCGTGAGTTTTGCGGGCGCGTTCTTTTTTTCCAGCGCGGCACAGACGTGATATACGGAGGCAAAGCGCCCGTCGTCGCGGCTCCGGCGCGGACGCGTCACCCGCGCGGCGGATCGGGACGGTAATAGCGCAACAGCTCGTCTGCGTATTCGCCCTGCGCGTCGTAAACATAGAGCGGCGGCAGCACTGTGAGCGCGGGCCCGCCGCCGCGACGCGCCTCGACGAGAAAGACGGAAGCGTTTTTTCCCGGGGCGGGGTACACGATCATCAACTCGCGCGGGGCCAGCCCGTGAGCCTGAAGTACGCTCATCGTCTCCGCAAGTCGCAGCGCGCGCATGACCATGTACAGACGGCCCTTGTTTTTGAGCAGGTAGCGGGCGGCAGCGCACACGTCGCGCAAGGTACAGCGTTCGCCTTGGCGGGCGACGCGCCGCGCGGCGCTTTCACTGCGGCGGCCGAAGCCGGGGTCCTCGTATGGCGGGTTGACGACGAGCGCGTCGAAGCTCTGGTGCGGGTACAGTTCGCGCGCGTCCCTGAGGTCGCCGGCAATAAAAACAGCGTTTCCGTCCAGACCGTTTCGGCGGGCGTTGACGCGCGCCAGACCGACGAGTTCCGGATCGATATCCAGGCCCTCGATTTGCGCCCGCGGCCGCCGTTTGGCGAGGATGAGACTGACGGCGCCGTGGGCGCAGCCCAGTTCGACGGCGCGTTCCCCGTCTTTCAGGCGGGCAAAGCCCGCGAGAAGCACGGTGTCCATGTTGACGCGAGGGCCGTTTTCGGGCTGAAGCATGTTCAAAAAGCCATAGAGTATGTCCTCGCCCCGTTCGTCCCGCACAGTCATTCCCATTGGTCGACCTTGACGGACACGATCTGCGACAGCCCCGGCTCGCTCATCGTGACGCCGTACATCACTTCGGCGTGCTCCATGGTCTGACGGCGATGCGTCATGGCGATCACCTGCAAATTTTTGGAGTACTCCACGACCATCTGCGCGAAGCGGGTGAGGTTAGCGTCGTCAAGGGCCGCGTCCACCTCGTCGAGCACGGCCAGGGGAACCTTGGCGACCTCCATCGACGCGAACAGCAGCGACAGCGCCGTCAGCGACTGTTCACCGCCGGAAAGCTGGGCGAGGAAAAGCGACTTCTTGCCGGGAGGACGAGCGATAATCTCAACGCCCGCTTCCCACAGGTCAAGTTCGGACTGGGCGCGCAAGTGAGCCTCGCCGCCGCCGAAAAGTCGCCGGAAAAGTTCGTCGAAACGGCGGTCGATCTTGACGAGGTCGTCCTTAAACAGGGTTCCGGCCTGTTTGTCGGTATTCTGGA
>CAZFNC010000135.1:0-2896 GCA_964520485.1 uncultured Synergistaceae bacterium | reverse complement strand
GAGAAGGGCTGCGGCAGCGAACGATATATTCAGGCGTTCGCAGTTCCGCTCGCTTCGCGCCGCCGGCGAACAGATCGACGGCGACTGCGGCGCGGGGCGAAGCTTTCCCAGAGGCGCCGTGGACATGACTTTTTCCTGCGAGGTGAAAAAACGTGAACTTCATGGAACTTGACACGCCCGCCCTGCTCATCGACCGCGAGGTAATGATGGAAAACATTCGCCGTATGCAGGCTCGCGCCGACAGGTGCGGCGTTTCTCTGCGCCCGCACACCAAGACGCACAAGATGCCCGCGCTGGCTAAACTTCAGCGCGAGGCGGGCTGTCGCGGTATCGCCGTGGCCAAGATCGGTGAAGCGGAAGTGATGGCAGAAAACGGCCTTGACGACATCTTCGTCGCGAACGAGCCCGCGGGCGAGATCAAGATGAAACGCCTGCGCGCGCTCTCAGACAGCGGGATCGCGGTCTCGTGGGGCGTCGACTGCCTCGAGCACGTGGACGCGGCGGAACGGGCTTTTTCCGACAGTGACCGTCCCGCCGAGGTGCTCGTCGAGATCGAAGTCGGGGAAAACCGCAGCGGCATCATCGAGGAGGACGCCTTTCTGACGCTGCTCGATGCCTTAAAACGTTCGCCGCATGTGCGTCTGAAGGGCGTGTTCTCGCACGACGGCGCCAGCTACAACGCTCCCTCGCTCGAGGAGTGCGGGCGCCAGTTCGTCGAAAGCCAACGGCGCACTCTGCGCTTTGCGGAGCTTGCGCGGGAGCGGGGCTTTGCCGCGCCCGTTGTGAGCATCGGCTCGACGCCTTCGCTCATGCACGATTTTCAGGTTTTGCCGGGCATCACTGAGTTCCGCCCGGGCACCTATATCCTCATGGACGCCTCGATGGGCGCCGCCGCGGGCACGTTGGAACACTGTGCCGCCACGGTGCTGGCCACGGTCATCAGCCGCCCCACGCCCGAGCGCGTTATCCTCGACGTGGGAGCGAAGGGCATCACGATGCAGCGTCGCACAAAGGGAATCACCGCCACGCCGGGGCTCGGCTCGATCAAGGGTCGGCCGGGCGTGCATATCGCCGACGTGTATGACGAACACGCGATCATCTACAACAGGTCGTTCCGCGACAGCGTGCGCATCGGCGACAAGGTGGAGATCATCCCCGTGCACATCTGCCCCACCGTCAACTTGCACGAAACAGCGTATCTCGTCTCTCGCGGCGAGGTCGTCGAGGAGATTCCCGTGCTCTGCCGCGGCAAGCTCAAATAGGGAGGGAGCGCGCATGAAATTTGCCGTCGTCCGGATGTTCGTGCGGTCCGACAGACGCGCAAACATGGACCGCGCCGCAGAGTTCGTCGCGCGGGCGGAGTTCCTCGGTCCGCTGAAAAAGCCTGAAAAAACGATCGAGTTCTGAACGACAGAGGGGCCCCGCGCGGGACCTGAGACGGAGAACAAAGAGAAGGGAATCGCGCGGGGCGCCTCCCTTCGTTTCGGTATCCAGAACAGGTGGACGGCTGTAAATGAATTCTTAAAAGGGTACGTGCCGAAACAGTCGTGTCCTGCGTCGAATGGGATGACAGCCGCGGGCTGGCGACAGGTTCGTCCACATCTTCTCCGGCGCGACGCGTCTGGCAAGGGGATCGGCGCTATGCGCGTCAACATCGACACGGGGAACGTTGAACGCGCCGCATCTTGGCCCAAAATGTTCCTTTAAAAAGACCAGCGGGCTCGATCCGCGTCGTACTTTCTGTCCGTGAACGCACCGTCGGCACGGCAGGAACTCGCTTAGTGTAAAATCTGACGGGATCCCCCGAGAGATGACCGGAGGTTATATGATATGGTTTATGGAAAAGGGCAGTACACGTATGAATGCGATGTGGACTGGGCGAAAGACGCCATCGGAAAATACGGGATCGGCGTCGTCGCGGGCGTGACCGTCGACGAGCAGGACAACGTTTACGTGCTGACGCGCTCCAACCCGCCCGCGATCGTTCTCGACAGGAACGGCAAGATTTTGGAGACGTTCGGCGACGGTCTGTTCGGACGCGCGCACGGCATGTTCCGCGACCGCGACGGATCGCTTTTCGGCGTCGACGACGCGCGGCACGTCGTGTACAAGTTCAACGCCCAGAGGGAAGTCGTGATGACGCTCGGCTGCGCCGACTGTCCGGCTGACACCGGCTATACGAGCGAGCACAGGACGGTCGAACGGGCGGCGGGTCCGTTCAACCGTCCGACGCGCATGGTGACAGACAGTCACGGAAACATCTATGTCACCGACGGTTACGGCAACGCTCGCATCCACAAGTTCGACGCTGCGGGGAAACTGCTCAAAAGCTGGGGAACGCCGGGCAGCGGGCTGGGGCAGTTCAACCTTCCTCATGGCATCGGCATCAGTCACGACGAAAAGACGCTTTACGTGGCCGACAGGCAGAATAACCGTGTGCAGCTTTTCACGACCGACGGCGAACTCGTGGCGGTGTGGAACAATTACAAACGTCCTTCTGACATCTGGATTGACAGGGATGGCGTGATTTACGTTTCCGAAAATCGCCACTGCACGAAATTCGGTCCCGAGCCGTCGCGCGTCTCCATTGTTTCCCCCGACGGCGAGATTCTGGCCCGTCTCGGCGCCGAACCCGCGGAGAATGAAACCGGAAGGCCTTTTTTCAGCGCCCATGGCGTCGCCGTAGACAGCGAAGGCAGCATTTACGTGGGCAACGTCGGCAAACAATGGGGAAAGGGCGTCACGGGACTGTTTAAGTACGTCCGCGTCTGAGACGCGTATTCTGTCGAAGTCCATTGTGCCGCACCGTTTACGCCCGCGCACCGTGTCGCCGTCATCCCGTCCGGCGCGCGGGACGTTCACCGACGTTGCGGACGGAGCAAGGCGGCGCTCCGCC
>CAZFNC010000134.1:0-3014 GCA_964520485.1 uncultured Synergistaceae bacterium | reverse complement strand
GCGCGCCCGTCTTACCCGATACGAAAGGAATGATCGTCATGAACAGGTTGTTTGCGTTTTTCGCGCTGCTCGCCCTCGTGCCGGCCCTTTTCGCCGCATCGCCGGCATGGGCCGTCCCCGCGCCGGAAAGGACACTCGTCGCGTTCTACTCGTGGAGCGGCACCACCCGCGGCATCGCCGAGGAGATCGCCCGCCTCACGGGAGCCGACGTGTACGAGATCCAGCTCGTCAAGCCATACTCCGACGACTACAACACCGTGCTCAAGGAGGCGCAGCGCGACCAGCGCGCCGCCGCGAGACCCGAGATCAAGAACCGCGTCGCCGACATGGGCAAATACGACACCATCCTTCTCGGCTACCCCAACTGGTGGGCGAGCATCCCCATGCCCATCGCCACGTTTCTGGAGAGCTACGACTTCTCCGGCAAAGTGATCTCGCCGTTCTGCAGCAACGGCGGCGGCCGCCTCGGACAGAGCGTCTCCGCCATCACCAAACTCGTGCCCGGCGCGACCGTCCAGAACCCGCTTTCAATACACTACTCAGGCGGCGCCACGCTCGGGAGCGACCTCGCCGCGTGGCTGAAGAAGAACGGGTTTTGAGCCATGAGAACGATCCTTCCGACGCTTGTTCTCCTCGCGTTCGCGGGAGCGGCGTGCGCCGCGCCCTCCGCGTCCGGCGAGATGACGTTGATCAAGGGCGGCACGTTCGCCATGGGAAGCCCCGAAAGCGAGAACTGGCGCGAGGCCGACGAAGTCCGACACACCGTCACCGTGAGCGACTTCTACATCGGCACCCGCGAAGTGACACAGGCCGAATACCGCGCCATCACGGGCACCAACCCCAGCGAGTTCAAGGGCGACGACCTGCCCGTGGAGACAGTGAGCTGGTACGACGCCGTGAAGTTCTGCAACCTCAGGAGCGCCAAAGAAGGCCTGACCCCCGCCTACACGATCGACGGCGAGAACGTCACGTGGAACAGAGACGCCGACGGCTACCGCCTCCCCACCGAGGCCGAATGGGAATACGCCGCCCGCGCGGGGAGCGAAGCGCCTTTCAGCATCGACCCCTCGCCGAGCCCCGAACAGGCCAACTACTACGGACACTACCCGTACAACATCGAGCAGAACTACTTCTCGACAGGCAACCTCGACGTCAAGCCCGGCGCGTACCGCGCGAGAACCGTCCCCGTCGGCAGCTTCAAGCCCAACGCGTGGGGACTGTACGACGTGCACGGAAACGTCTGCGAGTGGTGCTGGGACCGCTACGGCGCGTACCCCGCCGGGCCCGCGGCCGATCCGGCCGGCCCCGAGAGCGGCGCGACCCGCGTGTGCAGAGGCGGCGGGTGGAACGACTTCGCCAAGCACCTGCGCTGCGCCTACCGATCCTCGCAGACCCCCGACGACGCCTTCGCCGCCAGAGGCATCCGCCTCGCCCGAAACGCGAAGTGAAAGGCGACTGAAAGGCAGCCGAAAGACCGCGCCCGCCCCGCCGGGAGAACCGCGCGCGAAAGACCGCGCGCGCAAGCCTAGCTGACGGCGTGACGCCCCTAAAGACGAAAAGACAAAAGACGACAAAAGGAGGAGAAAACGACGATGAAAAACTCGGCTGTGCTGTTCGCGGTACTCGTGACAGCGCTGGCCGCCGCGGGAGCGATCTTCCGCCCCCGCGCGGCATCGGCGGCGGGCGCCCGCAAGGACGGAGCCGCGACGATCTCCGTGAGCGACGGCGCGCGGACAGTCGTGTTCGCCCTCAACGACAGCGCCCCCGCGCGGTCGCTCGCTGAACAGCTGCCACTGACCGTTGACGTGGAGAACTACGGCGACAACGAGAAGATCTTCTACCCCAAAGCCCTCGACGTCGGCGGCGCCGTGCCGCTCACCAAGGGCAAGACGGGCACGCTCGCCTACTTCGCCCCGTGGAAAGACGTCGTCATGTTCTGCGGGCCCGCCGGCCCCTATCCCGGCCTGTACGTCCTCGGCGAGGCCGTTTCCGGCGCGGAGAACATCTCAAAGCTGAACGGCGCCGTCACCGTCCGTGCGGACGGATAAGCCCCGCGACAGCGCGGAAGCCGGAACGCGGGAGGGGAGAGCCGCGCGAACGGGACGCCCCGCCCGCTCCCTCTGATTGCTCCGCGCAACCGCTGTTTTTATGACATGAAGCACACACGGCGCGGCGCCGCCCGGGACATCGGGAGACGCCGCGCCAATCGTTTCCCGCGCCGTCACGGGAACCGGCTTTTGCGGGACACCCCCACGGCCCGCGCCGCCAAACCCGCGGCCGGACACAGAACCGAAACCGCGCACAAAAAGGGACGCGCTTCCGCGCCCCTCTTTATTGACCCCGCGCGGCCCCGTGTTGAGGCTAAAGCCCCGCCCCCGGCCGCCGTGACTTCTCGCGGTTGACACACCCCGCCCGTGCCCGCACTTTCCATCGGGGAACCGTTTTCAGGCCCGCCGCCCGTGCCGCCGCGCTGTCTATCTGTTCCCGGCGGTTGCTTGTGCGGCGGCGTCCGCAAACTACATTTGCGCTATTTTCCCGCTTTCTACTGCGCCGCGCGTACACGGCTTTCCTACACAGCTATATGCCGCCGCGCTGTTCGTCTGTTCGCGGCGATTGTTTTTCGCGGCGACGTCCGCAAAATCCGTTCGCGTCGCCATTCCCACCCCCGTCTGCACGCGCCTCTCTCTAGAGGAGCCTGTTTTCACGGAATAAGCCCCGACCCTCGTGCGCCCGCGCGTTCCCTGCCTTCCTCTTACACCTATACGCCGCCGCGCTGTCTGCCTGTTCCCGGCGGTTGCTTGCGCGGCGGCGTCCGCAATCTTCGTTTGCGCCGCATTTCCCGCCCACGATTGTCCGCGCCTTCCCAGCTTTCCTCTCACAGCTATATGCCGCCGCGCTCACACTTTGTTCCCGGCGGTTGCTTGCGCGGCGGCGTTCGCAAACTCCGTTCACGCCGCCATTCCCGCCTCCGACTGCCCGCGCGTTCCCTGCCTTCCTCTCACACCTATACGCCG
>CAZFNC010000133.1:0-3074 GCA_964520485.1 uncultured Synergistaceae bacterium | reverse complement strand
TGTACGGGACGCTGACGCAGAGGATCTTGTCCTTGCTCAAATCCACGCTGCCGCTGAGGCTGTTGGTGCCCCACTGGATGTTTTTCAGCGGCTCGGCGCGCAGCGCCTCCACCCGCGCGGGGTAGTTCGTCATCGGCAGGGCGTACAGCTCGATGTCTTGCAGGTTGAAGGTGAGCGGAGCGGGGAAGGCCTTAAACGTGCGCGGACGGTCAAAAGTGACGGTCAGTTCCCCTCGTTGTTTCTCGCTGTAGCCGAGGTTGAACAGATAGTTCTCCGCGCCGTAATGCCACATATATAAACTTGAAGTGACGCGCGCGTTCTTCTGTACGCCGCCGCACTCCACCCAAACGTTGAATTCATCCGTTCCCGAACCGTCGATATCCAGTCCGCGCAGGCGCAGATAGCCCTCGACGCCGGCGGGAAGCTCAAAATTCAGCGTGATGGCCGCGTCGGGGCTCTCGACCGTCAATTTGCCGTCTTTCCACCCGCAGTTCTCGAACCGTGCGGTATAGGGGACGCGCTTTTCATCAAAGGTCAGGGATTCCCCGCCGGACAAAGGCGCCGTTCCCCCGTCCAGAGCGATCGCCTGGAGCATGGCTTCCTGCCTTTGCGGCCCGTTCAAACGGTCAAGCGTCTCGTAGGCGATCGCCGTGTCGTAGGTATAGCCCCACGGCAGAGCGTCGTCGTTTTCATAGACCTCGATTGTCCTCTCCGCCGCCTTTTCGGGATAGGCGTATGTGTAGCTCCACGGGCGGGAGTAGTCGTTTTCGTAGGCCATGTTCGCCGGCTTCGGGTTCCTGACTTTCGAGTAGCCGAAGGGAACGTATGCCGCCGTCTCCGGCGTTTCCACGTGGTAACGTCCCGAAAGGAGCGTGTTCACGATCGTTCTCTGATCCGTGGAATAGACGCAGTGGTTCTGGATGCGGCCGCAGTTTTCGATTTTATCCCAGAATTCGATCACGTGTCCGTTGAGCGTGGAACTGTAGGCGAGCATCGTGGGGATCCGCCACACCATCGATTTGTTCACGAAAAAGTCCGTGCCGTCGGCGCGTCCCGCTGGGTTTTCCGCCAAATACGGCTCGAGAGCCCTTTCGGGGGCTCGTTCCATTCTGGCGCTTTCATAACCCATCTCCTGAAATTCGCGCGAATATCCCCACCGGTCGGCCGCGAACGTGTAAATCCCGTTCACGCCCACGTTGAAGATCACGACGAGAAGGCAGAGAGCTTCGCGGTACCGGTCAACGGCGGCCGCACGGCCCGCGTTCACGGCATTTTCATCCGCCTTTCGCGGAAACGCGGTCAGCGCGGAAAAGGTGACGGCGAGAAAGACGGCTCCCACGGAAAGGAAGTCGACGCTTCGGGCAAAACGGGTGGCGAAGCACGACGCCGTATAGACCGCCAGAGTCGCAAAACAGATCAGCCGCCGTGCGCGCGTCAGCTCCAGCAGGTCGGGGAGCATTTCTACCGTCGCATAGGCCGCGACGAGTACCAGTCCGAAGCTCCAGCGGTTCGAGGAATACTGAAAGCCGTTCATGATCAGGCCGCCGGTGCGCGTCATCAGGACGGCGAACGCGGCGACGGTCATGATCTTCAGCGTCCTTCGTCCTCTCGAGAACATCAGGAGGGCCAGGGCGAGGAGGACGATCGCGGCGAATGACATGTTATCCCAGTTGCCGTGCGGCGCGATCAGCTTCGCGAGGTGGACAAACCGCTCGCTCCACGAATAGACGGAGGCGTTGGCGGCGTAATTGTGGAAGCCCGTGCGGTACGCTCCCAGATACCCCATCACCGCGGGCACAAGGACGACGGCCCCGAGTCCGAGCCCCAGCAGATAGCCGCCCGCCCCTCGCGCCAAACCGCGGAGAAATTCCCCGCCGCGCTTTTCCGCGTACAAATCGAAAAACCTGACGGAGGAGTAAAAAAGGACCATCAGCGACATCATGTACAGATGGTAATATCCGCACAGGACCGTATAGAACACCGTCAGGATAAAGAGCAGGGGGTTCTCCTTTCTCAGGATTTTATCCACGCCGACGATCAGAAGGGGCAGGAGAAACATGGGAGTAATAAAATAAGGATGCCGCATGGAGCAGATCATCGAGTAAGCGCAGAAACAATAGACCATGCTTCCGATCAGCGTATGAACGGCTCTCTTCCCGAAGTACAGGCACAAATAGGAAAAGCTCAATCCCGCGAGCCAGATTCTGAAGATCGCCAAAAACGCGAAGAGATGTTCGCTGTATCCGAGAGGCGCGAGCGCGGCCAGCCATAACAGCGGATCGGTTCCGCCGAGCGAGTTGACAAAATTGAACACGTCGTCTCCCGCTCCCATGCTGATGTCAAACTGGGGAACGGTAAAATTTCCTCCGAGAAAACCCGTCAGGAGACGGCGCAGCGTCCGCCCCACGTAGACGAAGAGCGGGTAGTGCTGGAACCTGCCGTCGTAGAACCAGATAAACGTCTTGCCGTCAAGCAGAAACGGGCTCCACGCGATCGAGAACGCTGCCAGGAAAGCGAGAGTATACACGCACACATATATGAACAGGCGTTTTTTCGCGCGGGCGCGCCGCCAGCGTGAGATGAAACCGCCATACAGTCTTTGCAGCATCCTCTCGCCTCCCGTAAAAACAGAGCTTTTTTCAGGGCAGTTCGCCAAATATCAATGAACGGACGCGCGCGTTCACAAAGAACGGGGCCGTCGACGATCTTCGCGGCATGTGCGCCGTGCTCCACTTCGGCGCGTCTTGCGAGCGCCGCGCGCACACTCGTGATAAATTTTAACGCGGAACCGCCTGAACCGCAACAGCGTCTTCAGCATGACGCGGTCACGGGACTCTTTCAAATGACAGGCGTTTCTTTTCGCAAACGAAAAAGGACGCGGAGAAACGTTTCCGCTTCTCCGCGTCCATGCGTTCTCACCCCGTTCAGGGCGGCGCTTCATATCCCGCCGAGCCTCACGTCTATTAAAAGAGCAGAGGCCGGAGCCTTGACGGGCACAAATCTTTTTGGAATTGAGATCAGTGCGAAAGCAGCGTCAGCATCGTCGCGGCGGCGACAGCCGTGCCGATAACGCC
>CAZFNC010000132.1:0-3136 GCA_964520485.1 uncultured Synergistaceae bacterium | reverse complement strand
ACATCCTCGGCGGCCGCGTCAAGACGCTGCACCCGCTCGTGTTCGGCGGCATCCTTGCCCGGCGCGACCTTGAAAGCGACGTGAAGGACATGGCCGACCACGGCATCGCGGGCATCGACATGGTCGTCGTCAATCTCTATCCGTTTGAGAAGACGGCCCGCTCGGGCGCGCCGCTCGACGATCTGATCGAGAACATCGACATCGGCGGCGTCGCGCTGATCCGCGCTGCGGCCAAGAACTACCGCTATGTCGCCGTCGTGACCGACCCGTCCGACTACGCCGCCGTGCTTGAGGAGATCGGAGCCGAGGGCGACGTAACGCTGGAGACACGCCGCAAACTTGCCCTGCGCGCCTTTGACGCCACAGCCCGCTACGACGCCACCATCGGCGAAGGGCTGAGGCGCGAGATGGGCGAGCGCGCGGACGAGGCGGGCGTCACCGTTTCCCTCGTGCGCAGGCAGGCTCTCCGCTACGGCGAAAACCCGCACCAGGGCGCCGGCGTCTACCTGCCGCCGCTCGCCGACTTTCCCGTTGAGCAGCTGGCGGGCAAGGAACTTTCCTACAACAACCTGCTCGACCTTGACACCGCGATGCGCGCCACAGCGTTGCTGCAAAGCGACATCGGCGCCGTCGTCATCAAGCATACCACTCCGTGCGGCATGGCCGTCGGCGCGACCGTCGCCGAGGCCTACGACCGCGCTTTTGCCTGCGATTCGCTCTCGGCGTTCGGCGGCGTCGTCGGCGTGACGCGTCACATTGACCTCCCCGCGGCCGAAGCTATTTCAAAGCACTTCACCGAGGTGCTGCTGTGTCCGTCCATCGCCCCCGACGCTCTCGAACTTCTGAAGACGAAACGCAAAAACTTGCGCGTCATGACGTGGAAGGGCGGCCGCGTCTTTGACCGTCAGATGGTGTCCACCTGGTGCGGCCTGCTCATGCAGGACGATGTTCTCGCGCCCCTCCCCGATCAGAGCAAGGGACACTGGATCGGCACGCCGCGCCCCGACCTGTGGGACGATCTGGTGCTCGCATGGAAGGTCGCTTACGTCTCCAAGAGCAATTCGGTCGCCATGGTCAAGGACGGCGAGGCCGTCGGCATCGGCATGGGCTTCTGCAGCCGCGTCTTCGCCGTCGAGTTCGCCGCTCGGCAGGCCGGCGAGAAGGCCAAGGGGGCCGTGATGGCCTCGGACGCTTTCTTCCCGTTCCCCGACGGCGTCGAAAAGGCCGCCGCGGCGGGCATCGTCGCCATCATCCAGCCCGGCGGTTCCGTGCGCGACGATGAAGTCGCCGAACGCGCGCGGGAACTCGGCGTCTCCATGTTCGTCAGCGGACACCGCACGTTCCGCCACTGAGACCGGCATGAGCGAAAAACTCAACGTCCTCGTGCTCGGCGGCGGCGGACGTGAGCACGCCATCGTGGACGCCTGCGCCCGCTCGCCGCGCCTGAAAGCGCTGTTCGCGATTCCCGGCAACCCGGGGATCGCCGCTAAAGCGGAATGTTTCAACGTCAACGCGGAAGACGGCGCGGCCGTCGCGCGTTTTTGCCGTGAACACACCGTCGATCTCGTCATCGTCGGCCCTGAGGCGCCTCTCGCCGCGGGAGTCGCCGGCGCGCTCCGCGACAACGGCATCGCTGTGTTCGGCCCGTCCGGAGACGCCGCCCTGCTCGAGGCGAGCAAGGCGTTCTCCAAAAATTTCATGAAGAACCACAGGATCCCCACGGCTGAATTCTTCGTCTGCCGTACCGTCCGTGAGGCCGAGGACGCCCTTTCCCACTTCGCGCCGCCCTACATCGTCAAGGCGTCGGGGCTGGCGGCGGGCAAAGGCGTCTACGTCGAGCCCGAGATCGAAGGCGCTCGGACCGCGGTAAAGCAACTCCTCGTGGAGAAAAAGCTCGGGGCCGCCGGAGAGACCGTCGTCGTCGAAGAAGCCCTTCCCGGGCGCGAGCTTTCGCTGATGGTCGTCACCGACAGCAAGGACTTCCGCCTTCTTTCAACCAGTCAGGACCATAAGCGTCTCCTCGACGGCGACAAAGGCCCCAACACAGGCGGCATGGGGGCTTACGCGCCCGCCCCGTGGGTGAGCGAGCAGCTGATGGCTCGCGTCCTCCGCGAGGTGATCGAACCTTCCGTCGCCGCGCTGCGCGCGGACAAGATCGACTACCGCGGCGTTCTCTACGTCGGACTCATGATCGCGCCCGACGGCACGCCCAAAGTTCTCGAGTACAACGTCCGCCTCGGCGATCCCGAGACGGAAGCTCTCCTGCCTCTGTTTGAGGGCGACTGGCTTGACCTCTGCTGGAAAGTCGCTCACGCCGACCTCGCCGCCTTCGACTGGAAGAAGGAGACGAAGTGCTCTTTGTGCGTCATCTGCGCTTCGGCAGGCTACCCCGCGAGCAAGTCTTCTCCCGTGCCCATTTCGGGCCTTGAAGTGGCCGGAGCCGTCGAAGGCGTGACAGTCTACCACTGCGGCACATCCGCGAGGAACGGTGCGGTATACGCCACGGGAGGACGTGTGCTCTGCGTGACGGCAGTTGCTCCATCACTAGAGGATGCGAGAACTCGCGCCTACGAAGCCGTCGACAGGATCAGCTTCGAAGGAATGCAGTACCGCCGCGACATCGGACATCAGGTTTTTGAAAGATGAGCGAAAACGGCATGGAGAAATCGAAAATCGGCATCATCCTCGGTTCCGCGAGCGACATCTCTCATGCGCGTGCGATCGGAAAGACACTGAACGAACTCCGTGTTCCTTTCGAGGTGACAATCGCGTCCGCGCATCGCACCCCGGGCGACGCAGCGTCCTACGCCCGCAACGCGAGAGCACGCGGACTGAGCGTCATCATCGCCGTCGCAGGACTCTCCGCCGCCCTCCCCGGCGTCGTCGCCGCGCACACCACCCTCCCCGTTGTCGGCGTGCCCGTCGAATCGGGCTCTCTGCTGGGCATGGACGCTCTGCTTTCGACCGCGATGATGCCCCCCGGTGTCCCCGTCGCCGCCGTCGGCATCAACGCCGACACCAACGCCGCTCTCCTCGCCGCGAGAATTCTCGCCCTCTCCGACGGTGAAACAGCCTCGCGGCTTCAGGCCTACGCGGACAGCAAATCCGACAGCGTGCGCGCCGCGCGAAGAGACAC
>CAZFNC010000131.1:0-3227 GCA_964520485.1 uncultured Synergistaceae bacterium | reverse complement strand
GCCGCTTGATCAGCTTTTGCGTGTCCTCCTCCACAGCGTGAAGAATGTCGTCCAGATTCTCGTTCAGCTCCCTGATCTCGTAGCCGTTGGACGGATGGAAGGGCAGCGCGATCATGCTGTGAATGGTGGACAGGTCGATATACACGCACCCGTCGTAATACGCCGTGTCGGCAGGGTCGAGCTGTTTGAAGTCACCGGCGCGTCCGTGCTCCTTCAGGAACTCCTTCGTGTCCCCGTCGGTGCGCCAGATGGACGAGAGACATGTCGTCTCCGTCGTCATCACGTCGATGCCGTTGCGGTAATCGGTGCTCATGGAAGAAACGCCGGGTCCGACGAACTCCATGACCTTGTTCTTCACATAGCCGTTCTTGAACACGGCGGTGACGATCGCGATCGCGATGTCCTGCGGACCGACGCCGGAGTTCGGCTTGCCGTCGAGGTAAACGGCCACAACCTCGGGATAGGGGGCGTCCCACGTCTGTTCAAGGATCTGCTTGACCAGTTCGCCGCCGCCCTCGCCCACGGCCATGGTGCCCAGCGCGCCGTAACGGGTATGGGAGTCGGAGCCGAGGATCATCTTTCCGCAGCCGGCCATCGTCTCGCGCATGTACTGATGGATCACGCCCATGTGCGGCGGCAGATAGATACCGCCGTACTTTCTGCAGGCGGTGAGACCGAAGACGTGATCGTCCTCGTTGATCGTCCCGCCGACAGCGCACAGACTGTTGTGACAGCAGGTCAGCACATAGGGCAGAGGGAACTTCTCAAGCCCAGACGCCCTCGCCGTCTGGATGATGCCCACATACGTCAGGTCGTGGCTGGTGATGGCGTCGTAGCGGATCTTCAGGTTGTCGGGATCGCCGCTCACGTTGTGAGCTTGAAGGATGCCGTAGGCGATCGTTCCTTTCCTCGCCTCGGCCTTGTCCAGACCACGGACCCGCTCGTCGCCTTCGGGTATCAGCGTCTTCCCGTTCAGCAGGAAAACGCCTGAGTCGTACAGTCTGACCATTTGCATACTCCCTTTCATAAAAGATGTTCGGATTACCTCGTTCCGACACAGCGAGTGTACCACGGCAGACATAATAAGTAAAATACATGTTTTTCATATTTATCATGAATTTATACCATAATATTCTTATCCTCCGACCATGTATGTTATTCCGCGTAAAAACTCTGTTTTTAGAAAAAAATATCGGTCACTCCGAGAAAAAAGCGCTCAGAATTACTATTCAGTATAAGAATGTATTTCATCGTAATAACGCCATCCGTTGCATTTTACAGGTCGAAACGGTATACTGACGACATCGGCCGCAAGGGAGGGGCTTTACCATGAACTTTCGCGAACTGAACTACGTCCTGGCCATCGCCAGATACCAGAACATCACTAAAGCGGCGGAGTCGCTGTACGTCAGTCAGCCGACTCTCAGCAAATTCCTCATCGCCCTCGAGCGGGAGATCGGGCTGAAACTTTTTCGCCGGATCGGGCACAAATATCTGCCGACATACGCGGGGGAAAGGTATATCGAGAAAGCAAACCGGATCCTCCGGCTGAAAAGCGATTTGGACGCCGAACTGACCGACATCATCAAGCGAGACGTGGGCGTGCTCAACATCGCACTGCCGCGCATGCGCTGTTCCTACCTGCTGCCGAGTATCCTGCCCGCGTTCAAGTCCATCCTTCCCAACGTCAAGGTGAACGTCTTTGAGGGCAACTCGACGGAAAACGACGGCCGCCTGCTCGACGGGGACGTCGACGTGGCCTTTTACAGCAAACCGCCCGTGACCAACCCCCTGATCGAGTACGAATCCCTCTGGCAGGAGGAAATGCTCCTGTGCACGCGCAGCGGCCATCCCGTGAGACGTTTCGCGCGGCCGAACCCGTCAAGCAGGTATCTGAAGCTGGACCCGTCGCTCCTGAAGGACGAGCTTTTACTGCAGGTGCTCCCCGAACAGCGCACGCGACAGATCGCCGACGACTACCTGCACGACCACAGTCTCCAGTTTAAGAACGTCATGTACACCAGCAACATTCCCGCCATCATTGAACTCGTCGCCGTGGGCTACGGCATTTCGTTCATCTTCGAGTCCAACCTCCGGCACCGCGTCGGCCAATCACCCATCGACTGCTACAGCTTCGGCGAGCCGCGCACGCTCTCCAACTTCGTAGCGGCATACCGCGGCGGCAGTTACCTGCCGACCTACGCGCGTGAGTTTATCGAGATCATGCGCGGCCAGTTCGACGCGAAAGCGTGAAACGGCCGGCGAAGACGGGACGGCAAAAAACAGGCTTTTCTGCATACGTCGCGCGACTCGATCGGGACGTTCCGTCGCAGCGCGGCATGCCGCCCTCGTAGAAAAATTCAAGACGGCCGGCGGGAACTTCTCTTTCAGCTCCAAGGAGCAAAACGCTTCATGCCGCGTACCCGCGAAGAACGGCCGGAAAGAGGTTCCATTTGGGATGAGAAAAAACGAATACAATTCACTTGATGAATTTAAGTCTCAATATATCGGTATACGGGACTCTTCAGACGACCACTGCTTCAGCTTAGGCTTTTCCTACAGGGATGTTGAGTAGCTTCATACTGCTTCAATGTATGAAAAAAAATAATACCATCCTTGCAGACGGACGGGAAACAGTTTTCGGCTTGTACCGCAAGAACGCTGACCAACAGGCGGTGACCGATTACACTCTGTAGGAGGAATTTGCGGCCATGTACGACGTTCTCGAAAGCGGATGCATTAGATGAATTTTATTTTGAGAGGTTATTACGGACGATGGCACAGAACTGTTCGGACAAGATTCTGCGTGATCGACTTTCATAATATCCCGAATGACAAAAGAACAGTGCCGACAAAAATCAGCGGTTGTGAGCGGGAAAGCCGGCCGGAGGCGACATATCCCGTTATTGTGCCGCTTTTGGAACATGGACATATCTGTTTGACGGTGTCACGGCGCTCGGCAGGGCGATACGGCGCGGAAACGACATCTCGTGTCGGCCTTGCCGCGGAACGCCAATGCCGCTCCCGCCGCCACAAGTGTCCCGCAAAGACTATCGTAACGCTGTAAAATCAATGTATTTTTTCTCGAACATAAAAAACCCGCCACCCGAAACAACGTGTCCCTGTCGGCGGGTTTTCGCGTCGCTCTCGCCGCGCGGGCGTTTGTTCGCCGTCCGCGCGAAGCGCTGATGCGCTTTCCCTTGTCGTGTCTCTGTGTGAGGCGTTTC
>CAZFNC010000130.1:0-3229 GCA_964520485.1 uncultured Synergistaceae bacterium | reverse complement strand
CGGCCCGCGCGTCGCCTCTTCCGCGCGGCCGGCCTTTTTTCGGGGCACGCGGATCGTGCCGTGGGAGGAACTTTCAATGGGATATCAGATGAGACGCAAGGACCGAGAAGTGACCTCGCCCGCCCTGATCTGGAAGATCGCGGACGAGGCGATCGTGCTGCACTTAGCGTTTATCGACGCGCACGGGGAGCCGTACGCGACGTGCGTGCACTTCGCCTTTGACCGCGAGAAGAAGCGCTTCTACTTCCACGGGGCGATGAAAGGGCGCAAGGCGGAAGCTCTGGCGCTCCGGCCGAAAGCCGCGTTCCAGATCGTCGGCAAGACGGAAATGCTGCACAAGGACGACAAACCTGGCTATCATCTCGGCGCGTACCGCAGCGTGATGGGACGAGGCCGCGTGCGAGTCGTCTCCGACCTCGCGGAAAAGCGGGCGGCCATTGAACTGCTGCACGCGCGCTACCACGACGCGGCCCAGGGTTACGCGGTCTCCGACGCGGCGCTTGAGAACGCGGTGAACGTGCACGCGCTGGAGATCGAGGAGATCACGGGCAAGATCAAGGGCTATTACAATCCCGACAAGCCGAACGCCAAGATGGTGGTCGTGCGCGACTGGTAAGATTTCCGCCGCCCTGAAACGGCGGCGTCTTTCGCGCGCCGCGCGGACGGGCCGGAAATGTCTTCCCGCGAACGCAAAGGGACGCGCGCCTTCGTTTGAGTGCAAAAGGAGTTTTTCGGCGCCATGAACCGTACGCTCAAGGGCATCCTGCTGGCCGGGACGACAGGGCTGATCTGGGGTCTGACGACGCTGGCGACCAAACTGATGGGCAAAGCCGGCGTTTCCGTCTCCACGGCCGTGTTCGTGCGCATGATCGTCGTCACGCTGACGGTCGGGCCGTGGCTGTTCCTGCGTCGCCGCGAACAGCTGCGCGTATCGGGGCGCGATCTCGTCAGGCTCTTCCTGTTTTCGATATGCGGGCCGTCGGGGCTGTATCTGGGCTTCATGCTCTCCGTGATCTATCTCAACGCCGCCACGGCGCTGGTGCTGCACTACACGTACCCGATGCTGACAGTGCTGTGCTCGTCCCTGGTGACGGGCGAGCGCCCGACGGCGTGGGACTTCGCGGGCGCGCTGCTTGTGACGCTGGGCGTGTTCTGCTCGGTGCTGACGCCGGAGTGGACGCTCGACGTCAACATCGATCCGCGCGGCATCGCCTGCGGCGTGGTGGCGGTGATCGGCCTGGCAGGTCAGACGCTGCTGGTGCGCGCCACGGTGACAAAGGGCGGCCTGACGCGGAACGCCTTTTTCTTCTACTCGCACCTGTTCGGCATCTTCTGGGTGGGGCTGTACATCACGCTGACGGGAGAATGGAGCGAGTTCGCCCGCGTCACGCCCTGGGTGGGCGCGCTGATCCTAGTGCCGACGCTGATGGGCTGCCTGATCGCCTACTCGATCTACTACAAGGCGCTCGAATACGTGCCGGCGTCCGTGGCCGGCCTGATGGCGTCGCTCGAGATCTTTTCCGGCGTGGCGCTGACGAGCATCGCCGACGGCACCGCCCCTTCCTTCCCCGAGATGACGGGCTGCGCCTGCATCTTCACGGCCATCGCGATGGTGTCGCTGTCGCGCGTGCACCTGCCGCACCCGCGCGCGTGACTTCTTTCGGCTTTCAGGTGACGCATGAGAACGGATCTGACTTTAAAAGAGCTGCTCGTCATGGGCGGCGGACTCTTTTCGATGCACTTCGGGGCCGGCTGTCTGCTCTACCCCGTCACGTGGGGCGCGGACGCCGGAACCGCCGTGTACGCCGCGTATCTGGGCGTGCTGCTTTCGGGCGTGGCGCTGCCGTTTCTGGGCTATCTGGCGCTTTCAAAGGGACGCGGCAGCTTCCTCGACCTGATCTGCCGCGCTACCCCGCGTTTCGGGCGCGCCTTTGTCATGGCGCTGATCCTCGTGCTCGGGCCGTTTTTCATGCTGCCCAGGATCACGGCGGCGCTGTGGGCGGGCATCGTCCAGCTGGCAGGCTGGCACTTTGAGGGCAAGGGGGCGGAACTGGCGTTCAACGTCGCCATGTACGCGATCGCTTTCGCGTTCGTCTCCAGCCCGGGCAAGGTCGTCGAACGCGTCGGGCGCGCGCTGTTTCCCGTGCTGCTGTGCATCGTCACGGCGGTGATCGCCCGCGGCATCCTCGCGCCGCTCGCGCCGCGCGTCCCGCCCGTCTTCACCGAGAACCCGACGCTGCACGGCTTTCTCGCCGCCTACGCCGTGGGCGACCTTCAGTGCGCGCTCACGTACGGACTGGTGGCCGTGCGCGGTATAGAAAACGCGCGCATCGATCCGTCGCGCGTCAGCCGCAACCTGCTCAAAATCAGCGTAATCGGGCTGGGATTGCTGGGACTGGCCCACTTCGGCCACATGCTCGCGGGGGCGAACACGGGCGGCACGATCAGGCTCAACCTCTCGGCCACCTACGTGCGGATGGTGACGGAACTCTGGGGCAACGCCGGAGGCGCCGTCTTTCTCGTGGCGCTGTCGACGGCTTCGCTGACGGCCACGATAGGCATCTCCTCTTCCACGGCGGCGCTGTGGGAAAAACTGCTCGGCGGCCGCGTTCCCTACAGAGTCGTCTGCCTGGTCACGTGCGTCACGGCCTGCGCCGTCTCGCTGGCGGGCATCGACGCGATCGTGCGTCTGGTCAGCCCGCTGATCGACGCCTGCTACCCCGCGACGATCGTGCTGGCCCTCTATTATTCAACCGCGCGGGCGCCGTACGCGCGCCGGTCGCTGAACGCCCTGAGGTGCTCGCTGATCGCCGCCGCGGCGCTGGGGGCGGCAGGGTCGTTCCATACATGGGTGACGCTGCTGGACCTTGACGCGCCGGGGTTTGAAAGGCTCTACGCCGCGCTGCCGCTTTCGTCCTGCGCGATGGCATGGATCCCGTTCGCTGCCGCCGGTTTCGCGGTCGGATGGCTGGCGGGCGCGAAGACAGAGAATGTGTGAACGGCGTACAGCCTGCGCGCATCAAAGAACTCTCCCCGTGCCCCGACGCACGGAGAGAGTTTTTTTGATGCTGAAGTTCACCGCCCGCTCACAGCGCGTACAAACGCTGCCGGTTTCTCTCTTTCAGGATAAAACGCGTTCGGAACAGACCTTTCCAGTCAGTCACGGCGTACCTGTTTCCCCCACCTCCTCCGCGATGCGCTTCGCCGCGTCCAGCAGGCTTTCCACGCC
>CAZFNC010000129.1:0-3301 GCA_964520485.1 uncultured Synergistaceae bacterium | reverse complement strand
GCCGATGATAAACAGGCCGTACCACGTGATAATGGTGGTGGTGGAAAAGCCCGCCCACGCCTGAGCGGGCTTGAGAATGCCCGTGGCCTGAAGCGCGACGGGAACCATCAGCGCTGTGAACGAGATGGGCAGCAGCTCGGCAAAGAACGAGACGGACATGGCGGCGAGAATCGCCAGCAGGATTGCGACTTGAGTGGTCATGATACAAACAGTCCTTTCTATGGTGAAATTCGATTGATGCCGGACAAAACGCTTACGCCCTGTCGGGCCAGTCCTTAAGCTCGTTGTAGAGGAAACGTCTCTTGATGACGGAACTGTCCCCGCCGAGAGCGTCCACGATGGCAAACGCAAACGGCAGCGCCGTCGCGGGGCCCCTGCTTGTGATCAGGTGCCTGTCGTCGTCGAAAGCGACCGTGTCGGTCACATAATCTGCGTCGGCAAACAACGGCTCCAGCTTCGGGCCCGGATAGGACGTGAGCCGTTTTCCCCTGCTCACGCCCGCGGCGGCCAGCACGGAAGGGGCGGCGCACATCGCGCACATGTACTTGTCGGATCTCGCCGTGTAGTACTTCACAAGTTCAAGCACGCGCGCGTCGCCGCGCATCGTATCGGCAGCCCCCCAGCCGCCGGGGAGCACGAGCGCGTCGTAAGCCTTGTAAGGCTCGATATCCTGCCCCATCACGGCGTCGGCGACGATGCGCACGCCGTGCTGTCCGCGGACAACCTCGCCCTCGATGCTCACCCCCGCGGTGTCGAAGCCGGCGCGGCGCATCACGTCGATGATCTCGCTCACTTCCCCCTCCTCGCAGTTGTTGCATAAGATAACGCACACTCTTTTCGTCATTCTCCGAGAACCTCCTTTATTCGATGTGCGGGGGAAGTATAGCGCAATTAATTTTGATTATCAATAAATTTACAGATGATGAAAAACGTTTCAGAAAATGTAACGGAACGCCCCTCAAACACCCCGCGCGTCTCATAAAAAAACAGCCGCGAACGGCCTTTAAAGACCCTTCACGGCTGTTTTTTCGGTTTTTCAGCGCGAAGCCCCGAGCGGGGGACGGAATTTCACGAGATGCGCGTAGCTTTGCGCGATCAGGTCGGCGGCTATTTGAAGCTGATACGGGTGAGAAGCCTGATCCTGTTTTGACCTGAACGTGATCACGCGGTCGAGAAAATCGTTTTCGCGCACGAAGGGGTTGCCCGTGACGAACCAGATCTTCGGGCGCCTGATGTTGGGGTGAAGGCGGTTCTGGGAGTATTCGTAGTCAAAATAGATGCCCGAATAGCTGAAGATGATCACGAGATCGTTTTCGTCGGCGCTTTCAAGGTACTCGATCTGCGAGGAATAGTGCAGGCTGGTGTTCACCAGCTTACCGAGCATGAGCAGATTGGTCTGGAGGTTGATGGCGGCCGTCGCCGCCTTGAGCGGGCCGAAGACGGAAACTTTCGGGTAATCTCTGATGTCGCGCGCCAGTCGCCCGATCAGATCCATGTCGAGGCTGTCGCGCGCGAGAGCGACGGCGCTGATGACGGCGTCGGCGTATTCCCTTTTCTGGGACTCGGGGGACGGCGCGTTGGACGCGATCTCGAACAGAAAATCCGTGTTGCGGATCAGTCGGCGCAGGTCGGCAAAATCGGGCAAACCGATGTCGCGGCAGAAACGGGAAACCGACGCCGTGGACACGTGACAGTCCGCCGCCAGTTCCTTGATCGACAGATCGCGCAGCGCCTCCATGTGCGTGAGAATGTACGACGCGATCCGGGCGTTCGTGGCGTCGGAAGGACGCCCCACCAGTTCGGCGAGCAGAAGAATCGGCAGTTTTCCGTAAAACATGCACTTCACCCGTTCCGTCAATAAACCGCGTCCCGCCGACATCTTGAACGACGCGGGATGCGGCTTTCAATCTCAGAACCCGTACAGTTCCGCCGGATTGTCGCACAGAGCCAGCCGGCGCGCCCGCTCCGTGGGCAGCCACGAAGCGATCATCTCGGCGAGTTCCGTCTCGTCGGGCTTCACTTTCTCGGTGACGTGAGGCCAGTCGCTTCCCCATACCACGCGCTCGGGCGCGAACTCTGCCAGAGCGACGGCCGTGGCCGTGGCGTCGTCCCACGGGCGGCCCGCGACGGTGTTCAGATACGGTCCGGAGAGCTTGACCCACGTGTTGCCGCGGTCGATCATCTCGCAGATGAACGCGAAAGCGGGGTCTTTGACGCCGAGGGCCGGATCGAGGCGCCCCATGTGATCGATGACGACTTTTCCCTTCAGCGCGCGAATGACGTCGGCGCGCTCAACGTACTGTTTCGCGCTCATGTGAAGCTGCACGTTCCAGCCCATGTCCGCGCAGCGCTCAGAGAGCGGCGGACAGTCGTCGAACGAGACGACGGCGTTTTTGGGGTTCCAGACCGAAAAGCGCAGCCCTTTCACGCCGCAGGCGTTCAGCCTTTCAAGTTCGGCATCGCTGACGGAGTTGTTCACTACGGCGATGCCGCGCGCGTTCTCCGCGCCGAAACGCTCAATCGCGTCGAGCAGACAGGCGTTGTCTGTGCCGAACGGCTTTGCCTGCACGAACACAGCCCGCGGCAACCGCAGTTCCGCGGCGACTTTTTTGTACTCGCTCACCGTGCCGCGCTGCGACTCCGCCTTGCCGTCGTTTGGGAACGCGGGATCGATGATGTGCAGATGCGCGTTACACGCGTTTTCGGGCATGTCGAATGAAAACGTTTTTTGCGTCATGAACGTACACGATCCTTTCGGGAAGATTTTTGAACTATTTTACGCGACACAACAAGTAACTGGAAAGCAAAAATTTTCGCGACTGCCGCAATTTTTCGTTGCGTCCTGCGGGTCCCGAACAAATGTTATCGACATTCCCCAGACTCCCGCAACTTCAGAATGCAGTCATTGAATTTATTATTGCTTTTCGAGTGCAACGCACGGTGATACATTTTGACTGTCAACAAAAAAAGACGGCACGGCCGTCGCGAACTTTTAAAAAGGGGGAGAAGCCATGGGCAAAACGATCATCATGAAGATCATGGAGCGAGCGGCGGGGCGCCCCGTCTCCGTCGGCGAGCGCGTATGGTGCAAAGTCGACCTCGCCTCCGCGCGCGACTTCGGCGGCGCCAACTGCGTGCTCCAGTTTGAAAAGGAAATGGGAAAGGAAGCGCGCGTGTGGGATCCCGACAAAATCGCTTACACGTTTGACCTCCAGGCGCCCGCGCACAGCGAAAAAGTCGCCAACAACCAGAAGATCATCGGCGAGTTCGCAAAGCGCCAGGGCATCAAAAACGTTTTCGA
>CAZFNC010000128.1:0-3399 GCA_964520485.1 uncultured Synergistaceae bacterium | reverse complement strand
GCACATCGTTCCGCTGTCGCGTCAAGCCCTTGACGTGCTGGAGCGCGCGCGGTCTGTTTGTCACGCGAGCGATTATATCTGCCCGTCGCTGAGAACTCCAAATCGTCCCCTGTTGGGGTACGGGGTTAATAAAGGCAACGCCTATTTTCGTCTGCCGGACGACGCGGACGTATCAAGCTGCGCCAAAGGGGTGTACAATCCGGACACGCGCTGCGTTAAGTTCCGCAACTGCCGCGGCTTCACCAACCTCGACATCGATAAGCGCCGCATTCCTCTTGACCTGCGCGGGAACGACTGGCGCGGCAGCGAGGACAAGTACCCGAAGTACGACAACTACGACGCGTTGGAAGAGAAGTTTGTGCCTCTTTTTTGCGGAAAATATGAAAAACTGTGCTATAATTTACAAATAGTCATGAGACCGTCGAGTCGGTGTGCTGAACTTAAGGAGGAATATACATGCACGTGATCTCTTTTTTGCTCTCTGCTGTCGGAGTCGCGCTCTCGCTGGTGTATAGCGGCGTGTGCTCGGAGATCGTCAAAATCGGCGTCGATCTCGCCGCGATGAAAGTCTATTTCGGTTCCTTGGACCCGAAGCAGCTTTGCGTTATCATCTCGACCGTTTTGGCTGTCGCGGGCGCGCTTTTTGCGCTGTCCAAAAAGCGTTTCGGTTCGCTGCTTCTCCTCGCCGCCTCGGTCGTCTGTCTGTACTGCGAGTTCAAACTGGCACAGGTCTATCCTTACGTCCGAGCGGCCGCCTGTCTGTTTGCCGCGGCGGCCGTCGTCGGCTGGTTCCGCCGCAAAGACGAGGAACCCGGCGGAAATGACGACTGGAACGTCGTGGCAGTTCCGGCGGGGCAAGAAGCGGCAAAGCGGTCTGTTGTCGCGCCGGAGCGCAAGAAGCCCGCGCCTGCCGAAGGGAAAGCTTCGGTGAAGAAACTGTCTCGGTTCAATTTCTGGGGGCTGCTGCTGGCCCTCGCCGCCGCCGTCTATTCGCTGTACATGAGCGGGCTGTGGGGAACGGCGGTAAATGGCGGCGCGGGCGTTCACTGGTTGAAGGACTTCGTCACGTTTGACGAGAAGACGAAAGTTGTGCTCTGCGTCTCGGCTCTCTCAGTCCTCGGCGGCGTGTTCGCGTTCTTCAGGGGCACGTTCGGTACGGCGCTGCTGTGTATCGCGGCCGTCGTCTGCGGCGTAACCGAGATTCGCTCGGGCGCCATCTATCCCTGGTCGTGGGGCATGTTTATCCTTTGCCTTGCCGCCGCGGCCGTCGCATGGCCGGGCGAACGTTTCGACACGGCCCGCGCCGCCCGCCGTTACACCGTTTCGTACGTTTATGCCTTTGTCTTCGCCCTTGCGGGAGCCGCTCTTGCCCTTTACATGAGCGGTATCGGCGGCGCGATGGCCGTCAAGGGCTGCCCGATCGATCTGACATCGGAGCTTGCCGCGCTTGACCGGAAATCTCTGGCAGTCTGCGCGATCGTCGCGGCCGGTCTGTTGGGGGCGTTTTTCGCGCTCTTTGGAGCGCGCCTTGCCGTCTGGCTGCTGCTGGCGGCGATGATCGGATCGATCGCCGCCGAGCTGCGCTGGACGCCGTTTTACGCTTGCTCGTGGGTGACAGTCCTGCTCTTTGCGTTCGCCTCCATGCTCGCGGGGTCGTATGTCAGCTCCGAGAGCGAGAAGATCGTTCCCGCCAAGAGACTGACGCTGCACGGCGCTTTCCTGGTCGCCGTGTTCGCCGCCGCCGTCGGCGGAGCGTTGATGTGGTCATACAACAGGAGCGGGCTGACCGAGACGCTTCGTGAGGCGAGAGCCAACGATCCCGCCTATCTTCAGCTTGAAACGGAGCTGAAGAAACGCGACGCTTCCATTGAGGAGATGAACGGCAAGGTACAGGAGCAGATGGATTTCGTCGCCGAACGCGACAAAAAGATCGCCGACTTGGTCGCCCAGAACGACGCTAAAGACGCGCAGATCGCGGCCATGGCGCAGCAGGGAAACGAACGCGACGCCCAGTTCGCCGCCTTGAACGGAGAGCTTGAAAAGGCGAAAGCCGATCTGGCTTCGGCACAGGCGGCCGCGAACAGGAAATATATCTACGTTCACGATACCACCAACGTGCGTACAGTTCCCGGCACGAACAAGGGCGGCAAGATCCTTGGCCGGCTGACCAACGCCGTCGTTGAAGTGGTCGATTCTCAGCGTCCCGCCGGTTCGACGGCCATCTGGTATCAGGTGAAGTACGGAAACGGCACGGCTTGGGTGTACGGCAGGAATGCGGTCGTGATCAATCCTAAAAAATAAGAGACGGGAGGACGATACGTCATTCTTGGCCTAAAGTTTTCCGCGGAGTTTTTTCCGTTTTTCGCGAAAAGGGTGCTCCCGATTTGTGGCGCGTTGCCCGGTTTTTATGTGCGCGCGCGTGTGTTTCGGACTCGTGTGGAATGAACTTGAACTTTGTCACACGCGGGCATACGTTTAAAAGAACGGCCCGGCTCCCCATATGGGAGCCGGGTTGTTTTTATGCCGCGCACGGGGCCTTTTCCTCCCCTGTTCGCAAATTTCACGTCGTATGGCTCGCTGGCGGAGCTCATAAAACGCGCGCGCTCCTGCTTGCCGAGCCTAAGGCTGTCGCGCGGGCGTTTCTTCGTTCCGCCTTCTTTGTGCCGTCCCCCCGAGCAGGGCCGCCGTTCCGTGCCGGTCGGATTATAGCGCTTTTTCTGGCTCGCCGGTTCACAGGAACCTTGCCCGACGCGTTCATCGCGTCTTTCAGCGCCGACGAGTGGACGCGGTACCGCGCGACGAAGGAGCGGTACGCGGTGGGTGGATCGCGGCGCGGTGTAACTTGGCGTATGGCTATGAAAACGGCGAAAGCGTTGAATGGAACTCCGCCGAGACCTTTGACTGGCACAAAAGACGGCCGAGCAAGGAGAGGCCATGGCAAAGAGGAAACTCATACTCTGATAAGTCGGAAGGCCGGCTCACGGACGGGAATAACGAATAAAAAGGGACGCGGGAAATGAAAAAAGACGAACTGCATGAGCTTTTCGCCAAGGCGGAACGGTACGATCCCGACGTCCGTTTACGGTAGCGGAGCGTTACAACCCGCCATAGGAGCGAGAGAGAGCTGTGCCGAAACGTATCTCCGGTATGGGAAGCCGCGGGACGGAGTCTGCTTCTCGGCCTCGCGGCAGCGCGGTCGCGGTGTATCTCGCGCACCAGCGAACGTATATGGTCGAGCACAAACAGCGGATAGGGACGTTCTGGCACCCCTGTCTTTTTTTATGCAGGCTGAAGCTGCGTAAACGCACGTTCCGCGCGAAGAGCGCCTTGCGAAAAAGTGTACTTTTTCGCAAGGCGCTTATTCTTTATTACGTTCAACATTTTTACATGAAAGCGCGC
>CAZFNC010000127.1:0-3427 GCA_964520485.1 uncultured Synergistaceae bacterium | reverse complement strand
TCAAGTATCTCGGCTACCGTAAATTCCGCGAGGCCTCGCACCTTTCCGCCGACGGTTCGCTCGACATGTACGAGATCGTGAAAGCGGTGTACGAGACGGCCCCCGACGTTTACATCCGCCCGGACCACGGCAGGATGATCTGGGGCGAAAAGGACCGCCCCGGCTACGGGCTTTACGACAGAGCGCTCGGCATTGCGTACATAAACGGCCTCTGGGAAGCGATAGACAAGGAAAGGAAAGGCGGAGAGAAGCAGGCGACGCGCGGGTAACGGACGCGGCGTCGGAAATTTTACGCCGGCTACGGTTTTTGCGGGCAGGCAGCGTCTTTTATTTTGCCATAAACACAAGGCCGTCTCGCGCTCTCAAAGCGCGGGACGGCCTTGTGTTTGCGATGGCAGTAAGAAAGCGCCCCGTGCCGGAAGAAAAGAGCGTCCCCGACAGGGCGCTTGTCCGACGTCACGTTTACTCGAACGGGCAGACCATCCGCATCGTCTCCTCGATGACGCGGTGCAGCATCGCCACGGTCTCGTTCTCGGCGGCGCGGTAAAACACTTCCTTGCCCTGCCGCCTGCCGACGATCAGCCCGGCGGCCTTGAGCTGGCGCAGATGGTGCGACACAGCAGGGCTGCTCATCTCGACCAGCGCCGATATGTTGGTCACGCACTCCTCTCCATGGCAGAGCAGCCAGAAGATGCGCAGGCGGCTGGCGTCGCAGAACTGTTTGAACAGGTCGGACACGGTCAGGAAATCGGCGGCCGGGGGCATGTGCCCGCACAGCGAATCGACCTTCAGCCCGTGCGCGTGGGGAAGCTTTGTCTCGCTCATCGTCATCGACACCTCTTTTCGCGTACCGTGCCTGTTTTATCACACTTTCCGCGGCTTGGAAACAGAAAAAATGTTTTGCCCTCAAAAAAACTTGACATGGGAGACTGTTCGCGGTATTATCATATTAACGTTTAAATAAACGTTTAATTATTTCATCTCCGCATCACGCGAAGGGAGGATGTCACGATGAAGAAAAGCTACAGGATCGAAGTCGACTGCGCCAACTGCGCCGCCAAGATGGAGCAGGCGGCGAAACGCACGCCGGGAGTGAAAAACGCCTCGGTCAACTTCATGACGCTGAAGATGAACGTGGAGTTCGACGAGGGCGCCGTGCCCGCCGCCGTCATGAAGAGTGTCCTGGCCAACTGCAAGAAGGTCGAGGACGACTGCGAAATCGAGATCTGACGTGTTCGCGCCCGCAAGCTGTTTTCGCAAGCGGCCGCCGCGGCGTTTTCCCTCTTGAAAGGAATTTTTCTCCATGAACGGGAAACAGAAAAAAACGTTCGCACGCGTGTTCGCGGCGGCGGCGATGATGATCGCTCTGCGCTTTTTCGCCCCCGCGGACAGGCTTGCGCGCTTCGCGCTGTACATCGTTCCCTATCTGACCGTGGGGTACGACATTCTCCTCAAGGCGCTCAAGGGCATCCGCAACGGGCAGGTTTTCGACGAGAACTTCCTGATGGTCGTCGCGACGCTGGGCGCGCTGGCGCTGGCCGTCTCGGGCGGCGGCGACTACGTCGAGGCTGTCGCCGTCATGTTGTTCTATCAGACAGGCGAGCTTTTCCAAAGCATCGCTGTCGGCAAGAGCCGCCGCAGCATCTCTGCGCTGATGGACATCCGTCCCGACTATGCCAACGTCGAGCGCGAAGGCCGGCTCGTTCAGGTCGATCCCGACGAGGTGGAGATCGGCACGGTCATCGTCGTGCGCCCCGGCGAAAAGGTCCCGATCGACGGCGTCGTCGTCTCGGGCGACTCCTCGCTCGACACCGCCGCCCTGACGGGTGAAAGCGTGCCGCGCACCGTCGGAAGCGGCGACGCGATCCTCTCCGGCTGCGTGAACATGACGGGCCTGCTCTCGGTTCGCACCGTGAAGGAGTTCGGCGAATCGACGGTGTCCAAGATTCTCGACCTGGTGGAAAACGCCAGTTCGCGCAAGTCGAAGTCGGAGGAATTCATCACGAAGTTCGCCTGCGTCTACACGCCCGCCGTGTGCGGTTCGGCGCTGGCGCTGGCGCTGCTGCCCCCTGCGGGGCGCGCCCTTTTCGGGCTGGCGCCGCTCTGGGGCGACTGGGTCTACCGCGCGCTGACGTTCCTCGTCATCAGCTGCCCCTGCGCGCTCGTCGTGAGCATCCCGCTCAGTTTCTTCGCGGGACTGGGCGGCGCGAGCAGGGCCGGCGTGCTCGTCAAAGGCTCTAACTTCCTCGAGACGCTCGCCTGCGTGACGACGGTGGCTTTCGACAAGACGGGCACGCTGACGCGCGGCGTCTTTGAGGTCACGGGCGTCCATCACGCCGCGATCCCGAGGGAAAAGCTGCTTGAATACGCCGCGCTTGCGGAAAGCTCCTCGCCGCACCCGATCAGCGCCTCGCTGCGCGCGGCTTACGGCGGCGAAATCGACCGTTCGCGCGTGACGAACGTCCACGAGTACGGCGGCGAGGGCGTCGTTGCCGATGTCGACGGCGTGCGGGTCGCGGCGGGCAACGGGCGGCTGATGGGAAGGATCGGCGTTCGGCCCGCAGAGTGCCGCTCAGTCGGCACGATCGTGCACATAGCAGTGGGCGGAAACTACGCGGGACACATCGTCATCAGCGACGTGGTGAGAGACTCGTCCGCCGAGGCGATCCGCCGCCTGAACGCTTCCGGCGTGAAGCGCACCGTCATGCTCACGGGCGACCGCGCGCCCGCCGCGCGGGAGGTCGCGCGCGTCTTGGGCATTTCCGACGTGCGCGCCGAACTTCTGCCCTCGGACAAGGTGACCGTCGTGGAAGAACTGCTCAAACGGCAGAAAGCCGGCGAGAAACTCGCCTTTGTCGGCGACGGCATCAACGACGCGCCCGTGCTCTCCCGCGCCGACATCGGCATCGCGATGGGCGCCATGGGCAGCGACGCCGCCATCGAGGCCGCCGACGTCGTGCTGATGGACGACGACCCCCTGAAGATCGCCACGGCGATCCGCGTCTCGCGCAAGTGCCGCCGCATCGTCAGGCAGAACACGTGGTTTGCCATCGGCGTCAAGCTTCTGTGCTTGGCCGCGGGCGCCCTCGGCATCGCCAACATGTGGCTGGCCGTGTTCGCCGACGTGGGCGTGATGGTGCTCGCCGTGCTGAACGCCGTTCGCGCGCTTTTCGTGAAAGGCCTGTAGCGCCGTCCGCGCGCCGCGTAACGTTCCTTCTTTATTTATTAAAAATTTTCCGCGCTCGGGAGTTTCCCCCGCGCGGAAATTTTTTTCTCCCCGCGCCCCGCGCCCGCCGCGCCGAGGTATTTTTCCTGAGGCGGAGATCGTGCAAGCGCTGCCGTTCCCGTGCACCGATGACAGGGATCGCTTTGAGTTTTCTCATGCGAGCGTTCTTCGCGCTGATTTCCGCGCGTGATGAACATGAGA
>CAZFNC010000126.1:0-3534 GCA_964520485.1 uncultured Synergistaceae bacterium | reverse complement strand
CGATCGGGTTCTCGGGCAGCGCCGTCACAAAGACGGCGTTCTCGCCGTAATTGGCGAGCGACACGGCGGCATTGGCCTCCGCTCCCCCGAACGTCGCTTCAAACTCCGGCTTCTGGAGCAGCATGTCCGTCCCGAAAGGCGACAGACGCAGCATCAGCTCTCCAAACGTCACAACCTTGTTCATCGCATATTGCCTCCCTGTCAAAAAGTCGAACTTTTTCTGACAATAACTTGCAAACCGATAAACTATGCCCCGTATCGTGACACATTATTTCCTTTGATAATTTAGTTTAGCACTTAAATGTATAAATGTCAAACCTGAATTTTCGCTCCCCATAGGACTTTCTCCCGACGTTTCTGCAAAAAACGGCTTTACGGCGGCTTTTCAGGCGAGGAAACAACAACAGTGATGACGTCGCGGGTAACTTGCCGGGGCATTTTTCGCCGCCGCACGGAACGCGGACGGCTGACGCGCAAAAGAACCCCGTTTCCTCATCGCGAGAGAAAACGGGGTCCACTTTCGGGCGTCCTCTGGTACAATAGCGGGGAGAACGAAAATCCCGTGAAACGAGGGAACGCGCATGTTCAAGGGCAAAAAAGCGGTCATCTTCGACCTGGACGGAACACTGCTCAACTCGGTCGGCATCTGGAACAGGGTTGACGAGGAACTGATCGCGCGCATCCGGACCGACGGCAAAACGGGCGCGGACGGCTTTCCGGCGTCGCGCGACAGGAAACTGCGCGAACTGGCCTCGAGGCCCGATCCCTACGTAGCCTATTGCGGCTTTCTGGGCGAAACATACGGCTCGACCCTGACGGCCGAGCAGATCCACGCGCTGCGCTACGAGATATCCGGCGAATTTCTCGAGCGGCTTGTCGATTACAAGCCCCGCGCCGACGAACTTGTCAGGCTGCTTCATTCCTTCGGGCTGCGTCTCGCCATCGCCACGACGACGCGGCGGCGCAACGTGGACATCTACCGCACCCGCAACCTCAACATCATGCGCAAGGCCAATCTCGACGACTACTTCAGCCCCGTCATCGCCAAGGAGGACGTGAAACGCCTCAAACCCCATCCCGAAGCGTTCCTGCGCGTCATGGACGAACTTGCCGTGGAGCCGGAGGACTGCCTTGTGTTCGAGGACTCTCTCACGGGCATGCTGGCCGCCCGCGCCGCGGGCATAGAAGCCGTCGCTGTCTACGACGAGTTTTCTGACGACGACAGGGCGCGGATCGACGAGCTTGCCGCGTACCGCGTGGACGACTACGCCGACGCGATCGCGGCGGCGAAAGATGAGCGCGCGTAAAACGATCTCTACCGCTTCAGAATTTCGTAAGCCAGATTGATGCGCTCCATGCGCTTTTGAGCATTCTCGCGCTCGCGGGCGGTCGCATCCGGGGCGAGGCGGTCGGGATGGTACTTCTTGACGAGTTCGTGAAAGCGGGCCTTGATCTCGTCCTTGGACGCGGACGCGGGAAGCCCCATCTCTTTCAGCGCCCACGCGCGATCGGGGGATCTCGGCGGCGGCTCGCCGTCCCCCGAGGCGCCCGAGGAGCCGGCGCCATCGCGCGCACCGCCCGAGGAACCCGTGCCCGTGTGCGCGCCGTCCCGAGTGCCGCCCGTAGAGCGCGCGTTGTCGCGCGCTCCGTCCCGACGACCACCCGAGGAGCCCGCGTCCTCATGTTCGCCGGAGCGAGAAGAGAAAAATCCCGCTATAACGGCGACGACAAGGATGACCGCCGCGGCTATGGCCAGCCACTTCAACGCGGCGACGATCCAGCCGAAGAATCCAGGCGTGGGTTTGGACGCGGGCGGCGGCTTTCTGAGTCCGAACTTGATTAAAAACCACGAACCTTCCCTCCACAGCCAGCGGAACGGTGACGTTATCGTCTCCCACAGCCAGTCCAAGAAGTGAAACATTTGGATCACGATCAGCATAAAAATGCCAAATACGAGTATCTCCATGGCGCCTCCGTGGAAAGATGTTCAAAATGTCTGTGTGAATATATTATATACTACTACAGAAAACGCCCTTAGCAACGCACTTTCCGCGAAACGGACGTGGAAAAAGAAGCTTTCGCCGAAGGACGGAAACTTTCCGACCGTTTATCCAAAATCGGGACTGACAGACAGGTTGGGGCGGAAATCGCGAGAGCTTTCGCGGACGGCCGCGCCGGACGGTCTCGGCGGCGGTTCGCCGCCGCGCGTGCCCGTTCGAATCTCCCGTCTATTTCGAGTTGCCGGAGAACTTCGACAACAGCGTCATGACGCCGAAGACGGCGGCCACGGCGAGAACCAGCCACATGAGAATAGCCCCGACCCAGCCGAAAAGGACGAAGAAACCCGAAAAGAGACGCCACAGCAGCGAGAGCAGTCCGCCAAGGCCGTCGACGACGACCAGCCGCAGAAAGCGGAACGGCAGCGTCACCAGCCACCACAGCCCTGAAAACATCATGCCGATGAAGGCGGGGAGAGCCCAGAGGAGAAAAAGAACGCCGACGACGATAAGACCGATCAGCTCTAAACGCATGGAGCGAACACCTCCGAGGGAATCGATTGAATGTCGTGAGGGAACATGTCGTATCATACCCCAAAAAGGCCGCTCCGTCACGTCATTTTCGCGCCGCCGCGGGGGAACAGACGAATACGCCGCGGTGGGGACTTTCACGCCGCGCGCTCGGGGAGGAAAACGGGAGATGACGAAACGGGAATTTCTGGCGACGCTGAGACGAAAGCTTTGCTCGCTGGCGGCGGTCGTGACGGCGGCCTTCGTTGTCGCCGCCGCCATGTACGCGCTCTGCGCCGCCGCGATCCGCCTTTTGCCGGCGCGGGCCGTAGCGGAGTGGCGCGCCCCGCTGGCGGAAGTCTTTCGCGACCCGGCTTCCGTGCGCGAATGGCTGCAAAGCAGAGGCCGCGCCGCGCCGTGGCTCTTCGTGGCCGCGCAGGTGGCGCAGGTGATCCTCGCGCCCGTTCCCGGGCAGGCCGTGGCGGTGGCGGGAGGCTTCGTCTTCGGCTTCCTGAGAGGATGGGCGCTGACCACGCTCGGCCTGCTGCTGGGCAGCCTGCTGGCCATGGGCGCGTCCCGTCTGCTGGGGAAACGGTTCGTGCGGAACTTCGTGCCCGCTCCGGTCATGTCGCGATTCGACTCCCTGATCGAGGACGGCGGTTACACCACCTTTTTCATGATCTTCCTGCTCCCCGCGCTGCCCGACGACGCCGTGTGCTTCATCGCCGGACTGACGAAACTGAGACTGCTGCCGCTGACGCTCGTCTGTCTCGCCGGCCGCGCGCCGGGCATGGCCGTGCTCTCCCTCGTCGGCTCACAGCTCACGTCGGGGCTTTCGACGGGCGTCAAGCTGCTGTTCGCGGCGCTGATGGCCGTCTCGATTCCCCTGTGGCTGTTCTGGGAGACGATTGAAGAGAAGCTGACCGCTCTGGCGCTGCGAAAAAAACGCTGAAAAGACACGCGAGGGGGCGCTTTTGCACTAGTCAACAAAAAATGGACACATGGACTGAAAAAAGCAGAATACAAA
>CAZFNC010000125.1:0-3617 GCA_964520485.1 uncultured Synergistaceae bacterium | reverse complement strand
AGTTGAGCAGCGGGGGTGGCGATGGCTGAGATGCCCTTTTCGCGCTCTCCGACGCTGAACGAATACCCTATCTCGCGCACGCGCCTGGCGTCGGCGAGAAACGCTTCCCACGAGGGCAGGACGTCGGGAGGCGCTTCAGCTCGGACGCTTTCAATCTCTTCGGGCGTCATGTAGCAGACGAAGACTTTTGCCGAAGCTTCCGCCCAGAGAGGGTAGTTGCGGTCGGGGCGCGAGGATCGGCGCAGTTCGTGCGGGCTGACTGCCTGTTCGACGCAGACGCGGTGGACCCCGTTCCGGCAGTAGAGGCTGACGGTCTCGCCCGTGAAATCCCTCAGACGGCGCATGGCGGGCAGCACGGCTGAGCGGACGGCGTAGTTCACGTCAAAGAGTCTTCCGAGACGGTAGGTCTTCCAGCCTGGTCTGTAGAGGCGATCCTTGCTCCGCTCGAGGAAACCCTCTTCGCACAGCACGGCGAGCACTCGCAGCGTCGTCGGCATGGAAAAACCCGTTTTCTCCGAAACCTGCGTCAGCGTCAGGCACGGCGCGCTCTCACTAAAGCAATCCAGCGCCGCGAGGCATTTTCGTATCGAGGATGTGCCGCCGACTGTCTTGAGCATGGTTACTTTTCCTTTCAGACACACGGATTTTGGAACACGATGATCGTATCATGAAATTCCATATTGTGAAAGTCATTTCTTGAGGGCGGACTTTCCCGCGGCGCGTCTTTTCAAGTCGGCCGTGTGCGCTTTCTCGAGATACGGCAAAGAAAATGGGCGGTGTTTTACCATGTTTCCGATAGTTTTTTCTCTCAAACGTCTTGACAAGAAAAGTCCATTCGGTCACAATAAGCCTGTCGTTTGTCATGATGTAAAAGCGCGTTTCATAATATGAAAGTTAAGCGCCGAAAACGCATGACAGCGGAAGAAAATCCGGACGTCATATCTTTAGGGGAGGTTTTAGTCATGTTTCGCAAGTCTGTGAAAAGCGTTTTGGCGGCGGCGGTTCTCCTCGGACTCACGGCGATTCCGCTCCGCGCGGCCGAGTTCGCACGCATCGCCACGAGCAGCGTGGGCGGCGGCTTCTACCTGATCGGCAACACGATCGCGCAGGTTGGCAACGCGGCCAAGAACGGCGTCAACTATACCGCCGTCACGGGCGGCTCCACGAAGAACCTGAACTCTCTCGCGAAGGGCGACGTTGAGTTCGGCATGTGCCAGTCGGCCACGATCGACGAGGGCGTGAAGGGCACGGGCGCTTTCAAGCAGCCGCTCACGAGCCTCCGTTTCGTCGCGGCCATCTACGCCATGCCCTGCCACGTGCTCGTCAAGGGCGACGACATGAAGACGATTGAGGACTTCCGCGGCAAGCCGATCGACTACGGCGCCATCGGTCAGGGCATCGAGACGTACTGCCGCATCATCCTCAACGCCTACGGCATCTACGACAAGGACATCAAGATCAACCGTTACGGCAAAACCGAGAGCGCCGAAGCGCTCAAGACGGGCGAAGTCAAGGGCAACTTCTGGACGACGACCGTTCCGAACGCACAGGTCACTGACATGATCACGGGCGGCGTGCGTCTGCTCTCCATCGACGAGGACAAGCGTCAGCAGATCGTCAGGGAGCACCCCTACTTCGCTCTGGCGACGATCCCCGGCGGCACATACGAGGGGCACCCTGACGATCTGAAAACGATCGCGGCCATTGGCGTGCTCTGCTCCGACGAGAAAGTCAGCGAAGAGGTCGTGTACAAGACGGTCAAGGCCATGTTCGAGAACGTGAACGCTCTCAAGGAGCGTCTTCCCAACTATTTCAAGGATTTCGGCCCCGAGCACGCGCTTGACGGCTGCAGCATGCCGATTCACCCCGGCGCCGAGAAGTACTATAAAGAGATCGGCCTGATCAAGTAAAGAGGCCGCGGCGGCGTTTTGAGGGAGAGTCTTCGGCTCTCCCTCTTTTGTGTCGCATCTGTGTCAGTTTCAGGAGGTGTTTTTCTCTATGGCAGATCGCATTTCCGCCCAGAGCATCGCCGACGCGAACGCCGAAGCTCAGGCTCTGCAGAAAAAGCCCGGCAAGCGCCGCGCGCTGACGGGCCCGATGGGCGCGGTGATCACCGTTCTCGCCGTCGGTCTGGCGGCGTTTCAGCTCTATACGGCGTTCTTCGGCGTGCTGCCGACAATGCAGCAGCGCAGTTTCCACGTGGCGTTCATCCTTCCAATGATCTTTTTGCTCTATCCGGCAACGAAGAGTTCGCCGCGCGACAGGGCGACGTGGTACGACATCATTTTCGCCGTCCTTTCGGGCGCGTGCGCTCTCTACGTGTTCTTCGCCTATGAGAGCATCGCTACGCGCGCCGGCGAGGTTTACGACTACGAGCTGTATCTCGGCGCGCTGTTCACGGCGCTGGTATTCATCGCGGGGCGCCGCGTGCTGGGGGTCGCCCTGCCCGTGTTCTGTTTTCTGTTCCTCTTGTTCGGCTACTACGGCCGCTCGATGCCGGGGCCTATCCAGCACTTCGGGCTTTCCGTGCCCCGCATCATCGAGGAACTCTACCTGACGACCGACGGCCTGTTCGGACTGGTGACGGGCGTTTCTGCGACGTACATCTACCTGTTCGTGCTGTTCGGAGCGTTCCTCACATCGACGAAAACGTCGGACTTCTTTAACGATTTCTCGATGGCCCTCACGGGGCACCTGAAGGGCGGCCCCGCGAAGATCTCCGTTCTCTCAAGCGCTCTGATGGGCACGATCTCGGGAAGCACGTCCGCCAACGTGGCGACGACGGGCGCGTTCACGATCCCGCTGATGAAGAGCATCGGGTACGAGCCGCATTTTGCCGCTGCCGTCGAGGCGGCGGCCTCGACGGGCGGGCAGATCATGCCTCCCGTCATGGGCGCGGCGGCGTTCATCATCGCGGACACGCTGAACATCCCCTACACGCAGGTGCTCGTCTGCGCGATCGTCCCCGCGCTTCTGTACTTCTGGGGCATCTGGTCGTCGCTGTCGCTTGAGGCTTCGCGCCTCGGCCTGCGCGGTCTTGACAAGGAAAAGCTGCCCGGCGTCTGGACGGTTCTTGTCAAAAGCGGCTACAAGGCGATTCCTCTCGGCGTCATCGTCTATTTTCTTGTGCGCGGCTACAACGCGCTCTATTCCGGCTGCTGGGGCATCGCCTGCTGCGTGCTTTTGAGCTTCGTGAAGAAGGAAGACAGGCTCGACCTGAAGACGTTCTTCAACACGCTCAAGGAAGGCTCTCTCGGCGCGCTCTCCGTCGCCATGGCCTGCATCATTGTCGGCAACGTCATCGGCATGATGGGCGCGACGGGCGTCGCCCTGCGTATCGGCGACGCCGTTCTGTCGCTGACTCGGGGACATCTGGTGCTGACGATGGTCGTGACGCTGATCATCGCGACGCTGCTCGGCATGGGCATGCCGACGACGGCGAGCTACGTCATGGCAAGCGCCGTCGCCGCTCCCGCTTTGACGATCCTCGGCGTGAAACCGCTCGACGCGCACATGTTCGTCTTCTTCTACGCCGTGCTCTCGTCGGTGACGCCGCCCGTATGCGTCGGCGCGTACACCGCCGCGGGTCTGGCCGGCGCCGATCCCAACAGGACGGC
>CAZFNC010000124.1:0-3617 GCA_964520485.1 uncultured Synergistaceae bacterium | reverse complement strand
CGGCAAAAGACGCGCCCGCCTCAAAGCGCCGCGGCGCACCTTGAAAGCAGTTGAAGAACATGCTATTATTACTGTCGGAATGAAGCGCGTCCACGTCTGAATATTGTATTGAACAAATAAATCATGACGTGTCGCGCGCGTCGTTCAAAAGACGACCGAGGAGGAAACCGTGAAAAAATTCTCCGTCATCTGCTGCGCCGTGATCCTGCTGGCGGGCGCCCTGGCGTTCAGGCGCTGGACGCCGTCGCAGTGGAACGACGTTTTTGTCATGCCGTTTCACAGGGACGAGCGCTCGGGGCAGGTGACGCTCGGGGACGGACAGTCTTTGCGCGCGTTCGCGGCAGCCGTCCGCGAAAAGGGGCTTGTCGCCGACGGGCGCAACCTGCTCTACTGGCTGGCGAGGAAAGGCGCCGACCGCTCGCTGCGCGCGGGCACGTACAGACTCTCTTCGGGGCCGTCGTGGTACGTCGCGGAGCAGCTGAAAACCGCCTCGCCCATGTATGAAACCGAGACCATCCTCCCGGGGGCCCTGCCCGGCCGTCCGCTGCCCGTCGGCGACGACAAGGCCCAGCGCGAGGCGCTCGCTGACGACGCGAACTATCCCGCCGCGATGCTGAAAATTTTGCCCGCGGAACCGGAGGCGCGCTCGGCTTTTCTGCTGCCCGACAGTTACGCCATGACGGAAAAAACGGCTTCGGGGCTGGTCAAAGCCGCCGCGGCCGCATGGTTCGGCAGGTTCGGCGGAACGGTTCCCGACGGGAAGACGGCGTTTCGCGCGGCGCGGATCGCCTCGCTGCTCCAGCGCGAGGGACAGCGCGACGACGAGTACGCCGTGATCGCCGGCGTGATCGAAAACCGTCTGGCGAAGGGGATGCTGCTGCAAATCGACGCGACGGTGATTTACGCGTGGTACCTGACGACCGGAAAGCAGCTGAAACGGGTATACTACAAGCACCTGAAGGCGGACTCCCCGTACAACACGTACAAAAATGCGGGGCTGCCGCCGCAGCCCATCTGCGTTCCCTCGGCGGCGGCGTGGGAGGCGGCGCTCGCCCCGGCCCGGCACGAGTATCTCTATTACGTCTCCAAGGGCGACGGGACTCACGCTTTCGCCAAGACGGAACAGGAACACGCCGCCAACGTCAGAAAGTACATCAAAAAGTAGGATTCTTCACGTGCCCGTGTCCCGTCGCGGTGACAAAGAAGGTGAAAAGAAGGGAATGGAGGAGAAAAAACGTTGTCCCGGCTGCGGAGCCGTCTTTCAGAGCGACGACGAAAATCTTCCCGGCTATCTCGTCCCCGGCAAGGCGCCGGGGGACGGCGTGCTCTGCAAACGCTGCTTTCAGATGAAACATTACGGCGTCTGCCGCAAGGCTTTCATCAGCGACCCCGACATCCGAAAAAAGATCGCCGCCCGCGCCGGACGCAGCGCCGCGCTGTTCCTCGTCCTCGACGTGACGAGGCCGGAAGTTTCCCTGCCGGAGCTGGACTGGGCCGAGACGCTGAACGTTCCCGTCTTCCTCGTCGCGAACAAGGCGGATCTCCTGGAGCCGTGGACGACGCGCAAGGAAGTTCTCGCGTGGCTCTCGGACTACTGCCGCGTGGACGCAGGGCAGATTTTTCTGCTCTCGGCGTTCAGCCGCGCCGACGTCAACGAGCTGCGCGCGCGCATCCGCGAGACGTTTGACGCGGAAGACAGGCTGTTGTTCGCCGGGGCTCCCAACGTCGGAAAAAGCTCGATTCTCGCCGCGCTGACGAAAAACGGTCTCCCGACGGTCTCGCGTCTCCCTGGCACGACTGTCGGGCTGACGGAGTATCGCATGGAGAACGGCCCTGTCCTCGTCGACGCGCCGGGGCTGAAGGGCGCCGACCCTTTCCTGCCCGCGCTGTGTCCCGACTGCCTGACGGCGCTTTCGCCCAAAAAGGTCTTTCAAAGCGTCCTTGAAGTGTTGAAAACAGGACAGACGATCTTCTTCGGCGGTCTGGCGCAGATGACCGTCGTGGAAGCGGGCGAGCGCGGCTGGGTGCGCTTCGGGCTGTTCGCGCCGGATACGGTGGTCCTTCACAGGACGCGCGAGGAGCGGATCGCCCCGCTGATCGCGGAACATTCCGGTTCGCTGCTGACGCCGCCGTGTCATAAATGCGCCGAGCGCCTGAAAGCGCTTGAATGGAAAGAGGAAAAATTCAAGGTCCGGCCGCAGGAGGAACTTGTCGTGCCCGGCGTCGGCTGGGCGGCGCTCTACAGCGGTTACTGTACCGTCTCGCTGCGCTCGCCCGAATTCGTCACGGGCGGGGTGCGTCCGTGGCTGGTGCCGTCTCCGGCCCGCCGCGCGCCGGGAAAAAAACGGTACTGACGGAACGGCGCGGCCCCGCGGGAAGTTTTCGACCGCGCCGCCGCGCGCGCCCGAACGAAGTTTCCTCACCGCTCCGGCGGGGGAGAGGACGGCTGAAGCGCGCGCCGTGTCCCGCGCGTGATCTGTGCCCGACGATCAGCGCGTTCTTCGCGCGCCGGCGGGGAATCCGTAAGAAAGGGGGCAGAGCGTCCCCGTCACCGACGTTTGACTTTCGCTCCGGAACGGAGCGGCGAGCCGTCGGAGGGGCGGAAAATAGATGATCGGTAAGAATAGATTTAAACGCCGTCGCGCCGGCAAAGGCGTGACGGTATTTCCGGATGCGCCGGAAAGCCAGAACGCGCAGACAGGGAAGTTCTTTAAGCTCTGTCAGGTCTTTATCGCGGCGCTGTTTTTCTTCTCGACGGCCGCGCTGATCGCGAAAGGGTGCGGTTCTGAAACGACCGGTCCCGCCGCCGCCATTTTTCGCTGGATAGGCGGCGGAGTCGTCCTGCTCCTGCTTCACTTGCTCTACGGCCTGTTCTGTTCGTTGTTCGGACGTCAGGTTTCGCTGGTCAAACGGCAGTGGCTGGGCACGTTTTGCATGTACGGCGCCGTCTCGCTTCTTCTCGGAATGTTGCGCCGCGCCGGTCTGTCCGGTTCCGCCGATCTGTTCAGCCCGGGGTATGCCGGGGCGCTCCTCGTCTCCGCGCTGCCCCGGGTGGTGAGCATGTTCCTGGGGCTGGCGCTGGTCTTTCTGTCGGCGAGGTTTTACGGGCGCTTTCATTCGATCGGCGCCTCGGGGCTGAAATTTCGCCTGCCGTCGCTGCGTCTTCCCTCCGTTTTCGGCCGGCGCCGTTCTTCGGACGGGTCTCCCGCTGTCGATCGGGAAGTCTCCGGCGGCGGCGACTCTGTTCCCGCGTCCGACCGCGAAGGCGGTTGGAAATCGTCCATTCTGTCCGGACTGGCCGTCGCTTTCAGCGAGCTTTTAGGCCGGGGCAGTGAGCGCGGCGCAGGGCGTGAAGACGGCGCGTATGAAACGCCGCAGGACGACGGTTCCGATGCGCAGGGGGACGACGACGGCGAACCCGAAAGCGGCGGGAGCCCGTTTTACGGCGGCCTGAACTTTGGCGACAGGGGAGAAGGAAAGCCCTCGGGCGCGGAACTTGCCGGCCGGAGAGCGTCGGCGGGGGCGGCGGGCGCCGCCATGCCGCAGTCTCGCGGCGGGGATTTCGCGCGACGGACTCCCGAGCCCGTTTTGCGTCCTTCCGCCCCGGCTGCGGGCGA
>CAZFNC010000123.1:0-3639 GCA_964520485.1 uncultured Synergistaceae bacterium | reverse complement strand
GAGACGGTAGCGCTGCTGAGACGAAATGACGGATAAAAAGAACATCGGCCTTTAAAGACTTCCCTGATTTCGCCCCGTCGCGGGGCGGGTTCGGGAAGTCTTTTTTATCTCCCTGCGGCCGTTTTTCGCGGCGGAGGGCGGAGAGATGAAGAAACGGCGAGAAAAAACAGCGCCGCGCTGGATTTCCGGAAAGATGACGCCGTAAAAGCGTTCTGCGCGTCAATCCGTTATTTTATGGAACAAAATGGAATTATGAATATTGAGTTAGGGAAATATACAGGAAATCAGACTAGAAAAAAAGTTGCATTTTCTTTGTTGTGTGTTATAATCTGATTCAGTTATGTAAAAATGTATCTTTCTGAATAGTAAAGTTTTCTGAGCCGCCCTTTCGCGCACGAAGCCGCCGCTCAGGGGAGAGAGGCTTTTCGCGCCCCCTCTCGGCGGCGCGCCCGTCAAGACGTTTCTCTGAAAAGGCGCGGCGGGAACAGAACAACCGGCGGAGTCATCGCGGAAATAACGGTCGTGAAAAAAACGCTGTCCATAAAATCCGATATGAAAGCTGGTTTTAAAAGTGAACGAAAGACCCATCCTCGGCATCACCATGGGAGATCCGTTCGGCTCCGGCCCCGAGATCACCGTCCGCGCGCTGTCGGACGCGAGCGTCTACGCGCGGTGCCGGCCGCTGGTGATCGGCGACGTCAGTTCGATGGAATATGCCGCCCGCGCGGCGAAAGCGGCGCTGAACGTCGGCGTGGGCATCCGGTCCGTGAAGGAAGTCCGCGAAGCCCGCTTTGAGCCCGGCGTCATCGACGTGCTCGACATGGGCGTCGTCAAGCCGTCCGACATCCCCGGCGACCCCGACCACCCCAAACCGTTCGGCGTCGGCCCCTGCATACTGGGCGGCGAGGCCGCTTTCACGTATGTGAAAAAAGTCATCGAGCTGGCGATGGACGGGCAGGTTGACGCCACCGTCACAAACGCTCTGAGCAAGGAAGCCGTCAACATGGCGGGCCACCACTACTCGGGGCACACGGAGATCTACGCCCGCTACACGGGCACGGACAAGTACACGATGCTTCTGGCCCACGAGAACCTGCGCGTCGTCCACGTATCCACGCACGTTTCCTTGGCGGAAGCGTGCCGGCGCGTGAAGAAAGACCGCGTGCTCGACGTCATCCGCATCGCCGACAAGGGCTGCAGGACGCTCGGCATCGAAAAGCCCAAGATCGCCGTCGCGGGGCTGAACCCGCACTGCGGCGAGAACGGCATGTTCGGCAGGGAGGAGATCGAGGAGATCCAGCCCGCGATCGACCAGGCCATCTCCGAGGGCATCTGCATTCCCGACGGGAAACCGACGCCGCCCGACACCGTGTTCTCCAAGGCGCTCGGCGGCTGGTACGACATCGTCGTCTGCATGTACCACGACCAGGGGCACATCCCCCTGAAGGTGAAAGGTTTCGTGTACAACAGGGCTGAGGGCCACTGGGACGCCGTGGCGGGCGTCAACGTGACGCTGGGGCTTCCCATCATTCGCGCCAGCGTGGACCACGGGACCGCTTTCGACATCGCGGGAGCCGGCACGGCCAACGCCTTGAGCCTGATCAACGCGATGGACTACGCGATCGCCCTCGCCAAACACAGGTAAAAATTCTCCCCGGCGCGTTCGCGGCCGGTATGCCGCCGGCCTTTTCCCGGCCGGAACAGGAGGACAGGGACATGAACAGATATCTGATCGTAGCGGACGACTTCACGGGCGCCAACGACACCGGCGTGCAGATGAGGCGCCGCGGCCTGCCCACAAGCGTGATGTTCGCGGGCCGCCCGCTGCCCGACGACGGAAGCAGCGTCGTCATCGACACCGAAAGCCGCGGGCTCAAGGGCGAAGAGGCCCGCGCCGCGGCGGCGTCGGCCGTGGCGGGCGTCGACCTGAGCGCTTTCAGGTGCGTCATCAAGAAAGTGGACTCCACCCTCCGAGGCAACATTCCCGAGGAGGTTCAGGAGGTGGACAGGGCCATGGGAAGCGATCTGGTGATCTTCGCTCCCGCCTTGCCCGACCTCGGCAGGACGACAGTAAACGGCGTGCACATGCTCAAGGGCGTGCCCGTCTGCCGGACGGAACTGGCGAAGGACCCCAAAAAGCCCGTGCGCGAGGACAACGTTAAGCGACTTCTCGAACAAGTCTACGGCGAGCCGGTAATCCACGTGGGCCTGGACGAGATCCGCACAGGACGGATCAATCTGACGGGCGGGAGAGTCTTCACGTTCGACGCCGCGCAAAACGGCGACCTGCGGGCGGTTATCGGCGCCGCGACGGCGACGGGGAAACGCGTCCTCTGGGTGGGAACCGCCGCGATGGCGGACAACCTGATGGAGATGGAAAGCCCCACGCTCCCCGCGCTGGCCGTCGTGGGAAGCGTCAGTTCCGTCACGGCCGAACAGGTCAGGGCGGCGGAGACAGGCGGCATGACGCTGGTGAAAGTCCCCATTCACGACCTTCTTTCGGGGAAAGCGCGCCTTGAAACGTTCACGGCAGCCGCGAAGGAGAGCCTCGCCGCCGGAAAGGACACGATCCTGCTCAGCAGTTCCTCCTACGACCGCGGCGAACTGGCGCTCTCCGCCGAAGAAGGAAAACGCCGCGGCATGGACGGCCCGCGGGTGAGCGAGTACGTGCAGGGCGCGCTCGGCGACATGGCCGTTAAAATCCTGGCGGGTACGCCCGTTTCAGGCCTTTTCGTCACGGGCGGCGACACCGCCATGGGCGTCCTGGCGGCGTCAGGCGCGCACGGCTCGTCGATCCTCTCCGAAGTGCTCGTGGGCATCCCGATGCTGAAGATCGTGGGCGGAAAGCTGGACGGCGTGAAGGCGGTCACCAAAGCCGGCGCCTTCGGCAAGGAGGACGCCATCGTCTTCTCGGTGCGGAAACTGAAAGAGAAGCTGTAAAAACACGGTGTCAACGGGTACGGCCGCGTTCGCTCGCGAAGAGCGGGCGGCCGCGTCCCGAATCAAAAAAAGGAGGAGTGATCGGTATGAAATCGATCAAACTGCCCTACGGAAAGGGCACGCTGACGGCGAACATTCCCGACGAGCGCTTCAACGGCGTTCTGGTCTCCAAGATGACGGAGTACGTCGCGGAGAAGAGCGAGACGGAACTGGTGGCAGACGCGCTGGCGCACCCCATCGGCACGCCGAGACTGTCGGAGATGGCGATCGGCAAGAAGAACGTCGTCATCATCTCGAGCGACCACACCCGCCCCGTTCCCAGCAAAGTCATCATGCCGCAGCTGCTGGCGGAAGTGCGCAAGGGCAATCCCGACGCCGACATCACGATCCTCATCTCCACCGGCCTGCACCGCGCCACCACTCAGGAAGAGCTGAAGGATAAGTTCGGCGACGAGATCTACAACAACGAGAAGATCGTCGTCCACGACTGCGACGACGCCGCCAACCTCGTCGACATCGGCAAGCTCCCCTCCGGCGGCGAACTCATCATCAACAAGATCGCCTACGAGGCCGACCTGCTGATCGCCGAAGGCTTCATCGAGCCGCACTTCTTCGCGGGATTCTCCGGCGGCCGCAAGAGCATCCTGCCCGGCATCGCCAGCCGCGAGACGGTCTCCTACAACCACAACGCCGAGTTCA
>CAZFNC010000122.1:0-3660 GCA_964520485.1 uncultured Synergistaceae bacterium | reverse complement strand
CCGGCGGGGATGTGGTCTATGACGTGGTGGACAGCTACAAATCGCTGATGGAAAAAGTGATGAGATAAGATTCGGGAGAGATCCGCGGCCGCGGCCGCGACGGGTATCGCGGCGCCTTCGCCGTCGTTTCCTAAACACGCCGTGGTTCATGAAGCTGAGGCCGGAGCAGGAAATCGGAAAAAAAGCGGGGACGGAATTGTGTGATTCCGTCCCTTGTGATGTTTCATCGTTCTTTTAGCGTTTCAGGGCAAAACGACATCAAACAAAAGCCCCCTTATGGAACTTTTGCTTTTTCAGTCAGTATTCCTTGCTGATGATCTCCAGCATCTCTTTCGGTGTGACGACAAACGGCTTGAACGGAAAGTGCCTTACGTTGCCGGTGACAAGGTATGCGTCATCGGTTTGGCGCTTTTCCATCGTGACGGCATAGAACACGGTGTCGTTCGGATCCGGTATGAAATCCGCGACTGGCCCGGCATCCACGAAGGGATCTCTCCTGTCGAGGCTTTCGATAGCCACTCGGATATTCACTCGGTCGAAGCGGAATTTTCTGCGGTTCAGCACATCGCGGTATTCTTCAAGAATATCCTCATGGAGCAAGGGGACGATGCCGCCTGTCAGCGCTTCAGTCACGACAAGCCCGGGGATGGACTCGGGCTTCAGCAGGGCCGACACCAGTACATTCGTGTCTATTACGGCGTAGAACATCAGCTCAGTTCCGTTCCCGTCCGGCTCTTACCGCAGCGATCTCGGCGTTGATTTCATCCAAAGTCATATCGGCGGTTCCGTTCTTCCGTGCTTCCGCTCCGAGGCTGTTCATGGCCCAAAGCGCCATGGCGGCGCCGGAGTTCCGCCCCGGGAGCGTCATGCTGAAAGGGATGCCGTTCTGGAGCACGATCCGCTTCATGAACATCCTGATGGCCGTCGGGAGATCGATGCCGAGTTCATCGCAGATGGCGGCGGCCTTGGCCTTTAAGTTCTCGTCGACTCGCACCTGCATGACGGTTGTTGCCATGTCGTTCACCTCTTAATCTGTAGTGGAATGTACTTTAATTATGCTCTATAATCATTCGTTTGTCAACGGTAAAGATGAGGACGAGGATGTATCGGGCGCAGAGCTGACGTTCGCGTTCGCCCTGTGGCTGAACATGGGCGTGTACGGCATCGCCCGCCGCTGCAGGGAAGTCTGCGCGGAGTTCGGCAGCTTTTGCCGAGACAGTTTCAAGGGACGCACCCCGCGATCGATGATTGTCGAAGAAATCAAGGAGCATAAAAATATTCGAAAGGAGTGAAATTAAATTGATCAACGGCAGTGCAAAGGAGTTTATCGAGGGGCTGCATTACGGAGACGAGCGTTTTTTTCTCTACGACGGGAACAAATATTTTATACAAGGTTTTTTTGAAGACGAAAAGCCGATGTTGGAACTTTACATTTTAGAGCCGTCCGAGAGTGATTTTGAATGGCGTGCTTTTTCCGATGATAAAAGCTACCCCGTTGCAAAATTTGAGAACGCGAGAGTTTTCAACGGCAAAACATTTTGGGAAATTGAGAAGGACATTGAGTGGGCGGATGAATAGACGAACTCGGGCGGCGCGCGGTACACGACGCGCGCGTCGCTGTGTTCCGCGTCGGCGGCGCGCGGCGTCTGGAAGGACTTCCGCGTCGTCTGACACGCGCACGAAAGAAAATCTGCCCCGGGAGGCGATACGATGGGTTACTGCACTTGGGCCGGCATGAACGATGCCAACCGTCTCTACCACGACGCGGAATGGGGAATCCCCGTGCACGACGACAGGCGCATGTTCGAGCACCTCACTCTGGAGTGCCTGCAATGCGGCCTTTCGTGGGACCTGATGCTGAAAAAGCGCGAGATCTTTCGCCGCTGTTTTGAGAATTTCGACTACGATAAAATCGCCGGGTACGGCCCCGGGGACGTTTCGCGCGTCCTGAACACGGAGGGCATGATCCGTTCGCCGCGCAAGGTGGAGGCGGTGATCGGCAACGCGCGCCGCTATCGGGAAGTCCGCGCGGAGTTCGGCAGCTTCTGCGAGTACATCTGGGGCTTCTCCGGCGGCCGGACCATTCTCTACGCGGGACACGGCAAGGGAGCGATCCCCGTGAGCAACGGCCTCTCCTCGCGCCTCAGCGCCGACCTGAAAAAGCGCGGCTTCAAGTACGTCGGGCCCGTCACGATCTACTCCCACCTGCAGGCCTGCGGGATCATCTGCGACCACGATGCCGACTGCCCCTGCTACCGGAGAATCGTCGCGGAATACCCGACAGTTCGAAAGCGCCGCGATCACGAAGTCTTTTAGCGCGCGTTCCCCGGGCAAAAAGTTGACGGCGCAAAGCGCCGCGTCACGGCTTCTTGAAACTGAGCGTGACGCGGCGTTTTTTTGTCTTCGCGGCGTGGCGCGCCGGAAGTTTTTTTGCGCCCCCCTCGCGCGGCCCTCCGCGCGCGAGCCTGCGCCCGCGGAGCGCGGGGGCTAGTTCCACTCGCGGTTCAGGGCGCCGAGGTGGTCGGTGCGGTTGAGGCTGAACAGGGAATAGCCCTTGTCGTCGTGGATCAGGACGGAGATCGAGGCGTTGTCGAAGTGGAACTTCCAGAACCACGGCCGCCGCATGTCGAGGCAGTTTGGCACGAGCGGCTTGAGCACGGTGCGGTGCGTGCACAGCGCGACCGTGCCTCCGGCGTGCAGCGCGACGAGGCGATCCACGACGGCGCGCGCGCGTTTTCCCACGGCGTCGAGGCTCTCCATGCCGGGGAACGAGAGGTTTTCGGGATCCGTGATCCACCGGCGCCACAGTTCCGGCTGCTCGGCGGCGATCTCCGACTTCCTGCGGCCCTCCCACGGACCGAGGGCGACGTTGTTGAGCCCCTCTTCGACGCGCACAGGCAGCCCCAGTACCCGCGAGGCCGGTTCGAGCGTCTGCAGCGCCCGCTTCAGGGGGCTGGAGTAGAGCGCCGTCGGGCGCAGGGCGGAAAGCGCGGCGGCGATCTCCTCCGCCTGCTTCAGCCCCAGTTCGTTCAGCGGAAAGTCGGCGCGCCCGCGGAAACGCTCTTCGACGTTGGCGCTGCACTCGCCGTGCCTGACGAGAACGATGAATGTGCGTTTTTCTTCCATTGACGACTCCTCCTCGGTCAACTCTCGTCCCCAGAACGCCCGTTCCCATGGGAACCGGCGCGGAAAGCCCTGTTTCCCCCGCGGTCGTCGCCTCGCCGCCTCGGGGCGATCCCGACTTCCGGCACGGCGTCGATGGCGCGCGTCCTCCGCTTTTTCCGTCCGCGTCGCGGGAACGGGCTGAACAGTTCACCGATATAAAATTTTTTTAATTTGAATGGCATAAGACAACGACATTATACATCACTTTTTATTTTGGTGTGCTATAATATCTATGCAGAAATTTTATTTTCTGTCGGGGACGGTTTCGCCGCGCGGCACGGCGCCGCGAAAAGGCCCCGAAAGACGACGAAAAGGAGTGTCGTAAGATGAAGAACTTCCGGAAACTGTTGTCCCTGTGCGCCGTCGTGGCGCTGGCGTCGGCCGCGTGGGCCGAGCCTCTCGACGCGTTCAAGGACCTCGAGGGCAAACTCGACATCGCGGGCGGCACGGCGCACATTCCCGTGATGACGCAGGCCGCGCGCGACATCATGACGT
>CAZFNC010000121.1:0-3679 GCA_964520485.1 uncultured Synergistaceae bacterium | reverse complement strand
CATTCGGGTTTCAAGGGGCTTCTTCGTGTAGGCCACGTCGGGGAAGATGCGAATCCACATCCGGCCGCCCTTGCGCATTTTACGGTTCATAGCGACACGCGTCGCCTCTATCTGACGGGCAGTGATGTAAGCGCACTCAAGAGCTTGAATGCCGTACTCACCAAAAGCCACGTAAGTACCGCCCTTCGCTTCGCCCTTGAGACAGTCGCGATGGGGCTTACGGTACTTTGTTCTCTTCGGCATCAACATTTATGCCCTGCCTCCTTCACGCTTGTTCGCTCTGCTGCGAACAGGACGAGGAGCGGCAGTGTTCAGAGCTTTTTCATCGCGATAGATCCAGCACTTCACACCAATTGCTCCATACATGGTAACAGCTTTCACGCAGCTGTAGTCAACGTCGGCGCGCAGAGTGGAAAGGGGCAGACGACCGTCGTTATACCACTCCGTGCGCGCGATTTCCGCGCCGCCGAGACGACCGGAGCACGAGATTTTGATCCCCAGTCCGCCGGCCTTCATCGTGCGGAACATGGCCTGCTTCATCGCGCGGCGGAAACTGACGCGACGCTCGAGCGCGGAAGCGATGCCTTCGGCCACAAGCTGCGCGTCGACGTCGGGATTCTTGATCTCCTGCACGTTGAGCATGACGCGCGAGCCCGTGAGAGCCTGAAGCTCATCCCTGACCTTCGTCAGCTCGGCGCCCTGCTTGCCGATGACGACGCCCGGACGGGCCGTCCACAGCGTGAAGCGGATCACCTTGCCGACGCGCTCGATCTCGATGCGCGAGATTCCAGCGCCTTCCCAGCGGTTCTTGATCCAGTTGCGCAGCTTAATGTCCTCGTGAAGATTCTTCACGTATTTCTTGCCGCTGGCGTACCACTTGGATTCCCAGTCGCGGATGACACCGATACGATAACCGATCGGATGAACTTTCTGACCCATCAGTCATTTCCTCCTTAGTCGGCCACAGTCACGGTGATGTGACTGGTACGGTGCACATACGCATGGGCGCGCCCCATGGAGACGGGGCGGAAACGTTTCATGCTTGGCCCCTGATCGGCCTTCGCCTCGACCACCTTGAGTTTCTCGACATCCAGGCCGAGATTGAACTCCGCGTTGGCGACGGCGCTCTTGAGCACTTTTTCAACGAGACGGGCTGCCTTTTTCGGCGTGTAGCGGAGCACCATCATGGCGTCCCCGACCTTTTTGCCGCGAATCAGAGGCAGCACCTGACGAACTTTGAGAGGCGAGATACGAACCGCCTTGGCGACTGCATAAGCCTGCACGTCAAAGCCCCCCTTTACTTAGCGGCCTTGGGGGCCGCGGGAACGGAACGCTCCTGCCCGGCATGTCCGGTAAAGCGCCTCGTCAGGGCGAACTCACCAAGCTTATGTCCGATCATGTTCTCGCTGACATAGACAGGAACATGCGTACGGCCGTTGTGAACCGCGATCGTATGACCAACCATCGGAGGAACGATCATGGAAGCGCGCGACCAGGTCTTGAGGACCTTCTTGCTGCCGCTCTCATTCAGTTCCTCGACCCTCTTGAGGAGCCTCGCCTCGACGTAGGGTCCTTTTTTAGCAGAACGTGCCATATGAGCTTTTCCTCCTTACCCTACTACTTCGCGTAGCGGCGTCTGACGATGAACTTGTCAGAGGGCTTGCGCTTACGAGTACGATAGCCCTTCGCGGGAGTCCCCCACGGCGAGCAGGGGTGATGGTGCGACTTGGTCGTGCCTTCGCCGCCGCCCATCGGGTGATCGACGGGGTTCTGGATCATGGCGCGAACGCGGCCCTTGCGGCCCAGCCAGCGGGTCTTGCCGGCCTTGCCGAGGGAAACGTTCTCGTGATCGCCGTTGCCGACGACGCCGATGGTGGCCATGCACTCCAGCAGGAACTTGCGAAGTTCCCCGCTCGGCATGCGCACGAAAGCGAACTTGCCCTCGCGGGCCATCAGCTGCGCGGAAACTCCCGCCGAGCGGACAAGCTTCGCGCCGCGTCCCGGCTCGAGTTCGATGTTGTGCACCAGCGTACCGTCGGGAATATCCTTGAACTTCTTGGCGTTGCCGGGACGGATGTCGGCCTCGGCGCCGGCCATGATCGTGTCGCCGACGTGAAGCTGATCGGGGCAAAGAATATAGCGCTTCTCGCCGTCGACGTAGAAGATCAGAGCGAGACGGGCGCTGCGGTTGGGGTCGTATTCTATGGCGGCGACGCGGCCGGGGATGCCCAGCTTGTCGCGCTTGAAGTCAACCTTGCGCAGCAGACGGACATGTCCGCCGCCGATGAAGCGCATGGTCCTGCGGCCGTAGCTGTTGCGCCCGCCCGTCCTCTTCTTCCTGCCGATGAGCAGAGAACGTTCCGGCTTCTGCTTGGTGATCTCATCTCGGGCGAGAACCGTCATGTGACGTCTGCTGGCAGTGTAGGGATTAAATTGTTTAATTGCCATTTGTCAGTTCTCCTCAAATCGCTACGCGCCGACGCCTTCAAAGAACTGGATGCGCTCTCCGTCAGCCAGCGTAATGATGGCCTTCTTCCACGAGCGGCTCTTGCCGAGAAAAGCGCCCATGCGCTTGGGCTTCGAATGGACCTTCATGGTGTGAACGCTCTTCACCTTGACTTTAAAAACGACCTCGACAGCCTTGCGGATCTCTATTTTGTTAGCCATCGGGTGAACCTCAAAGGTGTACTTGTTCATTCCCATCAGGCCGCTGCTCTTTTCAGTCACAACAGGACGGATGATGATGTCGTGCGCAACGAGATTCATCGGTCGTACACCTCCTCAAGTCTCTGGAGCACCGCCGGCGTAGCGACGACATGGTCGTGGTGAACGAGGTCGCGAACGTTGATGCTGTCAACGTGCAGGACCTTGGCGCCGGGAAGGTTGCTCGCCGATTTGTAAACGTTGTCGTCCCTCTTGTCGAGGACGATGAGCAGCTTTTTGGCGCCGATGGCCTTGGCGAAAGCGGCCATCTTCTTCGTCGAAGGAGCTTCAAGCCCGAAGTCCTCCACGCCGCAGAGCGACTCCTCGCTCACGCGCATGGAAAGGGCGCTGCGCATAGCCAGGGCGCGAACCTTCTTGTTCACCTTCAGGTCGTAGACGCGGGGCTTGGGGCCGTGGACGACTCCGCCGCCGACCCACAAGGGCGAACGTCTGCTGCCGGCGCGCGCGCGGCCGGTGTGCTTCTGTTTCCAAGGCTTTTTGCCGCCTCCGCGGACTTCGCCGCGCATCTTCGTGCTGGCCGTCCCGTGCCTGGCGTGAGCCAGCTGGGCGACGACGACCTGATGCATCGCGGAAATATGAACGGGAGCGCCGAATACTGCGTCAGAGAGGGTTTTTTCCCCGACGACTTCTCCGCTGATATTCAGCATCTTGATAACAGGCATTTCGTTGTTCCTCCTTCAGCCTAACCCTGCTTATGGACCAGGACCAGGCCGTTTTTGGCGCCGGGAACCGCACCCTTGATGAGAAGGAGGTTGTTCTCCTTGTCAACCGCGACGATGGTGAGATTTTTGATGGTAACGCGCTCATTGCCCATCTGCCCGGGCATCGTCTTTCCCTTAAAGACGTGGCTGGGGTAGCTGCTCGCTCCGCTGGAAGCGGGCTTGCGGTGCGACACGGACACGCCGTGGCTGGCCTGGAGACCGCCGAAGTTGTAGCGCTTCATGACGCCCGCGAA
>CAZFNC010000120.1:0-3767 GCA_964520485.1 uncultured Synergistaceae bacterium | reverse complement strand
ATGATCTTTTGCGTCGAAGACGACGCCGATATCCGCAACCTGATCATCTACACGCTGAACTCCGCGGGATATGAAACGCGGGGACTGTCAAACGGAGAGGAACTGACGCGGGCGTTAAAAGAAGAGATCCCGCAGCTGATCCTGCTGGACATCATGCTTCCCGGCGAAAACGGCATCCAGATCCTGAAAAAACTTCGCGCCGACGAAAGCACCGCGAAAATCCCCGTCATCATGGAAACGGCCAGAGGAACGGAATACGATAAAGTTATCGGTCTCGACCTAGGGGCCGACGACTACCTTGCCAAACCCTTCGGAATGATGGAAATGGCGTCCCGCGTGCGCGCGCTCCTCAGACGGACGGCACAGCCGCGTGAAACGGGGACGCTGCGGATCGGGGAACTGACCGTCAATATCCGCGAGCACACGGTATTCGTGCGGGGAGAACGCGTCATGCTCACCTTAAAGGAATACGAACTTCTGAAGAACTTCATGGAACACCCGGGGATCGTCTTCACACGCGACAGACTCCTCGACAAAATTTGGAACGCCGGATACGAAGGGGAAACGAGAACGGTGGACGTCCACATCGGGACGCTGCGGACAAAGCTCGGCGCCTGCGGGGACTACATTGAAACGGTGCGAGGCGTCGGCTACAGAATGGAGGACATGCCGTGACGAAGCGTATTTTTCAGTCCATCTGCCTCGTGGCGGCCGGTGTCTTTACCGCGTCCGCCGCGCTGTTCTTGTTCGTCCTCTGCGACTATTTCGGCGGAATCCAGAAAAAGCAGCTCCGCGCGCAGACGGAACTGGCCGCCCGCGCCGCGGCGGCGGAAGGGGTCGGTCTCCTCGACGGCCTGGACGACTCGGAGTACAGGGTCACCTGGATCGCCCCGGGAGGCGCCGTCCTCTTCGACAGCCGTTTAAACGCCGACGCCATGGAAAACCACCTTGAGCGCGAGGAGATCGCGCGGGCGCTGGCATACGGGACGGGCGAAAGCTCGCGCTACTCCTCCACGCTCATGGAACGTTCTCTTTACAGCGCCAAACGTCTGCCGGACGGTTCTGTGATCCGGCTTTCTGTCTCGCGGCACACCCTCCTCAACCTGATCCTCGGCATGTCGAGGGCGATCGGCGCGGTCCTCGCGCTCGCCGCGATCCTGTCCATGGTCCTGGCCTCGCGGCTGGCAAAGCGGATCGTGCGGCCTCTCAACAGCCTTGACCTGGACCATCCTCTTTCAAACGAGGGGTACGACGAACTCTCCCCGCTGCTTCACCGCATCGATGATCAGCAGCGGCGGATCAGAGCCCAGGAAGAGCAGCTGGCGCAGAAGCAGCGCGAGTTTGATGCCGTGACGGAAAACATGGCCGAGGGAATCGTCCTGCTGGGCGCTGAAGGAAACGTGCTCAGCGTCAACAGGGCCGCGAAACAGATTTTCGGCGCCGATTCCTCTTCCGTCGGCCGACATTTCCCGACGGTCTGCGGGAACACGGACGTTTCAGGTCTCCTTTTGGAAGCGGAAGCGGGGCGCAGGGCCGAAAAAATCGTCGATCTCCCCAGCGGCCGCTTTCAGCTGATCCTGAACCCCGTCAGGAAGAACGGAACGCTCTCCGGTTCCGTTCTCCTGGCCATGGACGCGGAGGAGAAAGAAAAAACAGAGCGGCTGCGGCGTGAGTTCACGGCGAACGTCTCTCACGAGTTGAAGACGCCCCTGCAGACCATCGCGGGCTCGGCTGAACTTCTGACGAACGGCGTGGTCAGGGAACAGAACAAGCCGGCCTTTTACGCCCGCATTCATAACGAAGCACGGCGCATGATCAGGCTTGTCGAGGACATCATCAGGCTCTCCCACCTGGACGAAGGCGCCGGCGAATTGAAACGGGAAGAGACGGACCTGCTGCGAATCGCCGAAGAAACCGTCCGGTCGCTGAAGGCCGAAGCGGAAAAGACGCGCGTACACGTCTCGACCGGCGGAGCCCCCGCGGTCGTGAACGGCGTCCCGCAGCTGCTGCGCAGCATCGTCTTCAACCTGTGCGACAACGCCGTCAAATACAACCGCGAGAACGGGAGCGTCTCCGTGAACGTCACAAAGGGAAAAGGCAGCGTCGTCCTGCGCGTCGCGGACACGGGCATCGGCATCCCGCCGGAACACCGTGAACGCGTCTTTGAACGTTTCTACCGCGTCGACAAGAGCCGCTCCAGGAAGCTCGGCGGCACGGGGTTGGGCCTCGCAATCGTCAAACACGCGGCGAAAATACACGGCGCTTCAGTGACACTGAGCAGCGTGGAAAACGTCGGCACGACCGTCACGGTCGCATTCCCCGATGCCGAGCGCCGTTAAAATAAACGACGCCCGCCACTCCACGATTTCCTCACGGGAGCGAGGACTTCCCGTCGCAAACAGTTCGACGCGGCTTCCGTCTCCGCGAAAAACGGCGTGATGACACGGGAGAGGGCGTTCGCGCGGACGAATAAACTGTCCGGGCGGACGCCCTCTCCCGTGTCGTACCTCATTCAAGCTTTTTTATGCCCGCCCCGCGGACGTTTCCGAAAAAACAAGATCGCCCCTTCGCTCGATCGTCAGCCAAGAAGTCGCGCGATCTCCCCGTCGGACGCATGAGGCAGGCTCTTTTTCAGGAAAGCGGCGATCCGCGCCCGCGATTCCAAAGGGGAACGCGCGTAGCCGCCGGCCACGAAGTCATATCCGAACAGAGCTTCCGGCGTGGAATACAGCGCCACGCCCCAGCCGTATGGCCGCCCGCGACTGTCCTTCAAGTACACGAAATCGGAGATGAGCGCGTACGTCTGCATCTGCAGGCGCGTGATCACGCCGTCGAAGCCTGTGTTGCCGCCTTTCCTGTAACGGCACAGGTCCTTGAGCTCCTTTGAAAGCGCCGCGCCTCGGTTCACGATGACGTCGTACACGCCCTTGTCCTTGTACGACGCCAGTCCGTCGTTGAACCGCGCGTCAAAGTCGTAGCCGTCGCGCCGGAAGTTGCAGAAATCGGGCAGCATCTCTTTGCTCACGAAACCCGCTCTGCCGCGGAAAAACTTGCCGTAAACGCAGCGTCCGCTCCTCGCGACCGGCCCTTTCCACTCCCAAGGTCCGTCGCGCCCCTCGGCGAACCACAGTTCGGGCGCGCAGCGCTCCTCCACGGAAAAGCCGCGTATCTCGTTCGCGAAAAACGGCAGAAAGCCAGTTTCCTCCACGAGCTTCTCGATGTCCTCCGCGCGGCGGATTTGAGGAAACCTCACGCCGCTCCCGTCCTCAGAGCACTCGCACGACTTCGCCGACGTACATGGTGTGCGGCGCTTCGGGAGTGTAGAAGTCCGCGACCACGTCCGGCGGCATGAGAGAAGCGTCCAGGTCCTGACGGTACATCTTTTTGCACAGGATCGTCGACCTTGCCTCCTTGAACGTGACGGCGTTCCCGATCTCCACGGGCGTCAGCCCCGCCTCGGCCACCTTGTCGCAGTCGCGGCCGGACTTTGAGCCGAGCAGCGACAGAGCGCGGCGGTGCTCCGGCCCGTAGAAACTGACCGTAAAGTATTCGTTGGCATCCATAAACTCGTGCGTGTAGCGGACGGGTTTGACGTAGACCGTCACGGCGGGCCTGCGCCACAGCGTCCCCAGCCCGCCCCAGCCGATCGTCATGGTGTTGTAGCGCCGGATCGTCCCCGCCGTGAGCAGCGCCCAGTCGCTCGCGAAAATCCTGAACACGTCAACCTTGTAATCCATCTTCGCACACTCCTTTTCGGGTAAAAGAAT
>CAZFNC010000119.1:1914-3826 GCA_964520485.1 uncultured Synergistaceae bacterium | reverse complement strand
CGCGCGCCGTGCGCGACTTCACGGCCATCGTCCGTTCCGTCTTCGGCGACGGAAAAGCGGAAAGAGAAAAAGGAAAGGAGCGCGGCGCATGATCCGAAAAGCAGCCTCGCACGACCTCGACGCGGTCGAGCAGATTTACATGGAACGCTTTATCCGTGAGAGAAAAAGCGGGCGTTTCTCGGGCTGGATCGCCGGTGTCAACCCCTCGCGCGCGACACTGCGGCGCGCGATCGCGAGGGGCGAACTGTACGCGCTTCGCGGCGATGGCAGGCTGTGCGCCGCTTTCTCTCTGCGGCGGGGACAGCCGCCCGAATTCGAAGAGTTCCGCTGGCCCGTGAAAGCGCTTCCGAAGCGGATCATCTCGTTCGACCTCCTCTGCGTCTCGCCGCTGTACGACAGGAGGGGCCTCGGAACGCAGATGCTGCATTACGCCGTCGGACTGGCGCAGCGCACGCGGGCAAGAGCGGTGCGCTGTTCGTGCCTCGTCTCAAACGTCCCCATGCGATCCCTGCTGGAAAAAACGGGCTTTGCGGTCGCGGGCGAACGCGACTGCCGCGGCGTCACAGGAGAAACTGTCCGCTCCGTTTTTTACGAATACGACGCCGCCCCCGCGTCCCGACCTCGCGGCGGAACCGACGGCCTCCGACTATGAGCCTCGCGAAAGAACTTTCGCGAGGCTCTTTTTCACCGGATATGATATAATGATGGAACAACGGAACAAGACAGTTCGAAACCATCCTGTCTCTAAACAAAACTACGGGCTTTCGCGCGTTCCGCGCATCGGGGAACGCCCGTTTGAGCGTCGTGCGAAAGGGCGGATGGAGAGCGCGCTGCGACTCTCCTCTTTTTATGTCCCGAGGTCTCTTGCGGAAAAGGGGAATTTTAACCATGAGGAACACCTCTCCGACGCGCAGGATCGCGCTGTCGGCGCTGGCGATGGCGCTCTACGTCGCTGTGATGGCCGTCTCGCGCGGCTTCGCGTTCGGCCGCTATCAGATTCGCATCGCCACGGCGCTCTACGCGCTGAGCGGAATTTTCCCGTTCCTCGCCGTGCCGCTGGGATTCGCCAACATGATCAGCAACTCGCTTCTGGGCGGGCTGGGACCGCTTGACATGATCGGCGGCGTTACAGTCGGCGTCCTGACGGGAAGCGTGATCGCGGCCTTCCGCCGCGGTCCGCGCGCGCCGCTTGCCGCCGCTCTGGCCATCACGTTCATTCCCGGGCTGGGCGTGCCCGTATGGCTGAGCTATCTGCTCCGTTTGCCTTATCTTACCGTGGTCCCAGGCGTGCTGATCGGACAGGCCGTCTCGGGGGCGTGCGGCGCTCTGCTGCTCGCCGCGCTGAAAAAGCGTTTTGCTTTCAGCCCCCAACAATAAGGAGGATTTCCGATGCCGCGCACACAAGAAGAGATGAAGAATCTGACGCTTCTGGGACGCCGCGTCGCCTACAGGGACGATTACGCGCCGGATGTGCTCGAGGCGTTTCCCAACAAGCACCCCGGACACGACTATTTCGTCAAGTTCAACTGCCCCGAGTTCACCAGCCTCTGTCCGATGACGGGACAGCCCGATTTCGCCAACATCACAATCGCCTACGTTCCTGACGCCAGACTCGTGGAGAGCAAGTCGCTCAAGCTCTACCTGCACAGTTTCCGCAATCACGGCGACTTTCACGAGGACTGCGTGAACATCATCATGAACGACCTCATCGCCCTCATGGAACCAAAGTACATCGAGGTGTGGGGGCGTTTCACGCCGCGCGGAGGTTTGAGCATCGACCCTTACGTCAACTACGGCAGGCCGGGCACGCCGTGGTTCAAGACGGCGGAAGACCGCCTGCGCTGGCACGATCTCGCGCCCGAACTCGTCTCATACCGCCGCTGACGGAGCCCGCGTCCCTGTCCGCGCGGCG
>CAZFNC010000119.1:0-1814 GCA_964520485.1 uncultured Synergistaceae bacterium | reverse complement strand
TTTTTCCGTCAAAAAATCCGATCGATAATGACTTCGCTCTCAATTTCCATAAAGGTCTTGCCGGAAAAATGTGTCGTTGAACACGCGTTTTACCGTCTCTTCGGGAATATCTCCGTGCTCCGGCATGCTGCGCAGTGAAACGCGCTTCCCATCCGGAGAACAATTCCACACGGCCGAATAAGACCGTCCGTCGCCCCCCGTAGTCCGCGACACCGCGCCGCGCGTCGTTCCCGATACGTTCATCATCACCGGCAACGTCACGGGCATCATCGGGCAGAGCTGCACCCTCTGCCGCGGCGCCTACGCCCCGAAATCCCCGATGGATTCGCCCTCGTTCAGCCGTCGCGCTGGGCTTTACGCGCGCGAAAACAAAAATCGCCGCCCGATGGAGAGAAACGTTTCCCTCTTTCGGGCGGCGATTGTGTCCGTTCTTTACGCGCGTCACCTCCGCGAGGCCAGCAGCCTGTCGAGATAGACCGACTTGAACTGCTTGCTCGCCAGCATCTGCTTCAGCGGCGGCAGTTTCAGGATGACGCCCAGCACGGCGGCCATGGCGCGATGGTTCGCGAATGCCTGGTTATCGAAGATCAGATTTTGCAGCGTCCCCTTCTCGATCGCCTGCAGAACGAAACGGTGCGTGCTGTTGACGGGAGTGATGACCTGGACGGGGCGCCGCTCGAGGACGATGGACTTTGTCGGGCAGTTGCGCGCGCACACGCCGCAGCCCAGACAGATCGACTCGTCGATGACGGGTTTGCGTTCGCGCGTCGAGATGGCCAGAATGGGGCAGACGCGTGAGCACTTCCCGCACGAGACACACGTATCGGGGCTGATCCTTGGAATGTAGTTCGTCGTCTCGATCGGCTGCATGGGGCTGAAACGCCGCGCCGCCTGCAAAGCCTCGCAGCAGCAGCCGCAGCAGTTGCACATAAACGCGGGGTGCTCGCGCACGTTCTCGCCGATCTGCACCAGATTGTACCCGTAGGACATCTGAAGGATGTCGAGCGCCTCGCTCTTTGAGATCAGACGGGAGTAACCGCCGTGCTTGGCCAGCGAACGCGCGATGTTGTCAAAGGTCAGGCACGTCTCCAGAGGCGCGCGCAGCTGACACTCCACGCCCAGGTGCATGTTCTTGTGACGGCAGAAGCACAGCCCCACGCCGACGGCTTCCGCCTCGTCGATGATGTGCGTGGCCCTCTCGTAATCAAGAATGTGATTCGTCTTCTCCGTCGTCAGCACGGGTTCATGCACGAAAGCGCGCCCCAGTTTCGTCGCGGTGCCAAAGAGCAGATCCTTGATGAAATCTTCTTCCACAAAGATGTACTGATGGAACAGCTCGCTCAGGTATTTCTGATCGATGTCGCCGCGGGTGCGCATGAGGGCGAACTCGAAAAAGCCGATCATCGGCGGCGGCAGCACGAAGCGGCGCGCGCCCCTGTACTCTGAATCGACCATCAGCCCGCGTTCGCAAAGACGGTCAAGCGCCTTCTCTGCCTCCGCCTCGGTCACGTTCCACACGGCGGCGGCCTTTTTCAGCGTGAACGGACGGATCGGCAGCGCGGCAGCCTGCCGCGCCTCCTTCTCCGTAAAGAGGACGCCGAGGATCTTCGTCAGCGTCTCCGACGACGGCGCGCCCTGTGTGAAACGGTTGAGGCGTTCCTCAAGCGACCTGTACGCGTCTTTCGAAGTCAAATGTCCCATGTGCTGCTCCTTGTCGGGCGATTGAACCTTTTCCGGCGTTTTCATCCCTGCCGGTATCCGTTTCTCTTTTGCCCCGTATATCCCGGGAAACGGGAATCTTCAAAACTCTTCCC
>CAZFNC010000118.1:0-3928 GCA_964520485.1 uncultured Synergistaceae bacterium | reverse complement strand
CGCAGGCGCGGGTCTTTTGGCTTGAAAACGCGGGCCATGCCTCGGTCGTCGAGAACGCTCCGGCGTGGCAGAGAGCGTTTGACGCGTTTTTGGCGGACGTGAGGGAACGCCGCGGGCTGTGACGCCGCCCTGAGGCCTTTCGTGGTAGAATGGGGCGGCGGAGGCGAATAGACCTCGGTTTTTGCGGCGGAAAACTTTCTGCTGCCGCAAGACGCGGAGAGAGGGGAAACGCTCATGGACGATAAGGACTGGACGCTTCTGGCGACTCTGGCGCGGGAGCGCAGCGTCACGCGCACGGCGCAGAAACTGTACATCACCCAGCCGGCTGTAACGCGGCGGCTGCAGCAGATCGAGCGCGAACTGGGCTGCGGCGTCGTCGTGCGCGTCACGCGCGGCGTGGAACTGAGCGCCGAGGGCGAACATCTGGCCGCTTACGCCGCGGAGGAGCTTGAGCGTCTGCGCGCGCTGCACGAATACATCGACAACTGCAGCGAGACCGTGCGCGGCACGTTGAGGCTTGCCTGCGGCAACGCCTACGCGCTCTCGTGCCTGCCCGTTGTGCTCAAGCGTTTCAGCGCCGTCTGTCCGGAGGTCGACGTGCACGTCGTCACGGGACACAGCCGGCACATGGTGCGGCGTCTTTCATCCGGCGAGGCTCAGATCGCCATCGTGCGCGGGCGTACCGAGTGGGCGGAGGAGTCGTTCGCTCTCGCCGCCGACCCGTATTATTACCTCGTCAGCGCGGAACCCGTCGACCCCGAGCGCCTGCCGTGCCTGCCCCAGATACGCATCGTCACCGACGCGCCGCTTGAAGCGGAGCTCCATCGATGGTGGACGGAGCGCTACCGTCAGCCGCCGCGCATTTCCACCGTCGTTGACCGCTCCGACATCTGCCTTGAGATGATACGTCACGGGCTGGGCTACAGCATGCTCTCGGGGCTGTACGTCGCGGGTTTCCCCGAGTTGCGCCGCGAGCGCATCGTCTTTTCCGACGGCAACGCTCTTCGCCGCGAAACACGCGCCTGCTGCCGCACCTCGACCCTGCGCGTGCGCGCGGCGCGGGCGTTCTGGGACTTTTTGCGCGCGCATGCCGCGGACAGATAAATGATGAAAATCCCGAAGCGCCGCGAAGGGACGTTCGCGCGGCTTTTCGGGACTTTTTACGTTTCACCGCGCCGACGCGGGTCTGAAAGATCGGGCAATCGGGCGGCGGTTCTCGCGATTGCCCGTCCCGCCGCCCCCGTCCGGCGCCGAAAAACTTTGGCGCGCCGGCGGCGCGGGAGTCCGGCCCGCGCGCGCAACGAGGGGAATTACGTCGCTGTGTCCGCACATTCGCGCATTGTGGCGCGTAAGGGCGCGCGGGAGATCTTCTCCTACGCGACGGCGGACAGCGCGAGGAAGCGGCCCTTTGACACGGGCGGCGAGAGAAGACGGCCGGCGTTCTTTCACAGGAAACGGCGCTTGAGCAAATGTTGAAATAAACGTTGACATCCGCGACGGGAATATTTTATAATTTTCTGAGAAAAAGCGTGAGCTTTTCTATTCTGGAATTTCTTCTTCGGGAGGGGTTTTTCATGGCGGAGAAAAAGGGCGGAATTTCGCTGATCTGGCAGGTCACGATCGGTTTCATCGCGGGCATCGCGTTCGGTCGTCTGGCCTCGCCGCAGGTCGTCGGGTACGTTCAGCCGCTCGGAAGCATCTTCATGGCGATGCTGAACATGCTGATCGTGCCGCTGGTCTTGTCGAGTCTCGTCGTCGGCGTGGCGTCGCTGGGCGATCTCAAGACGCTCGGCCGCATCGGCGTGAAGACGGTGATCCTCTACCTGCTCACGACGGCGGCGGCGATCGCCATTGGCCTGGCGCTGGGCAACGTCATGCAGCCGGGCACGGGCATGGATCTGGCGCTAGCCAAGGCTACGGAGGCCAAGGCGGCTCCTTCGCTCGGTCAGGTGCTGACGGACATGTTCCCCAAGAACGCTTTCGTGGCCATGGTCAACGCCAACATGCTCCAGATCATCGTGTTCGCGCTGTTCTTCGGCATCAGCGTGACGATGGCCGGCGAAAAGGGTAAACCTGTGCTGGCGTTCTTCGACTCGGTGGCGGAAGTGATGTACAAGATGACGGCGATCGTCATGAAGTTCGCTCCCTACGGCGTCTTCGCTCTGATCGCGGGCACGGTTTCCAAGTACGGCATGTCCGTGCTCCTGCCCTTCGGCAAGGTTATCGTCGCCGTCTACGTCGGCTGCATCATTCACGCGGCGGTCGTCTACGGCGGTCTCGTCGCGGCCTTCGCGCGCAAGAGCCCGATGTGGTTCTTCCGCGGCATCAAGGAGGCCAGCCTGATGGCGTTCGTCACCCGCTCCAGCTCCGGTACGCTTCCCGTGACGATGGAGTGCTGCCACAAGATGGGCGTGCCCGAGAACGTCTCGTCGTTCGTCCTGCCTCTGGGAGCGACGGTCAACATGGACGGCACGGCGCTTTATCAGGGCGTTTGCGCTCTGTTCATCGCGCAGGCCTACGGAATTCCTCTGAACTTCAGCGCCCAGCTTGGCATCCTGCTGACGGCCACGCTCGGCTCGATCGGCACTGCCGGCGTCCCCGGCGCGGGGCTGATCATGCTCACGCTTGTGACGACACAGGCCGGTCTGCCGCTTGACGGCGTCGCCATGGTCGCGGGCATCGACGCGATCCTCGACATGATCCGCACGTCGATCAACATCACGGGCGACGCGGCGGTCGCTACGGTCGTCGCCCGTTCCGAAGGCGCCGATTTCAGCGAAACGGAGTAGACGCGGTTCGCCGGCGCCGAACGCGCGCAACAGTACAATAAAGCCTTTCCCCGCCGCGTGGCGAACGAGGCGGGGAAAGGCTTTTTTTCGCGCGAAACGGCCGAGCGGACGCTGTTTCGACATCCGCCGAGGCGAACGTGCGCGGCGCTATTTCAGGTGTTCATGGAAAAAGCGGCGGGCGTTGGCGAACATGATGCCGTCGGTCTGCTCCTCGCTGAGGCCGTATTCACGGAACAGGCTGTACAGCGAGGCGGCCTTGGCGGGCGTGTCCAGGAATCCGGGGAGAACAGCGCCGTCGAAGTCGGAGCCGAGCGCCAGGTTTTTCTCCGCGCCGAGGGCGAAGAAACGCTCGACGTGCTTTAAAAGCTGCCACGGGGTGGCTCCCTCGGGCGTGTCGGCGAGGAAACCGACGTAGTAGTTCAGCCCGATCAGCCCGCCTCGCCGGACGAGTTCGCGGATCATGTCGTCGGTCAGGTTGCGCCTGTGGGAGCAGACGCCCCTGGCGTTGGAGTGCGTGGCGATCGGCGGCTTCCCTGCGACGGCGAGCACGTCCTCGAATCCCTTGTCGTTCAAGTGCGAGACGTCGACGAGGATGCCCTCTTTCTCCATTTCGGGGATCACCTCGCGGCCGAATGCCGAAAGCCCGTGCTTCGTGTTATGCCCGGAGGCGATCTCGTTGCGCCCGTTCCAGACGATCGTCATGCATCTGACGCCGTCCTCCCTGAGCCTGCGGACGCGCTCGACGCGCCCCGCCAGCGCGGAGCCGTTTTCGACGGTCAAAAACGCGGCCGTTTTCCCCGCGGTCCAGGCCGCTTCCATGTCGTCCGCCGTGGCGCACGGGGCGACGCGGTCCGAGAAGAGATCCATCTGCCGCCGGAAATTGCGGCGGTTGCGTTCGTAACAGTCGATCGCGTCACGGCCGCGCAGTTCGTCGGGAATGAAGATCGCGAAGAACTGCGCCCAGTCCGTGTCCGCGGGAATCGCGCCGAGCGACAACACCCGCGCGGGGTCGTCGAGCGTATTGGCGTCTTCCGCGAGCGCGCGTTTCCAGTCGGTCAGCGTGTCGCAGTGAAGGTCGATAAGCTTTTTTTCGCGCATCGTCGTGATACCCTCCGATCGAAGATCGTCCGCCGCGAGGC
>CAZFNC010000117.1:0-4002 GCA_964520485.1 uncultured Synergistaceae bacterium | reverse complement strand
GTTACATTCCGATGACGATAGCCAGTTGGAGCAACGCCATCTGAGCGCCCAGCAGGATGAGGAACAGTTTGCCGAACCATTTCAGCCAGCGGTCGTAGGGAATGTCGCCGAGGCCGCAGATGATGACGATGCCTGCCGTCGGCCAGAGGATGTTCGACAGACCGTCACCGAACTGGAAAGCGATGCACGCCACCTGACGCGAGATGCCGAGCATGTCGGACAGAGGAGCCATGATGGGCATCGTTGCCGCAGCCTGTCCTGAGCCCGAGGGAATGAGAAAGTTGATCAGCGTCTGCACGATCAGCATGAACTGCGCCGAAAGCGCGGAGGGCGTTCTCTTGAGCAGTTCGCTGAGGAAGTTGATGATCGTGTCCATGATCTTAGCGTTCTCCATGACCACCACCAACCCGTTGGCCAGGCCCGTGAGAACCGCGCCCCAGAGCACACTCTTCGCGCCGCCCAGCATCACGTCGCAGAACTCGTTGCCGCTCCAGCCGGAGACCATAGCGGCGAAGGCCGCCATGATGACAAACAGGCCGCACAGTTCCTTATAACCCCAGCCGTGCCACATCAGCCCGATCAGCAGCACGACGAGCGTGACGAGCAGGTCGAGCAGCACCAGACCGTGCCGCCACGTGAAGTCCAGTCCCTGCATCGAGGCGCCGCCTGCGGCATGGGCGCACGAGATGCCGTTCATCACTGAAAGCTCGGGATTCTTTTTCACTTTCAGCGCGTAACGGACGACGTAAACGACGCAGATGCCAATGAACACGACAAAGCAGAAAATGCGGAAACCCAGCCCGGAATACAGCGGTACCTGCGCGATCGCCTGGGCGATAGCCACCGTGTAGGGGTTGAGCGTCGAGGCCATAAAGCCCACATACTCGCCGAGCGCGAGAATCGCAAACCCCGTCATCGCGTCATAGCCGAGCGCCACCCCCAGCCCGATCACCAGCGGATAGAAGCCGTAGAACTCGGACAGCATGCCGAAAGCCGAGCCGCCGATGCCGAACAGCACCATCAGCACGGGAATGATCAGCAGGGCCTTGTCGCCGACGGCGCTAAGCACCTTGCCGATGCCCGCGTGGAACGCGCCCGTCTTGACCATCACGGCGAACGTCGCAGCGCAGAACAGAATCACGAAGATAACGCCCGAAGCCTTGACGCAGCCCTCGTACAGCGCCGAGAACACGCCCAGAAAACCAGTCGGCTGCGCCGTGGCGGGATCGACGGGGTGGTACGAGCCCGCGATGGCGATCGTGCGCATCGTGCCGTTGACATCGACCTTATGATAGTCGTACGACCCCGGCGGAATGATCCACGAAAGCACGGCCATAATGACGATCAGTCCCGCGACGATCAGCCACGTGTTGGGCATCCTGAACCTTTTCTTCTCATCAGACATGAACAAACCCTCCATCAAAAAATATGATAAACAAGAGCCGGAGGTCGTCGCTATCTGTGTTCTGCGACCGCCGGTTCCCTGACGCGCGCGAACTTTTCGCGTCCGCATACAGAAAAGCGCCTTCACGAGGCGGAACGACGCTTCTTCAGCGAAAGACTGGGGGGATTTACGCGAGATACTTTGGCATACGGCTCGTGCGGAGTGCCGCCGCAAGAGTAGGGTCGGAACGGTTTTTTGCTCTTTCTCCGACGTTACCGTGTCCGCGAAAGAGTTTTTTTGATGCCGTCTCTATCCGCGTGACGCATTTTATTTTTATACCGAAATTTATAACCCGGTAGAGCGTTTTTGTCAACGACGCTTTTGGATAGCCGACAACGGATCGCGTCAATCGTACGGAAACGATCTTACGAAAAACGCCGGAGGAAAAAACAGAACGGTCTTGCAGGTCTGTTCCCGCGACGTCCGGAACGTCCTTAGCCCGTTCTCCCCGCGGTTTTATTCCGGCGCGGCTTAAAATTTTAATACTTTGACTTTTTTACATGAAATAGGGTACAATACTTTTTTGAAAAAGGGCGCTTTCGGAAGGAGGAGACGGCAGATCATGACCTTGCAGCAGCTTTCGTATTTTTGCGTGCTCGCGGACGTTCTTCACTTTACGCGGGCGTCGGAACAGCTTCACGTCACGCAGCCCAGCCTGAGTTATTCGATCGCCAAGCTGGAAAAGGATCTGGGCGTGCCTCTGTTTCGCAAGACCGGCAAAAAGCTGGCGCTTACGCGGTACGGCGAGGCGTTTCTCCCCTACGCTCGGCAGGCGCTTGACACGCTTGAGTTCGGCGAACGCAAGGTGGAGCTCATGCGCGCGCCCGCCAAAGGTTCGATCAACTTGGGGTACGTGTACAGCGTCAGCTACGATTTCTTTCCGACGTTGATCAGCAATTTCATGAGCATTGACGGCAACCGCGAGGTGACGTTTCAGTTCACGCAGGGAGTCAAGGAAGACCTCCTCAGGCGCCTGTCGGCTGGACAGATCGATCTGGCGATCGCCGGCAGTTACGAAGCGCCGGGGTTACAAAAGGCGACGTTGATGTCGCAGGAAATCTTCCTGATCATGCCGAAGACGAACCCTCTCAGCGGGCGCGAACGCGTGACGCTCTCCGATCTGCGCGGCGAGACGTTTATCTTTCCCAAGCAGAGCAGCGGTCTGCGCGAAGTGCTCGACAGGGCGTTCTCCGAAGCGGGCGTCATCCCGCGCGTCGCGTTTGAGGCGGAGGAGTGCAACGCGATGGAGACGTTCGTGGCGACGGGCGCTGGCATGGCTTTCGTGCCAAAAATGCCTCACCTGAGCGAGACGGTTTCCGTGCACCACGTCAGCGACCCGCCCCTGCGTCGCGACATCGCCCTGCTGTGGATGAGAAAACGCGTCCTTCCGCCTTTGGCGGAGCGTTTTAAAAAATTCGTGCTCGAACAGAACTGGCGCGACACGGAACCCAAAGAATATAAGACATCCTAAAAGCGTGGTTTCGTGCCGCAAGACGAAGAAACCTCGTCAAAAAAGAGCCTGAAAAAGACATCGGCGGCCTTTTTCGGCTTTCTTCTACAGATGTTTCGCGCGGAACATCAGAAGGCGAAAGGGCGTCCGGAGGGGAAAAAGTTCCTTTCCGGACGCCCTTTTTCGTTTTGCGGGAGCAGAGGGTTATTTGTCGAGCCTCTCGAAGATGCCGCGCACCTCTTCGTCGGTCAGCTTGATTGGGTTGCCCTTCATGGCCGCGTCGTTCTGCGAGTTTTTTACAAGCGCGTCAAGGTTCTCGTCCCAGACCTTCTTGTCGATCTTCAGTTCACTGCGGGTCATCGGGAACTGAACGAGCTTGATCAGGTCGTTCCAGACGGCGATCAGTCCTTCGACGGCCTTGGCATCGTCGCTTTCGGTTACGCCCAGATAGCGCGCGATATGCGCATATTCGGCAAGACGAACGCGAGAGTTAAGACGGATCACCTGTTCAAGCGGAATGGCGACCGACATGCCGTGAGGAATATGGCAGATCGTGGCGATCTGTTTTCCCGTGCCGTGCGAGGCTCCGCTGCCGCGTCCCGCGAGAGCCATGCCGCCCATCGTCGCGGCGATTTGGAGCTCCGCCCGTGCAGTGAGATCCTTGGGATTTTCAAGCGCTTTGGGCAGCCATTCGACGACCTTTTTCATTCCCTCAAGCGCGAAACCGTCGGTGAAGATGTTCGCGGGATTGACGTTGACGTAAGCCTCGATGCAGTGGACGAAAGCGTCAACGGCGGTGCTGGCGGTGACGCCGCGCGGACACGTGACCGTGAAGCGCGGATCGAGGATGACGTAGTTGGCGATGAACTGGTGATCGGCAATGCCTTTTTTTACCTGCGGAATTCTGGGATCGCCGCTTGGCACGTAGATGACGCCGATGGGCGACACTTCGGCGCCCGTCCCGCTGGTCGTAGGAATAGCGACGAGCTTGGCCTTGCGGCGCAGAGGCGGCAGGTGAAATCGGTCGTACAGTTCTTCGTTCGTGATGTCGGGGTGCTCGTAGTAAACTTCCATCACTTTGACGGCGTCGATGACGGAACCGCCGCCG
>CAZFNC010000116.1:0-4086 GCA_964520485.1 uncultured Synergistaceae bacterium | reverse complement strand
AAACGCGCTACATGAAGTTGACGAGGAACCCCGCGAGGAACACCGAAGCGATCGTGACCGTGGTGAATCCCGAGACGAGCATTTGCGGCATGATGCGGCTTTCGATGAACTTGTGCTCCTCCTCTGTGTCGCCGTAGGAGCGCGCCACCTCATCGGCGACGATAAACGTGGCGGGGAAGCCGAACAGACAGCACGAGCCGATGGCCAGCGTCATGTCAAATGACGTATGCGCGACCTTGCTGATCACGAACGACGAGACGACGAGCCCGACGACGGCGGCGGCAAACGAGACGGCGATGGGGAACAGGAGCGACATCACCATCTCCGGCGTCGCCTTGCTCAAATTGACGTACGTCGGCAGCATCATGATGAATATAGCGAGTCCGCTGGAAGCGGCCGCCTCAAGAACGCGGGCCTCAAGGAAGCCGATCTCGTAGGCCAGCACGCCGAAGACCAGCGCCATCACAAACGGATGCACCACGTTGCCTGTCAGCCCTGCGGCCCCCACGGCCAGCGCTGCGACGATGAAGCTTTTGCACAGCAGGATAAACGGCGTGCGAAGCTTTTTGGGCATGGGGGGAATGAGCTTTTTGCGCTCGACCTTCTCGGCGGCGACGATCGTTTCCGCTCCGGCGGCGAACTCGAGTTTAAGCCGTCTGGCCTCGCGGCGCAGACAGAAACTCGCGATAGGCACGCCTATGAACCCTTGCAGGATCAGCAGCATCGTGACGAAGACAAGAATATCGTTCAGTCCCTTTTCCTGCGCGGCGGCGCTCATGATCAGCATCGCGACGTTGCCGCCCGAGATGGGACCCGTGGCGGTGAGCGCGTAGTTCATGCCGATCAGCGGAGAGCCGATCAGGATCACGGCGCCGGAAGCCGCGCACATCGTCAGTAGGGCGATGATGACGGTCTTGTACTGCGCGAGCATCGCGCGGCCGTCGATCATCGTGCCCATGTGCACCATCAGCACGGGGATAAAGGTCATGGCCAGAGTCATCAGACCGGTCTGGACGAAAAGATCGGCCGGCATCCCGAGCCAGAAAGCGGCGAGGATCAGCACCGACGAGATGAAGCGCATCGAAATCAGCGCCTTCGTGCGCGAAGCGACGAGATCGCCGACGGCGAAGAACACAAGAACGACGAGAATAGCCTGAAGCTGCGTTAATTGCATGGTTTATTCCTCCAAAACGTAGGGACACGCCCCTGAAATGTCACGGCGCAAAGCCGTCTGCGAAGAGCCCCTTTGAGCGCGTAGATGCCGCCATCCCTGATTTCCCGGTGACGCTTCACCCTTTCTCTGAACAGACACAAAAAGAGCCGATTCCCAGACAGTTGGGAACCGGCTCTTCAACGTTTATGGAAAAACTTATTCGGACGGCAGCACAAAACGGCGCCGATCCTCGTCAAAGAGAGGTTCCGCGCTGTGCCGCCACCACATATTCTTCCTGATACGGGAAGAAGCCATCTGTTTTTCCGCCTTTGCAAAAAAGTCCCCGCCATACAATGCGGTAGAGAGATTTATAGCACACAACTCTCATCGCGTCAAGCGGCAAATTACAGACGAAACGCCGCTTCTGTAGGTTTGTCCAATGATCTGTGACAGAAAAAGAAAAGCGAGAAAGGGCCTGTTGAGGAGAGAACCGTTTGATCGGAGAAATAGGAAATTTGTCGTACCGGCGCCGACGTCCGGAAAGCTGTAACGCGAAGTCGCGGAAAAAACAGAATCTAGCGGGAAGCGCCGAACTCCTCGTTGTCCCCGCGACGCCCGCGCACGTCCTTATCGTTATGTTCCGGCGGGCGCGAAGCGCGAGAAGACTTGTCGCGAACTGCAAGATGTTAAACGCTGTGACATGACGGTAAGGCAGGAATCGGCCTCAACTAAAAGGTGTCCTTCTTTATATCTTATGGCTCTCTTTTCTTTTTTCGGAACGAACAAACGTCAATTCTCCACCTTTACCTCGTCTGCCGCTCATCTTTGCCAAGACCATGGGAATTTTCCGAAAATTTCCAATTCAACGTTTTTAGCCGCGCAGTCCGCGTCATTTCTTGCCGGTGCGCTGAATTTCCCCTTGTGGTATAATATTAAAACGTAAAGAAGTTCGCGCGATTTTTACCCATACGTACCGTGCACAGTGACGGCGCGTTCAAACGTCTCGCCCTGCACGGAGGAAGCCCCCTGTTATCCGGAGGTGACAGCAGTGTTTAGAGATACGATCGCGGCCATCTCAACCGCCTGGGGAAACAGCGGCATCGCCATCGTGCGCGTTTCAGGCCCCGATTCATGGGCCGTCGCCCAGCGGCGAGTGCATCTGCTGCGCGACACGCCCCTGAATCCCCGCTACGCCCGCAACGCTGTGCTGCTCGACGAGGCGGGCGAAGTGATCGACCACATTCTCGTGCTGCCGTTTCGCGCGCCTTTCAGCTATACGGGCGAAGATCTGGTTGAACTGCACTGTCACGGAGGCAGTCTCGCCGCGCAGAGGTGCCTTGAACTGCTGATCGCATCCGGGGCGCGCATGGCGCTGCCGGGAGAGTTCACGCGCAGGGCCTTTGAAAACGGACGCATCGACCTTTCCCAGGCCGAAGCCGTCGGCGCGATCATTCAGGCGCGGAGCAACGAAGCCCTGCGCGCCGCCAACCGCACGCTTGACGGTGAATTGACGCGTGCCGTCACGGAAGTGTACGACGAACTGACGGCGCTTGACGCTCAGATCGAGGTGGGGCTTGACTTTCCCGAGGAGGACGTGCCGTGGGTCCCCGACGAGACGCTCTCCGACAGCCTCGAGGTGATCCGCCAGTCGCTGGCCGAACTGATAGAACGCTGCTCCTCGGGCATCATCCTGCGGGAAGGCATCCGAGTCGCCATCGTCGGCCGTCCCAACGCCGGCAAGTCGTCGCTGCTCAACGCCCTGCTTCGCGAATCGCGCGCCATCGTCACGTCCATTCCCGGCACCACGCGCGACATCATTGAAGCCGTCCTCACATGGCGAGGCATTCCGCTGCGACTCGTCGACACGGCGGGCATCACCGCAAACTTCCACGACGAAGTTGAAGCCATCGGCGTGCAGCGCGCACGCGCGGCGATGCGCGAAGCCGACGTGCGCGTGTGGGTGATCGACGGCAGCGACGACCTTCATCAGGAAGACGTCGACAGCGTGCACGAAATTGCCGATACGCCGCACATCGTCGTCCTCAGCAAGGCGGACCTGCCACAGAAGATCAGCATCGCGTCTCTGACGGCGCTGATTCCCGCCAGCACGGTGATCCCCATCTCGGCGACAAAGGGGCTGCGCATCGACGAGCTGAAGGAGTCGCTGACAGGCATGATCCTCGGCACGGGCGCGCTGGACACGGGGCTGAACGCCAGCGTGCGCCAGGTAGACGAGATGAAAACGGCGCTCGATCACGTCGAGGCCGGATTGCGAGCTGTACACGACGGCCTCGGCCAGGCGCTCGTCTCCGGCTGCCTGAGCGAAGCGCGCGCGGCGCTGGCGCGCATCACGGGCGGCGAACACAACGAAGACCTGCTGCACGAGATCTTCGGCAAGTTCTGCATCGGCAAATAACCGAGAAAAGACACACCCGTGAAGTCGCGCCCACATACCGCGGCTGAAAAAAGACCCTCGGACCGTCCGGAATTTACCGACGCGACCCGAGGGCCTTCTTCATGCGATCTGAAACCTGTTTCTTTCGCCAATATATAAAAGAAAAACGCCGACGGAACCACCTCCGCCCCCGCCGCTTACTGTTCCCCGCTCACTCCCGCGACACTAAAAGCCAAAGAATAGAAAACACGTGAACGAACGGGATAAACGACAGAACAGACCGTTCATCACCGCGACAAACATTCCCGCACGTCCTTTGACCGCCGCCTTACCGTCGTTTTTCAGCCGGCCGATTGACTATCCGACACATCCTTACAGATGAGATACGAGATAAAAGCCATCATTTCAGGACATGAAACAGAACATGAAGCCACCGACAATTTCCCGTGCGATTTCACCTATTCCGCGCCGTACGAAGCTCCCCATCCGAAATAGCCCTTTATGGAGAGAAGAAAGCAGCCCCCCTCGGCAACAGACG
>CAZFNC010000115.1:0-4121 GCA_964520485.1 uncultured Synergistaceae bacterium | reverse complement strand
CGTCGGCGACCTCGTTGCCGATGAACATCAGCGGCCAGGCCTGCGAGTTGGCGTACGTCGGAGCGCAGACCTTCCACATGTACACGTTCTCGTCGCCCTTCTTCAGCTCGACGACGTGCGTGCACGCTCCGCGCGGGGCCTCGATACAGCCGTAGCCGAATCCCTCGGCCATCTTCATCTTGGCGAGGCCCGCGACGGGCTTGGGGAACGCCGCGATGGGACCGGACGGAAGTCCGTCGAGGATATTTTCGAGCAGATCGAGCGACTGATAGACCTCGAGCAGACGCACGAGATAACGGTCGAGCACGTCGCCGTGGCACTCGCCGAAGTAGTCCTGCGGCACGATCGACTTCACGGGAATGTCGGCGTAGGCGTCGTAGGGAGAGGACTCGCGAACGTCGGCGCGCAGCCCCGAGCCGCGTCCGGTGGGGCCGATGGAGCTGAGACGCACGGCGTCCGCCTCAGGCAGCACGCCCACGTCGCGCAGACGGGCCTTGACGACGGGATCGTGGATCACGGCGTCGTAATAGGGCTGGAACTCGTTGCGGTAGTACGCGATCAGGTCGCGGGTCACGCGGTCGACTTCGGGCGTCACGTCCCAGCGGACGCCGCCGATGGCCGTCACGGCGTAGTTGACGCGGTTGCCGGTGAGAGCTTCAAGCGCGTCCATGACCTTCTCGCGCAGGGCCATGCCGAGGTGGAAAGCGCTGTCAAAACCGATGGAGTAGCAGGCGACGCTCAGCCACAGGATGTGCGAGTGAACGCGCTCAAGCTCGAGCACGAGCGAGCGGATGTACTGCGCGCGCACGGGCGTGGCGATCTTCGCGGCGTCCTCCACGGCCTTGGCGTAGGCGATCGAGTGGCTGAACGAGCAGATGCCGCACACGCGCTCGGCGAGGAAGATGTTCTGAATGGGATTGCGCTCTCGGCTCATGTACTCAATGCCGCGGTGGATCGCCCCGGGACGCACGTTCGCGTCGACAATGCGCTCCCCTTCCACGTCGAGCCACGCCGTCACAGGTTCCTTAAGTCCGACGTGAGCGGGACCGATGGGAAGTTTATAGGTCTTAGTCATCGCGGAACCTCCTAGTTAAGCTCATTGACGAGATCTTTGCCCGAGGCGTCCTTCTTGCCTTCGGGCCCCGTCTCGTCACGGCGCCAGGGCAGGACGGAACGATCCCATCCGTCGGGCAGGAACACCAGATCGGTGTTCGGCTGACCGTCGTGAGCGATGCCGAGCATCTCGAACATCTCGCGCTCGCTGTAATCGACGCCGGGAATGCGGCTGTGCAGCGACGGCACGACAGGATCGCTTTTGGGAACGTGAACCGTCACCGTCACGGTCACTTCCTTGCCGCGGCCTTCGCGGCGGAACAGCGAGAAATGGCTGATCTGGCGGATCGTCTCGCCGTCGTCGTTGCCGCTCATCACGTGGAAGTGCGGAAAGTCGAGTTCGCCGAGAGCGTCGACCAGCGCGAGGAACTTCTCGCGCGTCACCGTGACGAGCAGGTGCTGAACCGGCAGTTGGCACACGCCCGTCTTGTACTCGCGAACCTCGGAAGCCGTCAGCGCGTCTCCAAGACGCTCCTTGAGCATCGCTTCGATCTCGCCGGCCGTCTTCACGGTCACCTTTTTACCGTCGCCCACATAGGTTTCCAACGACGTGGGATATTTCTTCGACTTCGCGCTTGCAAGCATGTCCATCGCTGCTACGCCCCCTCTCCCACAGCAGCCTTGCCGACAAGGGCGGCGCGCTTGGCCTCAAGCAGCGTGACCGCCTTGGCCACTCCCTCGATCAGCGCCTCGGGACGGATCGCGCAGCCGTGGACGTACACGTCAACGGGAACGATGCGGTCCACAGGGCCGACAAGGTTGTACGACTTGAAGAACACGTCACCCGAAGTGGCGCAGTTGCCGACGGCAATCACGACCTTGGGATCGGGAATCTGCGCGTAAATCTGACGGAGTTTGGGCTCCATGAAACGCGTCACAGGCCCCGTGCACAGCAACACGTCAGCATGGCGGGGCGTTCCCGTCAGCTTCAGGCCGAGACGCTCGATGTCGTATCTCGGCGTCAAGCTGGCCACGATCTCGATGTCGCAGCCGTTGCAGGAACCCGTGTTCAGGGTAAAGACCCAGAGAGATTTGGGCAGGATCTGCAGATACTTTTCCAGTTTCATATCCGGCTCCCCCTCTTACACAAGCACAAACACCAAAATCACGGCCGCCGTGAGCACAAACCAACCCACGTACTCCGACGCGATGCCTGTGTGCATGGCCGTCAGCTTCGAGTAATAGCCCTTGAGCGCCTCGCGGAAACCCCAGTACGACGAGCTGGCCGGCACCGAAAAGACGTCCACTTCGGGGACGACGTTGCCCGAGTAATAGATCTCGTCCTGGGGCGTGCCCTTTTTGTAGTCGTCGCGGCCCATCTTGCGGATGAAGCCGACATAGAGCCTCACAAAGACAAACATCAGGATCCACACGCCCGCGTCCCAGAAACCGGCGCCGGAGAAAACACTGCTGAACATTACAACGCACCTCCCATGACGGCAGCGCCGTACGACGCCTTGTTCACAAGAGCCTCAGCCGCAGGACGCACCAGCGTGTCGACCGTCCACGAGGGGAACAGCGAGAACACCAGGATCGCGGCGACGAGCACGACCATGCCGGCGATCATCGCCACGGGCACCTCGCGCGTCTTCACGAACTGCGGACGCTCCGGCCCAAGGAAAGCAGTCTGATAGACCTTGACGAAAGAAGCCAGCGTCAGCACCGACGAGACCAGTGCCACAACCATCAGGATGGGATGCACGGCGTAGACGCTCTCGTAGATCATCCACTTTGAGACAAAGCCGTTGAACGGAGGCAGGCCGGAGATGGCCGCCGCAGCGATCAGGAAGAGAGCGCTCGTCAGCGGCATCCTGCGGGCCAGCCCGCCCATCTTGTCGAGATCGCGCGATCCTGCGGCCATGTAAAGCGCCCCCGCGCACAGGAACAGCAACCCCTTGTACAGGATGTAGTTGACCATATGGTAGATGCCGCCCTTGACAGCGGTCAGACCGAAAGCGTCCATCGCCGTCTTGTCGCCCAAGGCGAGAAGCCCCACGCCGAACGCGGTCAGCATGTAACCGACCTGCGACACGGAGTGGTAGCCCATCAGCCTCTTCACCTCATGCTGCACGACCGCCATCGAGACGCCGCCGAACATCGAGGCGCAGCCCAAGACGATCAGCGTCCAGGGAACGACAGCCGTGCCGATCGACGTGCCGTAAATGGAGAAACAGAAGCGGCAGAGCACCACCAGAGAGGCCTGGCTCATCGCCACCAGCAACACCGTCACCGAAGCGGGAGCTTCGGCGTAAGCGTCGGGCATCCACATGTGCATGGGAAACGTGCCGCACTTCATGGCGAGCGCGACCAGCAGGAACACCAGCACGACCTTGCTGATCAGGTCAGGCTGCACCACCGTGCTGAAAGCGGCCATGTTGAGCACGCCGTAACGGCCGTAGATAAAGGCCAGGGCGACCAGCACCAGCTGAGCGGCCAGCTGCGAGACGAGCATGTACTTGTACGAAGCCTCGACGGCCTCGGGTCTGTCACGCCAGAAGGCGATCAGGCCGAACGACGCCACGGACGAGATCTCCAGGAACACGAAGAAGTTGAACAAGTCGCCCGTCAGGATCATGCCCAGAGTGCCCGCAGTGAGCAGGAAATAGAGCGACGTGTAGAACTCCAACCCCGTGAACTTGCGCACGAACTTGAGCCCGTAGACCGTGCCCGAGAGGGACGACAGCGCGGCGATGAAAGCGACCAGCGCGTTGAACGCGTCCGCTTCGAGGATGATGCGCACGGGGATCGCGAAGCCCGACGGCAGCGAAATGTTCCACGACTGCGAACCCATGACGTAAATCTGCGTGCCCATGTTCAGCACGCGGTAAAGGACTCCGAAAACGATCAGCGTAATCAGCACGGAGACACATGTTACCCAGATGTTGCGCGCTTTCGGGCTGACCATGGCGACAAGCGGCGTGGCAAAGGCTGCCAGAAGCGGCACGGCCAGTGACAGCGCCAGAAGATGATTCATCAGGTTCATCCTCTCAGCCTCCTGATCTCGCGAA
>CAZFNC010000114.1:0-4175 GCA_964520485.1 uncultured Synergistaceae bacterium | reverse complement strand
CTCGACAACGTGAAGGAGTTCTTCGGCCGCAGGATGTTCCAGAAGTCGCTGCCGTGAGAACGTGAAAGGAATAAACGCATGAAAATCACAGGATACGCGGCGTTCGCCGTTATTCTCGCCGCGCTGTGCGCGCCGGCTTCGGGGAAGCCGAGGCTGAAGGTTCGCGATTACGCCGTCCAGGGAGAGGGAGACGCCGACAAGGAAGCCGTCGTCCTCGACATGTCGCAGGCCCTGGCCATCGCCCTTGACGACAACCTCACGGTGCAGACGGCCGAGGAGAACGTTGAAAGCGCGAAAGGCCGCAGCAAGGCCGCCGCGTCGGCGCTGGGCCCGTACCTCAGCCTTCAGGGAGAGGGCAACGCCTACGACGAGGTGCCCAACGCCCCCGACAACGAGCTGATAGCGCGCGTGGCCGTCGCGCAGAGCCTGTACTCGGGCGGGGCCAACCAGGCGCTGGCGCGGCAGGGCAGGCTCGCCGTCAGGCAGGCCGAACAGAATCTGACCGACACGAAGGAGACCGTCGCGCAGACGGTGTGGAACGCGTTCTGCGATGTGCTCTACCGCCGCGAGGTGCTGCGCAACACCAGAAACGCGCTCGACTACTACACAAACGCCGAGAAGGAGCTCGTCTCGCGCGTGATGTACGGCCTTTCGACCAACCTGGACCTCACGCGCGTGCGCCAGCAGAAAGAAAACGCCCGCGCGCAGAACATCACGGCGGGCAACGACCTTGAAGCCTCGCGCATCGAGCTGTGCCGGCTGCTTCGCATGACGCCGGAGACGCAGCTCGCGCTTTCCGGCTCGCTGGAGGACGGCCTGCCCACGGTGGAGGAAGCCTCGAAGCTGCCCGACGACCTCGACGAGAGGCTGAAAGAAGTCCTTGAGAGCCGCGGCGACTATCAGGCGCTCCGCACAGCGCGCGAGTCGCGGAAACAGGAGATCACGATAGCCCGCGCGGGGCTGTTGCCGACGCTTTCTCTTTCCAGCGGCTACCGTTTCGGCTACCATGAAAGCGGCATGGCCTCGGCGAACAGGGACAACCAGTGGACGGCGGCGCTGACGCTCGACGTGCCCGTGTTCGACAGCGGCTCGACGAGCGGGAACGTGCGCGCCGCCAAAGCCGGACTGAGGGCTGCCGACCACGCCGTGACCGAGAAGGAAGAGGGCATTAAGGCGGAGCTGGCCGACAACTGGCTGGGACTTTTGAACGCGCTCGAGAGCCTTTCCGCCAGCCGCGCCAACGTCGGCCTTGCCCGCGAGAGCCTGAGCTACGCCGAGAGCGGCTACCGCGAGGGCGTCAACACTCAGCTCGACGTTCTGCAGGCCAGAAGCGACCTGACGAACGCTCTTCAGCAGCTCGCCCTCGCGCTTCGCGACGCCCGCGCCGCGCAGGCCGCGCTCTGGAAGTCCGAAGGCGTGTTCATCGAGAACGCCTTCAGAAGCCCGGGCGGAACCGGCGGCGCCGTGTCCGCCGGAGATACCGGCAGAAAGTGAGGTCAACGCCCATGAACATCCGTCAAACGCTCGCGCTGTTCGCGCTGCTTTCCGTCGCCGCGCCCTCCTGCGCCGCGCCGCGGAAGAAGGAGGCCGCCGCGCCCGCGCCCGCCATTCCGCGCGTCGAAGTCGTCGTCGTCAAACGCCTGAGCGGCGTGCAGCAGGGCATCAACACCACGAGCACGCTCGCCGCCCTTGAGGAAGTCATCGTCAACCCCAAGGTCACGGGGCGCATCCGGACCATCGACGTCGAAAAGGGCGCGCACGTCAAGGCGGGGGACACGCTCATCAAGCTTGACGACCGCAGCCAGGTCGCCGAGTACAACAGCATGAAGGCGCAGGTCGCCGTCAGCAAAGCCGAGCTCGCCCAGTCGCGGGTGACTCTCGCCGACGCCAAACGGGAGCTCGACCGCTACTCCCGTCTGCGCTCGTCCGGTTACGCCACGCAGCAGGAGTACGACACGCGCAGCACTACCTACCAGGCCGCCCGCGCCGCCGAGGCCAAGGCCGCCGCGCAGGTGCAGCAGGCCCAGGCCAACCTTGAGGCGCAGGGCGTGACGCTCGGCGAGTACACGCTCGTCGCCCCCATCGAGGGCATCGTCCTCGACGACTACGATCTCACGATCGGCGCTCTTCTGAGCACGCAGAGCAACGCCATGCGCATCGGCCGCTGCGACCGTCTCAAGGCGCGGGTTGACATTCCCGAGCGCGACATGCGCCGGCTGAAGCTGGACATGGACGCGCAGCTCACGTTTGAGAACCTGCCGGGCGAGACCTATTACGGCACTGTCACGCGGATCGACCCGTACATCAACACCAGCACGCGCACCATCGGCGCCGAGATCACCGTGGACAACCGCGCCACGGGTTTCGTCATGAAGCCGGGCATGTTCGCGCGCGTCCTGCTCGTCGAGACCAGCGAGGAAAACCCCCTCGCCATTCCCACCAAGGCGCTGCGTGGCGACGGCACCGTTCTGGTCGTGGCGGACGGCAGGGTCGAAAAGAGGACGGTCGTCACGGGCACGGCCTCGGGCGGCATCGTCACGGTTTCCGACGGGCTCACCGTCGGCGAGGACGTGATCGTCACGGGCGGCAACAGCCTGAAGGACGGCGACGAAGTCGAGTTCGTGATCACGGGCAAATAGCCGCCGCGCGAACCTTAAACGGCGAAAAAAGACGGGAGCGTCCGCGAAGGACGCTCCCGTCTTTTTTTCTGAACGCGGGGGAGAGACGCGCGCGGCGCTCTCCCCTCGCGCGGACGCTTATTTCTCGTCGCGGTAGGCGTTCATCAGGCAGCCCGCGAGCAGCATCTTGCGCTCGCCCTCGGTGATGCCGGGCAGCGTGAGCGTGACGGGAATCTTCTTCTCGCCGTCGATCAGCTCGGCTTCGATCTTCTCGCCGCTGCCCGCGACGAACGAGCGCACGCCCTTGACGGCCAGCCACTGGCCGACGCGGAACTTGGCGCGGTCCTCGTCGGAGATGATCCACGGAGCCATGCCCCAGTTGACGAGGTTGCTGCGGTACCTCTTCGTGGCGTACTCGCGGGCCACGTTGGCCTGCCCGTCGAGCATCTTCTGACTGCTCGCCGCCTGTTCGCGCGCCGACCCGTCGCCGGGCTTGACGGCGCAGACGAGGCTGCCGAAAGCCGTTTCCGCCGCGTCGAATCCCGCCGCCGCGAGGAGCTTCGCCGCCTCCTCGGGCACGGGTGAGCCGTCCTTCACGGCCTTGGCGCGCGCGGCCTCGAGAGCCTTGGCGCTCTTGGCGTTGGGCACGTAGGCGGGGTCCTTGCGCTGGAGGGCGAACTCGGCCAGCCTGAGCGGGTTCGAGCGGAGCGACGACGTCTCGCCCGAGGGGATCAATTCATCCGTCGTGGTGACGGGGTCGTTGATGACGGAAGCGACAAGCAGGATCTGGTTTTCGGCCAGGCGCGCGATCTCCGGCCACGGCTTGATGTTGGGCCCGTACTGGAGCTTCACTTCGGGCTTGGGGTGTCCGAAGCCGTTGTAGACGCGGTTGGCGTAGATCGAGGCGTCGAACGTGTACGGCTCGTGGTCCTTGAGGCGGTCGGCGAACTCGAACGCGCTCGTCAGCACGCCGCCGTTGGCCGCCGTGGCCGCGATCGAGCGGGCGTCCATGAGCGCCACGGCCGACCACTGCCCCTCGTTGGGCTTGGAGCCGTCGCGGTTGGGGAAGTTGCGCGTGGTGTGCCGGATGCTGAAGCCGGTGCTGCACGGCGTCTCGCCCGCGCCGAAGCAGGGGCCGCAGAACGCCGGATAGTTGACCGCGCCCGCGGCGACGATCTTCTGGAGCCAGCCGCCGTCCATCAGGGCCTTGTTGACGGGCATGCTGGAGGGATAGACGCTGAGGCTGAAAGCGCCGCAGCCGACGGAGCCGCCGTCGAGGATCTGCGCCGCCGCGACGACGTTTTCAAAGTTGCCGCCCGCGCAGCCGCAGATGACGCCCTGCTCGACGCGGAAGACGCCGTCCTTGACGCGGCTCGTCAGGTCGATGTTCAGATCGGGGTTGTCCATCAGCTCGCGCGCGTCCTTCTCCGCCTTGCGGAGGATGTCGCCCGCGTTCGCCTTGAACTCGGCGATCGTGTAGGCGTTGCTGGGGTGGAAGGGCACGGCGATCATCGGCTCGACCGTGTCGAGATCGACGACGACGGCGGCGTCGTAGCA
>CAZFNC010000113.1:0-4223 GCA_964520485.1 uncultured Synergistaceae bacterium | reverse complement strand
GCCTTAACGCCATTGTGCCGCTCGGAACGGGCCGCGCCGTCGGCCAGCAGCTAAAACAGCGCGGCGCGGGAATGTCACGCTGCCCGCAAGTCACAGCAGAGGCGGCCCGCACGGGAAGGATCGTGCCTTTTTCGGGGAACGACGCCAAACCGCAAAAATTCTTGCGGGAACGGGATTTAAAACGTCGCCCGCGAGACGCGGAGAAACGCCGCGACCCGTGCGGCAACGGAAGTCAGCGAGAACGGGCGCGCCATCAGCCCGCGCGGAATGAGCCGTGCTTTTTGGGGGAACAACGCTAAACCCAAACGCCATCGCCCTCGCGGGTCGCGCCGTCGGCCAGCAGCTAAAGCGCCGGGGCGCGGGATTTAAACGCCGCCCGCAAGCCACGGTGAAACGGCGTGACGGGATTAACGCGCCGCCCGCGCGCCGTCGGCCAGCAGCTAAAGCGCCGGGGCGCGCGATTGATACGACGCCCGCCTACAGCCACGGCAAAATCGGCGCGGCGCGCGAGACGGGCAAAACCGGCCGGGCGCGCCATCGGCCCGCGGCAAAACCGCCGTCGCGGCGCGCGGGACGCGGCGCTCGTTTACAACGGGTGCGGATCGGACGGAAGCGCGGCGCGGGATCAGCCCGCCTCTGCGAATCGGGCAGAGGCGTTTTTTTATCGCGACGGAACGGACTTTCGCGCGAATGTTTCACACGAAACGGAGGATGAACCATGGGAGTGATCGAGAAATACGCGGAGCTTCTTCCCGTCACGGGAAAGACGCCGCGCGTCACGCTCGGCGAAGGCTCGACGCCTCTCGTCCGTCTGGACGGGATCGGCGCGGCGCTGGAAATCGAGCTTTGGGCCAAGCTGGAGGGCTGCAACCCGTCGGGGTCGTTCAAGGACAGGGGAATGGTCCTGGCCGTCGCCAAGGCGCTCGAGGCGGGCGCCAAGGCGCTGGTGTGCGCGTCCACAGGCAACACGTCGGCTTCGGCGGCCGCCTACGCCGCGGCGACGCAGGTTCCGTGCTACGTGCTGCTGCCGGCGGGCAAGGTGGCGCTCGGCAAGCTCGCGCAGGCTCTGATGTACGGGGCGAAAGTCATCGCCGTGCGGGGGAACTTCGACCGCGCGCTCGAGATGGCGCGCAGGGCGGCTGAAGAGGAAGGCTTCGCGATCGTGAACTCCGTGAACCCGTACAGGCTGTGGGGACAGCGCAGCGGGGCATGGGAAATCTGCGAAGTCCTCGGACGCGCTCCCGACTGGCACGCGATCCCCGTCGGCAACGCCGGGAACATCAGCGCCTACTGGGCGGGCTACAAGCAGTTCCGCGAACTCGGACGGATCGGCAGCCTGCCGAGAATGATGGGCTTTCAGGCGGCGGGCGCGGCCCCTCTCGTCACGGGCCTCCCCTGCCCCAACCCTGAGACGCTGGCCACGGCCATCCGCATCGGCAACCCCGTGAGCGCCCATCTCGCCAAGGAAGCCGTCGCGCAGTCCTCAGGCGAGTTCAACTCCGTCACCGACGAAGAGATCCTCGCGGCGCAGCGCATGCTCGCCTCAAAGGGCGGCATCTTCGCCGAGCCGGCCTCGTGCGCGCCTCTCGCGGGACTCGTGAAACTGAAGAAAGCCGGACGGCTGCCGAAAGGCATCACCGTCGTCATGATCCTCACGGGCAACGGCCTGAAAGACCCCGACACGGCGATGTCGCAGGCCGGCCGCCCTGTAGAGATCGACGACAGCTTCGAAGAGCTCATGGAGGTGATGAAAGGGTGAGTTCCCTGATCACCCTCCGCGTCCCCGCGACAAGCGCCAATCTCGGCTCCGGCTTTGACGCGCTCGGCATGGCGGTGTCGCTGTACAACATTTTCAAGGTCGAGGAACTCCTGCCCGAGGGAGAGTACAGGATCGAGGCGCTGGGCGAAGGCAGCCGCGAGCTTTCCTCGCCGAAAGCGAACCTCGTCGTCGGGGCCTACGAACAGACCTGCGCGAGATGGGGCGTGAAGGGGCCCGGCTTTTCTCTCTGGTGCCACAACATCATCCCGCTGTGCAGAGGGCTGGGAAGCTCCGCCAGCGCCGTGGTCGCGGGAGTGCTCATCGCGAAGCACCTGACGGGATACGACGCGGGAGACGACGAACTTCTCCGCGCCATGACCGTCATGGAGGGGCATCCGGACAACGTCGCCCCGTGCTTCCTCGGCGGAATGGCCGTCAGCTGCTGGGACGGCGAGGATCTGCGCTACGTGCGACTGCCCCCGCTGCCCCCCGAGGTGCTCTGCGTCGTCGCCGTCCCCGACGAGCGAGTGAAGACGTCAGACGCCCGCAACGCCCTGCCGAAAGAAGTGCCGTTCGCCGACGCCGTGTTCAACGTCGGACGCGCCGCGCTGCTCACAGCCGCGTGGGCCACGGGCAAGTGGGACTATCTCAAATGGGGCATGGACGACAGACTCCACCAGCCCTACAGGAGCAAACTGTTCTCGGGGGGCGAAGTCATCTTCTCGCGCGTGAGCGCCCTGCCGGAATGTCTGAGCGTCGCCATCAGCGGCTCCGGCCCGAGCGTCATCGCCCTCGTAAAAGACTCCGCGAGACGCGTCGCCGAGGCGCTGTGCCGCACGTTCACCGAGTACGGCGTCCGCTCGCAGTTCTTCGTGCTGGACGGCAGCGCGCGGGGAGCGCGCGTCGACCTGGGCGCGGGATTCGCCGACGTCCTCGCGGAATACAGGAGGCGCAGATAGATGGAATGGAAGAAACTCCCGCTCACGGTGCTGAAATTCGGAGGTTCTTCCGTCGCGGACCCGGAGCGCATGAAGCGCGCCGCCCAAATCGTGAAGAAGACGCGCGACAAGGGCTTCCGCGTCGCGGTGGTCGTGTCCGCGATGGGCAACACGACGGACGACCTTCTGGCGCTCGCGGGCGACATCGCCACAGAAACGGACGGACGCGAGATGGATCAGCTGCTCGCCACGGGAGAACAGCAGAGCGTCGCGCTTCTCTCCCTCGCGCTGAAACAGCTGGGACTGCCGGCGCAGTCGTTCACCGCGCGGCAGGCGGGGATCAGGGCGAAAGGCTTCCCGATGGAGGGGCGCATCTACAAGATCGAGCCGGAGGCGGTCGAAAAGGCCCTCGACGAGGGCATCGTGGCCGTGATCGCTGGATTTCAGGGCATCACGGACGCGGGCGACGTGATCACGCTGGGACGCGGCGGCTCGGACCTCTCCGCCGTCGCCATGGCCGCGGCCCTGGGCGCGGAGTCGTGCCGGCTGCTGAAGGACGTTCCCGGCATATCGACGGGCGACCCGCGCGTCGTGAAAAACCCCGTCAAGCTCCGGAGCATCGGCTTCGAGGAGTGCATGGAGATGGCCGTGCAGGGCGCCGGCGTGCTGCAGGCGAGAAGCGTCGAGATGGCGGCGCGGTACGGCGTGACGCTGTACGCGGGTTCAGGAGAGGAAGAGGAGGGCACACTGGTCATGAGCAATCCCGTCACGGAGGGGCTAATCATCAAGGCCGTCGTCTCGGACACGAACTCGGCGAGGGTCGTGCTGCTGGGAGTGCCGGACATTCCCGGCGTCGCGGCGAGGCTTTTCTCGAACCTGGCCGAAGAGGGCGTGGGCGTCGAGATGATCATTCAGAACAACATGCGCGGCGGCGTCAACGACATCGGTTTCCTCGTCAAAAAGACGAACCTTGAAGTCGCGATCCAAGTCTGCCGCAAAATGTGCAGGGAAGTGGACGCGCAGGGCGTCTCTTTCGACACCGAGATCGCGCGCGTCTCCATCGTCGGAGCCGGCATCGCCAACCACCCCGAGATCCCGTCGAAGATGTTCACCATTCTCGCGGAGGCGGGGATCAACATCGAGATGATCGCCTCGACGTCGCTCGCCGTCACGTGCGTCGTCGGCTCGGCCCACGTGGACGAGGCCGTGCGCGAGCTGCACGACCATTTCATCAACGGGGCGGCGTCCTGAGAGACGGCGGCTCCCCCGCCGACCGTCCGCGCCGTTTCCGGTGACGCAGACGAACGCGAAAGAGAACAGCGCGGCGAACCCGTGAGACACAGCGTCCCGGCACCCGCATTTTCCGGCGGGTTCCGGGGCGCTTTTGTCCTTTGACGACAACGGCGAAAGGCTTTTTTCACGGGGGCGGAGAGGCGTCCGGCGCTTGTCCCTGCGGCAAGATGACGGGACGCGAGGGGCGCAAGGCGGGCCTCTGTTCTCTCCTCCATAAAGAGGACTTTCGCGGG
>CAZFNC010000112.1:0-4407 GCA_964520485.1 uncultured Synergistaceae bacterium | reverse complement strand
GCTATCAGTACACGCCGAACCTCGCTTTCTACCTCGACTACACCGACTTCGACGGTCGCATCACAGGTATGGATGGTTATGCCGCCGTCAGTAACGTTGACGAGGACTACGACAACCACATGATCCGTTTCCGCACGTTCCTGAACTTCTAGTCGGCACTTTTCACAACGGAATCGATTCGCACCGCAAAAGCGGGGCTGCCTGTGGCAGTCCTGCTTTTTCGTCAGTCGCGGGTCGCGCGTCCTTTCGTGGCCGGCGGCGCGGGCCGCGCGGGCGAAAGAGCTCCGTGTCTTCCGCCGTGTCCGTTCCGCGCGGTCTCCGGGTGATTAATAAGTGGCCCGCGCGCGCGTGCGAATTTATTCACGAGGAGTGACGTCACACATGGAAAACTTCACCAAAAAGGCGATTCAGAGCCGTTATCTCGCGATGCTTGACGGGAACGACCCGTCGGAAGTGACCGTCAGGGCGCTCGTCGAGGCGTGCGAGATGAACAGGAACACGTTCTATTATCATTTCAGGGACCTTGACGACCTGCTTTCCGCGTCGCTGAGCGACTGGCTGTCGGAAAAGCGGAAAGCTGGCGGCATGGGGGATTTCCTCTCGGGGCTGGCGGAGCACGGAACCGCGCTGCTTCGCCTGTACGAGTCCGACAGGTGCGGCATCATGACGGACTGCCTGGAGGAAGCCGTCGCCCAGGCCGCGAGGGAACTCGTCGCGGCGCGTCATGGTGGTTCGCCGCGTCCCGGCGGCGCGGAGGAACTCGTCGACTTGAGCCGCGCGCTGTTCAGCGGGCTGGTGCTCGACTGGCTCAACAGGGGCATGAACTACGATCTCGGCGCCGTCGCCGACCGCGCGTGGCGCAGGCTGACCGTCGACGTCGGCGCGTCGGCGCGGCCGGAGCGGTAAAAGAGGAACTTTAAACGCGCGGGCGGCGCGCGGGCCGTCGCGAAAAAACTCCCCTTTCCGGCCGTGAAAACGTCGGGAAGGGGAGCTTTTTTTTTGCGCCGCGCGGCGGTCTTTCAGCTGATGAAATGGATGTTTTCCGACAGGTCGGCCCGGGGGGACTCGAACTCGGACATGGGCTGCCCGCTGTCGGGAAAGCCGAGGGCGACGCAGACCATGACGCGGCGTTCCTGCGGGAGAGAAAGAAACTCCCTGATGACCGGCTCGGCGACGAGCGGGTAGCCGAGGATGCAGCTGCCGAGGCCGTGCCCCGTGGCGGAGAGGCAGAGCGTCTGCACGAACATGCCGACGTCGAGCGCGTGGAAGGCGCCCGCCGGCTCGTCCATGCAGACGACGACGGCCGTCGGCGCGTCGAAGAAGCGCACGCTCCTCGCGACGAAACTGCCGGGGGCCCATCCCTGCTGTTCGATGTACGGCCGCATCTCCTCGCTCAGCTCCCGCGCGCGGCGGCGGCGGGCCTCCGGCTCCGTTCCCTTTGAGCCGAGCGGGGCCGTGTTCCCGCTTTTCAGCGCGTCTGCCATCGCGCTCCGCAGGGCGTCGAGCCGTTCGCCGCTGACGACGTAAACTTCCCACGGCTGCGCGTTCCTCGCCGACGGGGCGAAAGTCGCGTATTCAAAGACGCTTTCGAGCAGCCGCGGCGACAGCGGCGTCTTCAAAAAGGCGCGGCACGAGCGGCGGGCGTTGATGCCGCCGAGCAGTCCCATGGATTCTCCGTTGCACATGCGTTGATTCCTCCCTTGAAGACAGGTTTGTTACGTTCGTGGCGGATTGTACCACTTGAATTGTACCACTCGCGGGCACTTCCCGCAAGGCGGATATCGGGTTATAATGGCACGTGAGACGAAGCTTGTCAAACGGAGCTTGTCGAAGGAGCTGATGCGCGATGAAATACGGACGGTTCGCGGCGGCGTTGCTGGCGGCGGCGCTGGCGGCCGCGGCGTGCGGGACGGGCGCGGCGGCGTCGGACGACGCGAGGCTGGAGGCGCTGCTTGACGCCGCTGGGCGCCGCGAGATGGGACGGAAGCAGGCCGCCGCGCTGAGGGCGGAGCTTGACGCGCGCGTGTCGCGCGAGCCGCTCGAAACCCTGTGGAAACGGGCCGTGGGGCGCGGCGCCGCCGCTCGGCTGGACGCCGCCTGGAGCGTTTTGCGCGCGTGGTGTCCCGAGGGCGACGTGAGCCGCTGGGCGGAGGTGAACTATCTGCAGACGCCGTCGCTGCGTCCCCGCGCGCTGATGGTGATCGACGCGCTCTACGTCGCTCTGATTGAACTGCGCAGGGTGGAGGGCGGCGAATGGCTGGCTTCAGATCTGCTGAGGGAGTTTTCGCGCTCGTCGCACGGCAGGTACGACTTCCTGGGCGTCTGTCCCGCGCCGGTCGCGGAGGCGCTGGATGACATCGTGGCGCGGACGGGCATGATCGGGCTGTGGAAACCCCGGCTCGTGACCGGCCGGCTGCCGATCGCCCGTCCTGTGCGCGGCGCCGTGCCGGAAACGCTGGCGCGGGACGAGGGGATGCAGTTCCTCGACGGCGCGTGCCTGCCCGCCAACGGCGGCATCTACGCGTGGGACCGCCGCACGGGCAGGATCTACAACGTGATCTACCATTTTTTCGGCCGCCGTTAGGCCGCCGCGTGCGCGGCCTTCCGTGGAGGCAAAGGAGTCTTTTTCGTGAACACGAATGAACGTTTGCGCGCGTCCGCTCTCCGCGGCGGCGGCGAAGCGCCCGTCTACGCTTCGCGGGAGGAAGTCCCCGAGGCGGCCCGCTGGAGGCTTGAGGACATCTACGCGGCGGCGGAGGACTGGGAGGCGGACGCCCGCGCCGCCGCCGCGCTGACTGAGGAACTGGCGCGGCTGCGCGGCCATGCCGCCGGCAGCGCCGCTTCGCTGTGGAAGGCGCTGGAACTGGACGACCGCCTGAGCCTGCTCGTCGGCAAACTGTACAGCTACGCCGTGATGCGCAGTCACGAGGACACGGCGGCGGAGGGGCCGAAGGCGCTGGCTGCCCGCGCGACGCTGCTGAGCGTGAAGGCGGGGGAGGCGGGGGCGTTCCTCGCGCCGGAAATCCTCGCCGCCGGCCGTGAGAAGCTGGAGACTTTCATAGCCGAGGAGCCGAGGCTTGAACTGTACCGGCTGATGTTCCGCCGCGTTTTGCGCCGGAAGGAGCACGTGCTCTCCGCGCCCGAGGAGGCCGTGATGGCGGCCATGGGCGACCTCGCGGGCGCGCCCGACGAGGCGTTTTCCATGCTGACGGACGCCGACATGGACTTCGGCACGATCGTCGACGAAAAAGGCGTCGTCCGGCCGCTGACGCAGGAAAGCTACGGCCGCTACGTCGTTCGGCCGGAGCGCGAAGTGCGCCGGCAGGCGTTCGAGGGCCTCCACGGGACTTTCGCGAAATTCCGCAACACGCTGGGTGCGACGTATTTCGCCAGCGTCAAGAAGGATGTCACGTTCGCGAGGCTGCGGCGCTACGCCTCTTCGCTGGAGGAGTCGCTCGACGGCGACGAGATCCCCGTTTCCGTCTACGACGGACTGATCGGCGCCGTGAACGCCGCGCTTCCGGCGCTGCGCGACTACGTCGCCCTGAAGAAGAGCGTCCTCGGCGTGGACCGCATGGAGCCTTACGACCTCTACGCGCCGCTGGCGCCCGAGATGAACCGCACGTTCGGCTACGACGAGGCGCGAAATCTCGTGCTTGAGGCCGTCGCGCCGCTGGGGCGGGAGTACGTCTCGCTGATGGAAAAGGCTTTTTCGGAGCGGTGGATCGACGTGTACGAGAACAGGGGCAAGCGCAGCGGCGCCTACTCCTGGGGTTGCTACGGCGTGCACCCGTACATGCTGCTCAACTACGGCGGCACGTTCCGCGACGTGTCCACGCTGGCGCACGAGGGCGGGCACTCCATCCACACGTGGCTGTCCGACGAGAGCCAGCCGAGGGTGTACGCGTCGTACGCTCTGTTCGTGGCCGAGGTGGCCAGCACGGTGAACGAGCTGCTGCTGACGGAGCACATGCTCGCGCGGACGGCGGATCGGGCGGAAAAGAAGTTCCTGCTGAGCGAGCAGCTTGAGCTGACGCGCCAGACGATCTACCGCCAGACGCTGTTCGCCGAGTTCGAGCGCGACGCGCACGCGGCCGTGGAGCGCGGCGAGCCCCTGACGCCCGAGGGCATGAACCGCATGTGGACCGAACTGAACACGCGCTACTACGGTCCTGAGGTCGGGAGCAGCGCTTTTCTGGCCGCCGAGTGGTCGCGGATTCCGCATTTCTACAGGGCGTTCTACGTGTACCAGTACGCGACGAGCCTGTCGGCGGCCGTGGCCATCGTCGACGGCATCCTGCGCGGCGGGGCTGAGGAGCGCGAGGCGTATCTTACCATGCTGCGCGGCGGCTGTTCCGCCGATCCGATCGCGCTGCTGAAGGGCGCGGGCGTGGACATGAGCACGCC
>CAZFNC010000111.1:1810-4444 GCA_964520485.1 uncultured Synergistaceae bacterium | reverse complement strand
CGGGACGGCGCATCGCGAGGAAAGCGCGCGTTTTTCTCGCGGATGCCGTCCCGATCTTTTTATGGACTTCTGGTTTTTCGGGAATGAAGGGGAAAGAAAGTGCCGGCCCTGCCCGAATATCCGCTTCCGCGCCGCAACGCCCGTGTCCTGTCGGCTTCAAAGAACCCTTGTGATACTGCGCGCGCCGGAGGCGCGTTTTCCCGCGCGCGGGGAGCCGGAATAAGCCAGCGGCGGAACGGACGTGAAGACGGCGTTTTTCACGGCGCAGTGTCAGACAGATGTGCTATAATGACAGCAATATGTTATCTTAGGAAGCGACAAGGGGCGTATCACGATGAAGCTGTACATGAAAAGGCTGATCTTAGCGGCGCTGCTCACGGTTCTGAGCGCTTCGAACTTGTCCGCCGCGCCGGCAGGCGGGGGCACGGCGCGGAACGCGGCGAAAAGCGCGCGGAAAACCGTCAAAAAAACGCCCGCCGCGCGGGAGCCCGTCTTTGCCAAGGTGCCCGTCGACGTGCTTTTTGCTTTCTGCGTGTCGGGGCAGGCCGCCGAGGTCGAAAGCGCTCTGAGAGAAAAGCGCGCGTACGTGAACGCGCAGAACGAAGACGGCCTGACGCCTCTCATGGTCAGCGTAAAGGAAGGTCAAACCGCCGTCGTCAACGCGCTGCTCAAGTCCCATGCCAAACTGGACATGCGGGACGGCGCCGGTTTCACCGCTTTGATGTACGCGGCCGCGTATGACCGCCTTCAAATAGCCGAAACTCTGCTCAAAGCGGGCGCGAAAACCGGCGTGCGCAGCGAAGAGGGAAGAACGGCGTTTTTCGCGGCGTGCGCTCAAACGGACGATCCCCGACTCGTCAAACTCCTCCTCGCGCACGGGGCGAATCCCGAGCAGGGAGATAACGACGGCTTTACGCCGCTGATGGCGGCCGCCTGCGGGGGCAAAAGCCATGTCGTGCGGGCTTTGCTCGGCGCGGGAGCTAAAATCGGGAAAAGAGATAAAAAATACGGAGCGACGGAACTCCATTATGCGGCAAACGGCGGCGCTTCCGTCACGCGGCTTCTGTTGAACGCGGGAGCGGACGTCAACGCGAAGACGGACGACGGTCAAAGCGCGCTGCATGAAGCGGCCCTGCGGGGCAAGGCCGACGTCGCAGAACTCCTGATCGGGGCCGGCATTAACGCGAACGTTCGGGACCGCGACGGGTGCGCGCCGATCGTGACGGCCGTGGCGAGCGGTCATAAAAACGTCGTCGACGCGCTTCTGAAGGCGGATCTTGAACTTGACATACGGGATAACGACGGAGTGACGCCTTTGATGTACGCGGCTGGGTTTGACAGGCCGGAAATAGCCGAGACCCTTATTCGCGCGGGCGCGAAAGTTGACGCGCGCGATAAAAAGGGCAGGACGGCGCTTTTGCTGGCGTGCAGCGACACGGACGACCCCGGGCTTGTCGAACTCCTACTCGCGGGCGGCGCGGATCCGGAACGGGAAAGCGACGACGGGGTCACGCCTTTAATGGCGGCCGTCGCCAACGGAAACGGCGGCGCCGTGACCGCTCTGCTCAAAGCCGGGGCCGATCTGGAGACACGAGATAAGGAAACGGGCCTGACGGCCGTGTTCTTTTCAGGGGAGGGCGGCGTCGAGGTAACCCGTCTTTTGCTTGAGGCGGGGGCGAATTTAGGAGCGAAAGGCAAAGAGGGACAGAACGCTCTGCATTTCGCGGCTTTCGGAGGGAACGCCGAAGTCGTCGGACTTCTGATCGAGGCCGGTATGGACGCGGACTCCCGCGCGAACGACGGATATACGCCGCTGATGGCGGCCGCGCAGGAAGGCCATAAAAATGTCGTCGACGCGCTTCTCGGGTTCAAAGCGAAGCTCGACGCGCAGGATACGGACGGTTATACCGCCCTGATGTACGCCGCCTCGAACGACCGGCCTGAAATCGTGGAAACCCTGCTCGGCGCCGGCGCAAGGGTGTACCTGCGCGATAAAGACGGCGGAACGGCGCTTTTCGCCGCGTGCGAATGTGATGACCCGAAGATTATGGAACTTTTACTGGCCCGCGGGGCGAGGCTCGAACAGGAAAACACGGAGGGGTTCACTCCGTTGATGATCGCCGCCGCGAAAGGCCGTCGGCAGCTTGTGCAGGCTATGATCAAGGCGGGGGCCGACATCGGGAAAACAAACAAAAAATACGGCGGCACGGCGCTGTTGACGGCCGCGATCGGCGGCGCCCCCGTCACGCGCCTTTTGCTGGACGCGGGCGCGGACGTGAACGTAAAGGACAACGATGGACAGAACGCCTTGCACGTCGCGGCGTCAGACGACGACGCCGAGGTCGCGGAGCTTCTCATCAACGCCGGCATAGATCGCGACGCGCGCGACAGGATCGGACAGACGCCTCTCATGTCGGCGGCGCGGGACGGACAAAAGGACGTGATCGACGTATTGCTCAAGTCCGGAGCCGACGTGAGAGCCCGCGACGTCGAGGGTCACGACGCGATCTGGTACCTGTCGCGGAACGAGAGGATGTCCCCCGGAGAGAAGAAACTCTGCGCCGATAAGATGGAAGCGCTGACGCGGAAATAACGGTCAAACAAAAGGACGGAGCGGACGGCCGCAGGCCGCCC
>CAZFNC010000111.1:0-1710 GCA_964520485.1 uncultured Synergistaceae bacterium | reverse complement strand
TTTTCCCGCTGAACCGCGACAGACAAAACTCCCCGCAACTCTCCGCGCGTAAATTCCCCGCTGATACCGCGGCGCCGCGGGCGGAAAACCGCAAAGCGGCACTCACGGCGAACGATACCATCGAAAGCCGGCGGGACCGCGCGGCGAAAACTCTCTTGCCCCCTGACGCGCTTGAAAATGACGAGAAACGGCATTATCATATTCAACTGCGTCGGAGCGGCGAAAGGAGTGACTTAATTGGCTGAACAGCGCGATTTATCTATGCAAAACATTGCATACCAGTTCATCCGCGGAAAGATAGAAGACTGCGAATACGCGCCGAATCAAATGCTGAGCGAGTCCATGCTCCGTGAGGAACTGGGAATCTCGCGCACGCCGGTTCGCGAAGCGATAGGGCGCCTCGCGCGTGAAAAGCTCGTCAGGGTCTATCCGAAGCGAGGTATCATGGTCTCCGGCATTTCGATAGGGACCATCCGCAAAATTTTTGAGGTGCGCATGCTTCTCGAGCCGTATGTTCTCGCCTCGTGCCATGACAGGCTCGACCTCGCGAAAATAGCGCGTTTCTCGGCCGCCTTCCGGAGCTGCGAGGACAGCGCGCGCACGTCCGACATCTTCAGGCTGGACGATCGGTTCCACGCCGCGCTTATCTCGGCAGCCGACAACGATTATCTGGCGGAGTTGTACGATACCGTAAGAGTTCAGAGCGCGCGTCTGCGCGTCATCATCGGCAGGCCGATGGCGTCGCGCATCCTCCGCACGATGAGAGAGCACGCGAAGATCGCGGACGCCTGCGTCGCGCGCGACTGGCGCGCCGCGGCGCTCGCGATGGAAGAGCATCTGAAGTGCGCCAAGGAATCGTCGCTGGACTCAGTGCTGAAGAACTCGGATCAGGAGGTCTAGGGCAATGACAATAAAAATTCGGCGGGAACCGTCGGCTTTCTACAGACGCTACCGCGCCGCCGCACGAAAGTTCGAGGCGGCCGGCGCCGCAATGTGCGCGGCGGGGCTCGCTTATAACGTCGCGTTCAGCGAGTTCGCGCGCTGGCCCGGCCTGGTCGCCGCGGGAACCGGCATCTGCGTCTTCGCGCTTGGAGCGGCCAGTCTGCGGCCCCACAACGCGGTCAAGTCGTTCGCGCTGCAATGTTTGGAGCACCCCGATTCGGAGCACGCCCGAGGGCTGCTGGACGCGCTTGAGGCGAGGAAGAAGATCAGACTGACAGCCGCGTCCTCTCAGCTTCTCGGGAAGGCGATCCTCGCTTACGCGTGCGCTGAATCAGCGGACAAAGAGCTCGCGGAGCGTCTCGCCAAAGCCATGCGCGAACACGTGGCGGGCAAGGTGTTCTGACGACGCGTTCCCTGTGAGCGGAGAGAAAAGCCCCCGCGGAAGCTTCGCGCTCCCGCGGGGGCTTTCGCGCCTTGCGCTTCGATCTCAGAGAGTCACGCCGCCTTTGAATATGGCGATCTCGCGGAACCCCATCTGTTCGCTTTTCGTCCTCTCTCCCCCGGCGACGCGGAGCACAAGTTCGAAAAGCCTTTGCGCGGCCCTCTGTATGGACTCGCCTTCCGCCACGGGCCCCGCGTCGAAATCGATCCAGCCGCGCTTTTTCGCGGCCAGCCCGCTGTTGCTCGCGATCTTTATCGTCGGCGCGGGCGCTCCGAACGGCGTGCCGCGCCCCGTGGTGAACAGGATGATATGCGCCCCGGCCGCCG
>CAZFNC010000110.1:0-4621 GCA_964520485.1 uncultured Synergistaceae bacterium | reverse complement strand
GTCCCAATTTAATCTTTGTTCATTTTTTAACGTCATTTTTTAAACGACTTCGCAGATCACTCAAAAAGCGTCCGCTCAAAAAAAACAGGCACGCGTCGCCGTCGGGGCGAGGCGTGCCTGTTTGCCAGACGGGAAAGATGTCCGGTTACAAGTTCATCAACTTGGGAATCCAGGTCGTGCAAAAGGGGAACGTGATCACAAGCGCCAGCACAGCGAACGCCGTGAACACAAACGGCCAGATTTTGCGGAACATCTCCCCCAGAGGCACCTTGCCGACCGCGGCGACAATATAGTTGCAGGCGCCAACTGGAGGCGTGATCAGCGCGATCGTCACGTTGAGCGTCATCACCACGCCGAAGTGCAGCGGATCGATGCCGGCTTTGGCCGCCAGAGGCGCGAACACGGGCGTGAGCAGAGTCAGCACAGAAATCTCCTCCATGAACATGCCGACCACGAAGATGATCAGACTGAGAACGACCATCAGAAGCCAGGGATGCGCGATCAATCCCGCGTCGACCACCAGCCTGCTGAACGACTGCGTAACGCGGGCGTATTTCAGATACCAGCCCACGACTGAAGCGGCTCCCATGATCATGAAGATCGCGCTTGTGACGCGCAGCGTGTCGCACACCGCGAGACCGAACTCGCGCGGCGTCAGACGGCGGGTCATGAACACACCGACGAGCACGCAGTACAGCGACGCGAGCGCTCCCGACTCCGTCGGAGTCACAAGCCCCGTCATGATGCCGCACATCACGATAAACGGGGCCAGAAGCGCCATCAGCGACCTCGCGACCACCGACAAGGCGCGGGAGCGCACCTCGGCCACGTCGGTCTTCGGCACGTTGTACTTGCGCACGTAATGCCAGTTCATGAGCAGGAACGCGAAACCGAGCGCCACCCCGGGGATCAGCCCCGCCGCGAAAAGCCCGCCGATGGACGTGTTCGTCATCGAAGCGTAAATGACCATAAAGATGCTCGGCGGGATGATCGGCCCGATCAGCGAGCTGCCCGCCGTGATGCCCGCCGAGTACGAAGCGGGGAAGCCCTCCTTCACCATCGCGGGAATGAGGATCGAGCCGAGCGCCGACGCGTCGGCCGCCGCGCTTCCGTTGACGCCGGCGAAGATCACGCTGGCGATCACGTTGACGTAGCCCAGCCCGCCGCGCACCGAGCCGACGATCAGCCGCGAGAAGTCGATGAGCCTGTCGGTCAGCCCCGCACGGTTCATCAGCGTGCCCGTGAAGATGAAAAACGGAATGGACATCAACGAGAACGAATCCATGCCCCCGAAAAACTGCTGAGGGATCACGCGAAGGAGTGACAGGTTTCCCGACACGGCGATGCCGATCAGCCCCGCCATCGTCAGCGAAGCGTACAGCGGCACGCCGAGCAGCATCATCGCGAAAAAGAGAAAAAGCAGCGCAAAGCCGTTCATTCACTTCCGCCCCTCCCGTGCCGCAGACTGTTCAGCAGGACCGCGGCCAGCAGCATCGCCATCCCGACGGGGACGGCCATCAGCGGGATCGACTTGGGCACGCCCAGCGCCATCGTCTTCATCTTCCAGCTTCCCAGCACGTTGAGCGACCCGAACCAGACAAGCGCCCCGAGCACAGCCGTCTGCACCAGCACCGAAAGCGCTCCGCAGAAAGCTTTGCCGCGCGGGGGCATCTGCATGGCCACAAAGTCAATCGACATCTGGTCGCCGCTGTAAAACGCGGCCGCCGCGCCGATCAGCACCATCCAAATCATCGTAAAGCGCGCCAACTCCTCGGTCCAGATCGGCGCCGCGCCTAAGAACGTGCGCATCGCGATGCCCATGAGCACGTCGGCGACGTTGAGCATCAGCAGAAATCCCCCGAACACGATGCTTACGCGCTCAATCCCGCGGCTCAGGCGTTTGCAGAAATCCATACAGTTTCCGGCCCTCACTTGCCCGCCTTTTCGTTCGCGGCTTTCGCGTCGCGCAGCGCGCTGTCAAGCCACTCGGACGAGACTTTCGACTTGAGCCACTCGATATAGGCGGGCTGACCGATCGTGCGGAACGAGTCCATCTCTTCCGGCGTCGGCTGGTAGACGTTCATGCCCAGTTCGCGGCACTTTTCGACCTGTTTCGAATCCTCGGCCTCGATGCGCGCTCTCGTGAGCGCGTTCGCCTCTTTGGCGGCCTGAAGCACGACGGCGCGGTCCTCTTCCGAGAAACTGTCGAACAACTCGCCGTTCATGACGAGGAACTGGTCGGAATATTGGATGTTCGCGAGAGTCATGTACTTCTGAACCTCCGTCAGGCTGCCCAGGAGCACGTAGAACGCGGGGTTCATCTGCCCGTCGACGACACCCGTTTTCAGCGCCATGTACAGTTCGCCCCAGGGAATCGGAGTGCCGCTGGCGCCGAACGCGCGGAAAATAGCCACCTGGCCTTCGTCCATGCCGCGGAACTTGAGACCGGGGAAGTCCGCGGGGCTGTGGATTTCTCTCTTGGAGTTGGTGAACGCCAGAAAACCGCCCTCCTCCACTGCCTCGATCAGCACGCAGCCCGTGCGTTCGCGGAACAGTTTTTTCAAGTTTGCCCAGTACTCGCTGTGATCGAAGAATTCATGCGCCGCCTCGTAGCTGTTGAACATGAACGGCACCGACGACGGGTACAGTTCGGGCAACACAGTTCCCTTCGCGGCGAACGAAGCTACGTCGGCCACAGGCTGATTCAGCCCGTCTTTCATCATCAGCTCCATTCGCTGTTCTTCACTGCCAAGCTGCTCGTCGGGGTACAGCTCAAACGTGACACGCCCCTGCGTGCGCTCTGTCACACGTTTGGTAAACTCCACAACGAAATAGTGAACGACGTTATCCTGAACGTTCGCGGGGCCGATGTGCGACATTTTCACCACTGTCGCGGCGGACGCCGCCCCCGTTGTCAGAAGAACGCCCAGGAGCAGGGCGGAAAAAAAATTTTTCATCTGCGTAAGACCTCCGTAGAAGATTTCAAAACTTAGAGTATTGTACATGAACGGGCCGCAAAAATACAGGCCCATCATGAGACAAAAAGCCGACAAAACGCTTTTCAGACGACGAACAGGACAGACAGGTCAGCGTTCCCCTGACAGCACGATCTTTTGAACTGTCATGCTCCGCCCATCCACGGTCAGCCGGACAAACGAAAGTTCCCCGCCGAACATCCGCCGCCCGCAACAACCAGGGTTGAGCCAAAGCACGCCGTCCTCGCGTCTCTCGTAATACCTGTGCGAATGGCCGAAGACCACCGCGTCAACCTTCGGCAGAGAGCGAGGCGCGTCCGCTCTGTTGTGGACCATGAAAAACCGCGCGTCCTCAACGGTGAACTCAAGAGACGGAACCAGGTTCGCGTCCATGTGCCAATCGTTGTTGCCTCGAACGGCGCAGAGCGGGGCCAGCGACGCGAGAGCGTTGTACGTTTCGTCGTCGTCGAAATCACCGGCGTGCAGCAGCAGATCGCACGTGGCCGCCTCTTCCAACAAGCGGGGACGCAAGAGCCCGTGCGTGTCGGACAGGACCAGGACATGAGTCGTCATGCGGAACACTCCCTCAAACTGAATTTTACGCTTTTTCCCATTATAACAAAAAAAGCGGCGTCCGCACCGCCGACATGACACTTATCCCTGAATATGCGCAGAAGGCTACTGTTCGATGAATTTTCGTATGAACAGGCAGAGACGTTTACAAGACCGGCCGATAGGTGTAAAATACGGAACGGCTCCCTTTGGGAACCGGAAATTTTCTTTGTAAGGAGTGTCATGCATAATGAAGAAAGCTATTATCTGGATCATCGTGATCGCGGCCATCGCACTCGGTTTCTGCTACTGGAAGGGCGTAGGTCCCTTCGAAAAGCCCGCCCCCGCGCCGGTCGAAGCGCCCGCTCCCGCCCCGGCTCCGGCACCCGCTGAAGCTCCCGCCAAGTAAGACGATCGTAGAGACACGTTTTTCTCAACCCTGCCGGCGTATTGCGGGCAGAAAACAAAAGCTTGCGACAAAAGTCTCTTTGTTCAGTTAGCTTTCGCCCGGAAAAGAGCAAGAGGGCCGCATGACGGATCTTTATCCGCCGTGCGGTCTTTTTCTGCGCGGTTCGGAGATCGAGGTCTCCCTCGCAGGGAAGATTACAACGCGACCGCCTGCCGTACCGCGTGCAAATACGACGGCGCCCAGTCGAAAAGCCTTTTTCGCGCGAAATAAAACACATTCCTTGATTTTGCGCGTTTTTTTGCGCAAAATCAGGCGACATTTACAAATTCACCATTTTGGTGTATGATTAATAAGGTTTTTTGGGATACAACAGACTACTGACAAAGGAGTGACTCACATATGAAAAAACTTCTTCTCCGAATCGTCGTGCTTGCAGCCATCCTCCTCGGCGCGTGTTACTGGCTGGGCTTCTACCCCTTTGAGAAAACTTTGACGGGCGACACCGTCGTCCATCATGAAATCGTCGAAGACATTAGGGAAACAATCTATGATCTGAGATATGGTCTCACGAACGCGGTGCCCTTGATGAAACGTGCCGTCGAAGAGACTGTTTACGAAGTGCGCGAGTCGATCCGCGAATTGAAGGAGGACGCTCGGGAACTGATCTACGACGTGACACACTAGT
>CAZFNC010000109.1:0-4667 GCA_964520485.1 uncultured Synergistaceae bacterium | reverse complement strand
ATCGACTCAAGCGTTCCGGCGCTTGCGGTTTTCATTCGCAAAAGACCTCCTTTGGGACTTGATCCCGCGCTGGTTCACGGAGCGCAATCGGGCGTTCCGCGCGGAAGGGTCAGAGCGGCAGATCGCTGTTTAAACGGCCTTCCTTGCGCGGCGGCATCGGCGGCGTCGGGAGGTTCGTGTACCCGACGCACAGCGACGCGAGAATATCCTCGTCGTCGCGCAGCCCTAGCGGCGCAAAGAGCGCGCGCAGGTTGGGGACGGCGGAAAACCAGTGCGGCTGGTTGATCCAGCACGCCCCGAGCCCCAGCGCGTGAGCGGCAAGGAGCATGTTCTCGACGGCGGCGGCGCATTCGGCCATGCTGTTGGAATACGCGCGCGGCCCCGCGGCCGAGATCAGCACGCCCGCGCGGTAGATAAAATGGTAGCCGTCCGTTTTCGCGCGCGCCACAGAAGAGGCCATGATGTCGCCTTCGGCGAGCGTGTGCGCCAGAAGTTCGCGTCTGATGACGGCGTTGAGCGCGGCGAGTGTGCCGGGGTCACGCTGGACGAAAAGCCTTACGCGCTGGGTGTTGTGCCCTGTGGGCGCGTACAGCCCGCAGTCGAGGACGGTCTTGAGCAGTTCCGGCTCGACGGGCCTGTCCGCATAGGCGCGCACGCTTCTTCGCGAAAGGATCGTTTCGATAACGGCGTTCATTGAAAAGCCTCCGTTTCGTTGAAAATGAGAAAACATCCTTGACTTGACTCAATTTACCACAGAAAGCCGGAATGAAAAAGGTACAAAATTTTTGTCGCCGCGCAGAGAAAAACGGCGTCGGAAGAAACGTTCTGCACACTGCCGAACAACAACCGCCGTGTCTTTCAACGGAAACAGACACGGCGGCGCTTTTTTACCGTACGGCGCAGACGTGCCGTTTTGGGAAGAACTAGTCGCGGACGTACACGTACCCTTCCATGATGCGGCGGGCGGTGCGGTCGAGGTTGCCGCTCAGCACGGTGTGCGTGCCGTCGGGATTGTCCCTGAGGTCGGCGTAGGCGTGCATGATGCCCCAGGGATGTCCGATGCGCACGTGCGTGACGTGGCTGTCGGGTTGCCTGCCCTCGCCGCAGACGATCTCGTTGACGATGGTGCCGGGCGTGTTCGCGGCGGTGACGGTGCAGATCGCGCCCGTTCCCATGTAAGCGTCGATCATCTTCATATTGACGGAGAAAAGCCGTCCGACGATGTCGATGTCGCTTTCGGCGATTTTCGCGCCGCTGCCGGCGGTGTACGCCACGGGCTTGCGCACGAAAGCGATCTTAGGCAGCGTCTGGCTGTTGATCCGCGCGTCTTCAAGGTCCTTGGCGAAACCCAGCAGCACGGCGCCCGTGCCGCGGATCACTTCGAGCTTGCGGCAGATTTCCGCGCAGTCGGGCAGAGCGTTGAACTCCGAGGGGATCTCGGTACCCTTCACGCCGAAATCCTCGGGGTGGACGAAGATCACGGGGTTGGCGGCGTCAACGAAGCTGTACTCGTACACCTTGCCTTCGACTTCGATCGTGTCGCGGGGATGTCCCGTGGGGAGAAGTTTGCCAGAAGCGGCGCCTTGCGGAGCGACGAACTTGAGCGTGACCTTGGCGGCTGTGCCGGGAACGCCGTCGATGGCGAAATCTCCCTCGGTGACGGCGCGGCCGTCCTTGACAGGAACCTGCGCGACGATCTCCTTCTGCGTGTTGGTGTTGAAGATGTGCACTTCTGTCATCGGTTCACGCGCCTCGACGAGGCCCTCGTCGATGGCGTAGGGGCCGACGGCGGAGCTGATGTTGCCGCAGTTCATCGTCTTGCCGACGATGGGAGCGAAAACGTCCACCTGACCGAAATCGTAATCCACGTCGATGCCGGGGCGCTCGCTCTTCTTGATCACGGCTACTTTGCTGGTAGACGTGTTGGCTCCGCCCATGCCGTCGATCTGGCGGCGATCCGGCGAACCGAACGCGGATAAAATGACCTTGTCGCGCTCGGCTACGTCTTTCGGCAAGTCTTCGTCACGGAAGAAAACGGCCTTGCTCGTGCCGCCGCGCATGTAAACGCAAGGAATTTTCCTGTTGGGTTTGTACTCGGGCATCGATGAACCTTCCTTTCTCGCTTTCAGAAATGGCGATTTTAATGCGTGAAGCTTCCGGCCGTCACGCGGTTTTTCGTTGACAGTTACACTGTATCATGAACGTCTGCAATCGAAAAGCAAAAGAAATTTTGACGAATGCATCTACAGGTTGCGTGAAACAGGAATGATCTTTCTGTTAAAAAAATTTCTTTCTTTTGTTCAATTTTTGAGATAGAATCAGGCGAGAAACTGCAACCGCAATGCGCAAATTTTCCGGGGCTGAGGTGAGAATCATGCTGAACAATTACAACTATTTCATCGCTCTGGCCGAAGAGGAGAACATTTCTCGCGCGGCTGAGAGGCTTTTCATCTCGCACCAGTGCCTGAGCAAGTACCTCAAGAACCTTGAACGGGAATACCGCGTGTCTTTTTTTGACCGCTCGCCGAAACTGAAACTGAACGCCGCGGGGCAGGCGATGCTCAACATGTGCCGCAACGTCCAGTTTCTGGAGATGAACCTTGAAAGCCAGCTCGAAGACGTTCGCCGGTCAAAGCGAGGTTTGATCCGTCTGGGAACGACGGAGGGGCGTTACCGCATCCTTGTGCCCGATCTGCTCGCTCGGTTTAAGGAAATCTACCCCGAAGTGACGCTGCAGGTCAGTTCCGCGACTTCCGATCAACTCACGACCCGACTGCTCAAAAACGAGCTGGACGTGGTGCTGATGAACCGCAGCTTCGTCAATCATCCCAGTTTCCGAATCGAACCGGTGCTGGAGGAAAGACTCTTTCTGGTCATTTCCGACGCGATGCTGGAGCGTTATCTGCCGGGACTGTATCCCGACTGTCTGGACACGTTCGGAAGCGACGGCGCCGACCTGTCGTTTTTTCAAGAAGTGCCGTTCATTCTCAACAAAAAGACGTTCAACAGCCGTCTTATGCTCGACACCTACCTGAACGCGCGCGGCCTTCACCTGAACTGCGTCATGGAGCTGACGCAGCTTGACCTGCACTTCATGATGTCCGCACGCGACTACGCCGCCAGTTTCTGCTGGACGATGTATTTGCCCACGATCCGCGACATGAACCGCTTGAATCCCGAACGCGCTCTCAACGTGTTTCCTGTCAAAGGCATAGACGAGCGCAATCACATGGTGCTTGTCACCCACCGTGAAAAAATTCTGCCAGAGTTCGGCAAAAGCCTGTTAAAGCTGATCAAGAGCACCTGCCGCAAGTTTGAAAACGTGACCGTGTAGCAGTTCCCCGCGGGGTAAATCAGCGTTTTTTGTTGAGGATGGCCATCATTCCGTCGACGCCGTCGAGCCCGTCCATGTTTTTGATGAGAGCGAGCAGAGCGTCCGCGTCGGCGTCGTCGAAAATCCCTTCGACGTTACTCCGGTACTTCTTTTCAAGTTCCGCCCAGCCGATCGGTGCGTTGGGCGAGCCTTTCAGGTCGTACAGCTCTTTGGCGAACGTGCGTCCGTCTTTCATCGTGATCTTTACGCGTGCGCCGCGTTTTTTGGGGTACAGCGCCTGGACATCGGGATCGACGACCACTGTGACCTTTGACGCCAGTTCGACGTTAACGGGATCGTGAGTGAACTTTTCTTCCAACTGTGCCATGCCGAAACGGCCTTCGCGCAGCGCCACGGCGATGCCGTAGGCGATGCTGAACTTGGCCTCGGCCGGCGTTTTGGGCGCCTTGATCACGCCTGTGAGGTCGTAAGCCACCTGATGTGTGCCCGCCCATACGGATTCCACGTCCTGCCAGCGAATGTCGTTTTCCTCCGCGAGATCGAGCGCGGCCTCGATGCACGCCTGCGAGTGGCGGCACGTGGGGTAGAGCTTGTTGTACGTGTCGCCGATGACGAACGTTTCGCCCAGACCTTCGCAGACCTTTTCGACGTCCACGTCCTGCGACTTGGCGTTGAAAAAACCCGTCTTGCCCTCAAACGCCGTCAGCGTGCCTTCCATGTTTTCCGCCGCGTAATACACCGCCGACAGGCCGTTGAACGCGGCGTTGCCGACCTGGACGCACTTTGACGACTGGCCCGAGACCGTCGCTTCCATCAGCCCAGAAGCATAGAGAGCGCTCAACCCCAGCCCGTTTGCGAGCTGCCGCTCGTCCAGGCCCATCAGCTTGCCGGCCACGGCCATGCAGCCGACCGTGTCGTCGTTGCCGGAGGGGTGGAACCCTTTCTGTATCTGATACGGGGCCATCGCCGCCGCGAGGCGGTAGACGACGTCGTAGCCGATCACGACCGCCGCTAAAATTTCCTTTCCCGAACTGCCGAGAGAGGCCCCGAGCGTCAGCGCCAGCGGAACGATCGCAGCGCCCGCGTGGACGCCGGCGTTTTTGTGGCCGTCGTCAAGTTCGACGACGTGAGCGAACGTGGCGTTGATCATCGCTGCGCGGGAAAGAGGAAATTCGTTTTTTCCCTGGGTGAACACGGCGCAGTCGCCCTTGCCGTGTCTGCGGCACGCGGCCAGGAAGTTCTCGCGGAACTCCCACGTTTTCGCGCCCGCGACGGCGGCGCCCAGCGTGTCCATGATCCGTTCTTTGGCGATGGCGATCGCTTTCGCGGGAAT
>CAZFNC010000108.1:0-4810 GCA_964520485.1 uncultured Synergistaceae bacterium | reverse complement strand
TTTTTTTGGACAGAACGGACTTTAAGCCGTCGTCTTCTTGTACACGTAACGACAGACGATGCAGCCGCAGCACACGATCAGGCCGCCGATCACGGCGAAGACGACCGTTCTGGCAATATGGCCGGAGGGCTTATTGAACTCGGCCCCGTCAGGGAGGATCAGTTCACAGACAGGGAACGCGGTCTTTTCTTCCATTTTGGCCGTGAGGAGTTTTTCCAGTTCCGCCGCGACGGGCGCGATCTCAGGGTCGGCAGCGGCATTCGTGGTCGCCAGATACTTACGGAAATCGCTTTGAACCTTTGTGCGGAAATTCTCCCGTGCCCCGCCCGCGAGGACGTCTTCCACCCTCTTCTTGGACTGAATCATATACTCTTCGGCGCTCTTCCGCAGAGTTTCCCCATCGGGACCGTTGAACGTGAGCATCAGCACATGGGAATTCGGCACCTGTCGAACTGCTGTCAGGCCCGTCGTCTTGCCGATGTCGCTCCGCAGAATTTCGGCGCACGTGTTGATCTGCCAGCCGCCTGTGTTCAGCGGCACCTGCAGGCGGGCGATATAGCTGTAGCTCTCGGAGGGCTTATTCACGTACGCGCAGACCGCCGAGACAACCGCGCACACGATCGCGCACGCGGCGATGATCAGCCGGCGCCGCCACAGTTCCTGAAACAGTTCCACGATCGAAATCTCTACCAGATCCTGTTCCATTGCCTTGTCTTCCATTTAACCTTACTCCTTCCCTTATCTCCCGGGTCGTTCGCGAAACGACGCGGGCAATCCGACGTAAAGCGTCACATTTACATATTTTATTAAATCAGAACTGATTTGTCAAATCTTTTCAAATGCCGCTGTCCTGTCGGCGCGAACCGTGCGCGCGGAGTGGCGCGCCGCATGAGCTCGCGCGATTCTTCACTCCCGATCCCGCGCCTCCGAAAGCGCGGGTGTTTGCGGGACGGCGACGGTGACGCGCGTGCCGCCGCCGCTTAGCGGCTCGATGGAAAACGTCCCGCCGATCAGCGAGGCGCGCTCCGTCATGCCGGCGATACCTCTGTGTCCCTGCACGCGCAGCACCTCGGGGTCGAACTCGCGGTCAATGCCCGCGCCGTTGTCGCACACGGTGAGGCGCGCGCCGTCCGCGCCGCAGACAAGTTTCACGTCGACGGTCGAGGCGTGCCCGTGGCGAGCGGAGTTGGCGACGGCTTCCTGAATGATGCGGCACAGCGTGAGCACGACTTTCTCGCCAAGGGAGGCGTCGTCGCCTTCGACGACGCAGTTGACGGCAACGTCATACGCGCGGCTGAGGCGGTTGGAGATCTCCTCGAGGGCGCGGACGGCGCCGAGGCTGGACCACGGCGGGGCGAGCTGGTCGCACACGTCTCGCATTTCCTGCACGGCGTTCAGCGCCGCGTCGGACGCCGCGGAGAGATGGGCGAGCACTCGTTCGCGGTCGATCTCGGGCTTCGAAAGTCCGCGCTGGGCCAGTTGGATACGCTGTATCAGAGAAGTGACCGTCTGCAGGGGACTGTCGTGAATTTCGCGCGCGAGGCGGTTTCTCTCCTCTTCCTGCGTGCGAACGATGTCGCTGACGTAGTTGTTCTTCAACGTTTCGCGCTCGACCGCACCGACGGAAAGCTCTGAAAGCGCGCCCCGCATCTGGAGCAGTTCCGGCAGGGGGCCAGGGGACGGCACGTCGAACACTTCGCGCCCCCAGTTCAACTCCTCGACGCGAGAGGCCAGAGCGCGCAGGGGAAGGACGCACCATCTCCAGAGCAGGAAGATGCCCACGAGAGCGATGGCGCTGACGACGATGCTGACGACGGGCTGGAACGTCAGCAGCTTCATCATCGAGCCGGGGACCAAGTAGTGCGAGATGACGACGATGACGGCGCGAGCCCCGTCGGGATAGGGGCAGACGGCTGCCGCGGAAGGAGGGCGCCGGTCGCTGTACACGGTGGCCGTCTGCATCTCGCCGGTGGCGAGCGCCTCGTTGGCCTTCTGCGCCAGTTCGGGCGTGATTCGGCTGCCGGGGGAACCCTGCAGTCTAACTCCGCCGGGGCCGACGATGGCGATCCAGCCAGGCACGGGCGGTCCTACGGCGAGCATCTTCAAAAAAAGCCCCATGCGGCGACGTCTCTGCAGGGGCGACTCGGACGTGACGTCGTTTTCGTCGCGGACGATGCCGCGCGCCAGGCTCTGGGAATACCTCTGCGCCATCGCCACCATCGCGCGCCTCTGCTGGTAGAGTCCCCAGCCGGAAAAGACGAGCGCCGACAGCACGGGCACGAGGATGGCCATCAGGACGGCGGGCAGGAGCCATCGGCGCTTTTTCATTCGGAATCGGGCCTTTCCCCTTCAAGCAGTTCGTCCACGCAGATCACGCCGTTCCTCAGCGCCACGAGCAGGGCTTCCGTCTTGTTCTTGGCGTGGAACTTGGAGTAGACGGACGACAGATGCGCCTGCACGGTCCTCTCCGTGATGAAAAGCTTCCCCGCCACCTCGCGCACGGGGAACCCCTTCGACGAAAGCAGAAGCACTTCGCGCTCGCGCGGCGAGAGAGAGGGGAGTTCGCGCGCCTCTCCGTCGACGGAGTCGGCGATGCACGAGTCGAGATAGATGCCGCCGCCGCACACTGTCTGCAGGGCCTGCGTCAGCTCCATCACAGCCGACGTCTTGACGATGAACCCGCGCGCGCCGGCGGACAGCGCCGCGACGATGTAGGGCTGCGAATTATAGGCGGTCAGCATGATCGCTTTCGTGGGGAGTCCCGCCTCCTTGACTTTCCGCGCGACGGTGATCCCGTCCATCTCGGGCATCCTGATGTCAAGCAGCGCCACGTCGGGCTTCAGGCGCCGGATGCTCTCCCACGCCTGTTTGCCGTCGCAGGCTTCGGCCAGAAGTTCCAGCCCCTCTTCCTCGCGAATGAAAGCGACAAGTCCCGCGCGCGTCAGGGGGTGGTCGTCGGCAAGTACGATCGTTATCATGAACAGAGTTCCTCCCGTATCGAACGTGTCCGCGCGTCTTCTCCTCTCGGTACCCGCGCTTTCAGGCGGGAGCAAGACGCGGACGGCTGAAATCCGCTCCCATTTTCGCGCGGTTTGCGGAAAACCGCAAGCGGGGAATTGATATTTTTTACAGTAGACAGCAAACAAATTTGCGCTATACTTGAGCCGTACTCGCGGAAAGCAAAAAGGTTACGGCGCTCCGCGGAACAAAATATCATTCCATCATATAGCAGGAGGTATTCATCATGAAAAAATCACGCATCGTTCTCGGCAGTTTGGCAGTCGCGCTTCTTGGCGTATCGGCCGCGTTCGCCGTTCCGCCCGGGCCTCCCGCCCCGCGTCGCGAAGGTCCCGGAATGCCGCCCCCGCCTCCTCCCCGCCGTGAAGATCGCGCGGGCAAGAGGATGGGCATCTTCGAAAGGGCGCCCGAGGACATCAAGAGCGCGTGGCTTGAGATGCGCAGTCTTCGCAAGGACTTGAGGCTTGAGCTTTGCAAGGACAAACCCGACGCCGCCAAAGCCATGGAGATGTTCAAAAAGGCCGAGGAGCTTCACGCCAAGGTGAACGAATGGCACGTCCGTCAGATCCTCGAGGGCAACGCTCCGAAACCCGAACTTGAAAAGCGGCCTCCACGCGACAGACGTCACGGTCCGGGCAAGCGCGGCGGTCCCGATGCCCCCGATCCGCGTTACAAACCGCGGCACATGCCGGCGCCGTTCCGCCCCGGACATGGAGGCTGCTTCGTCCCCGGCCCTGGCAACACATGGACGTGGGTTCCCTACGATCAGCCCGCGCCCGCTCCCGAAGTGCCCGAGGGCGAAGAGCCTGAGGTAGAGGCGCCCGAGGCCGCCCCCCAAACCGTTGCGCCCGTGACGCCCGTTGTTCCCGTCCCCGCGCCCGAGACGACAGAAGCCCCCGCTCCAGCGCCCGAAGCCTAGTTCTGTAACGCCCGTCGTGCGGACAAGGAAATCTTAACGAAAGGAAGGCCGGAAAGTTCCGGCTTTCCGGCCTTTAACAAGAAAGGACGATGATCGCAGTGAAAATTTCGCGCGCGCTTATAACGTCCCTGCTGCTGGGGACTTTCGTGCTTTCGTCACCCATGGCGACGCTTTCCGTCGCGTACGCGGCTCCGCCCCGTCCCGGCGGCGGTCCCTCGAAACCCGGCCCTCGGCCGGGAGGTTCCCCCAAACCCTCCCGTCCCGTTCCGGCCAAGCCAGGTCCGCGCCCCGGAGGTCCCGCTAAGCCCGGCCATCGTCCCGGAGGACCCGCCAAACCCGGTCCGCGGCCCGGAGGTCCTGCTAAGCCCGGCCACCGTCCCGGTGGCCCTGCCAAACCAGGCCCGCGTCCCGGAGGTCCGCATCCTGGCCCGCGGCCCGCTCCACATCCCGTCGGTCCGCGCCACGCTCCCCCGCCTCCCCCTCCCCCTCCTCAAACTTACTATTATGAGGACGATGACGACCATGACGACGCGCTTATCGCGGGCGGCGTCGGTCTCCTGTTGGGTCTCCTCCTCGGCTCCGGGTCGAATAGCGACGAAAGCGACGAAGGCTACGAATACTAGTATTCAGGGAACAGCCCGCGCGTCGTGACCGTTATTTCTCTATCTCGCGAACCGAAAATCCAGCACAAGGAGGTCTTTCGTCCATGACCAAAAAAGTTCTTCTGCCGTGTCTCGCGCTGTGCGCCGCCGTCCTGATCTGCGCAAACGGCACGTCGTACGCCGCTCCCCGCAAAAGCGGTTTCTCGCTTCAGACGGCCGCCTCGCACGCCGACCCCGCGCCGCGTCTGCGCCATCACGCGCCTCCGCCCCC
>CAZFNC010000107.1:0-4867 GCA_964520485.1 uncultured Synergistaceae bacterium | reverse complement strand
TCCGCGAGAGCGTGAGCGCCGACATCAACAACTGGTCGGTGGTCATGGCCACGAAAGACGGTTTCTACACGAGCAAAAAGTACGAGATCCGCGACATCGTCGACCGCATCGGCGGCGGAGACTCGTTCGGCTCCGGTCTCATCTGGGGGCTCAACAACCTTGAAGGGCCGCAGGCGGCCGTTGAATTTGCCGCGGCGGCTTCCGCGCTGAAGCACACCATCTTCGGCGACTACAACAGGGTTTCCGTCTCCGACGTCCTCACGCTCGCCGGCGGCGACGCGTCCGGCCGTGTGCAGAGGTAGCGCCATGAACGAAATCCTTGAAAAACTCGGACGTATCGGCCTTGTGCCCGTGATCAAGCTTGAGTCGCCCGAACAGGCCCTGCCGCTCGGCAAGGCGCTCGTGGCGGGCGGCATTCCTGTCGCGGAGGTGACGTTCCGCACCGACGCGGCGGCGGAATCCATAAAGATTCTGGCGAAGGAGCTTCCGGATCTTATCCTCGGAGCGGGCACCGTCCTCACCGTGGAGCAGGCCGACGCGGCTGCGGAGGCCGGAGCGAAATACATCGTGACGCCCGGTTTCAACCCGAAGATTGTCGCCCACTGCCAGAGCCTCGGCCTCCCCGTCACGCCGGGCGTCAGTTCGCCCACTCAGGTCGAACAGGCGCTCGAGATGGGGCTGAACGTTATCAAGTTCTTCCCCGCCGAACAGGCCGGAGGAGTCCCGATGCTCAAGGCTCTCAACGGGCCTTACGCCGGAAAGGTCTCTTTCATCCCGACGGGCGGCGTGGGGCCTAAAAACCTCGTCGACTACCTCACGTGCCCGAACGTCTTCGCCGTGGGCGGGAGCTGGATGGTTCCCTCCGACGCGGTCAAGGCTGGCGACTGGGGCCGGATTGAAAGTCTCTGCAAGGAGGCGCGTCTTCTTTCTCTCGGTTTCTCGCTGCTCCACATCGGCATCAACCCGGGCGGCGAAAGCGCGATGGGGGATGCGCGGGCGTTCGCCGCGATGGTGGGAATGCCGTTCAAGGAGGGGCACAGCTCCGCTTTCGTGGGCAAGTCCTTCGAGTTTATGAAGGAAAAGGGCCGCGGGACGCACGGGCATATCGCTCTGGAGACGCTTTCCGTGGAACGCGCGCTCGAATGGTTCTCGGCGTTCGGCATAGGGGCGGTTCAGGAGACGATCAAGACAAAGGCGGGCCATATCTCCGTGGCGTACCTCGACAGGGAGATCGCGGGGTTCGCGGTGCACCTGAACAGGAAGTAGCCGGAAGAGGAAAAACCGTTTCTCTGCTCGGCGCTGTAACGCGGCGGCCGCGTCATGCGGGCGAAAGTCATGCGTTTTGTTAGTTTTACAAACTAATAATTCCTAAAAAAGGAGCGGTATGTGATGAAGAAATTGCTGGCGTTTGTTCTTGCGGCAACGGTGGCGGCGGGCCTGTCCTTCGGTCGGGCTGAAGCGGCGAAGACGTACACGCTGAGGATCGGCACGTCCCAGACGGATCAGGCGTTTATCACGAGGGCCTATATGCTGTTGGCTGACAGGCTCAACGAGAAGTCCGGCGGACGCCTCAGCGTCAAGGTGTTCCCCGCAGGGCAGCTCGGCAGCGACGAGGACATGCTCGAGCAGGCCATCCAGGGTGCGCCTGTGGCCCTCAACACGGACGCGGGCAGAACCTCGGCCTACGTCAAGGACACCGGCATCCTGATGATGGGCTACTTCGCGGATAACTACGACGAGTGCCTTAAAGTCACGGAGACGGAGACGTTCAAGAACTGGGAAAAGGAACTCGCGTCAAAGCACGGGATCCGCGTCCTCGCCTTTAACTTCTACGACGGCCCCAGGCACTTCATGACCAACAAACCCATCAACGTCCCCGCCGACCTTAAAGGGCTGAGAATCCGCACCATCGGCCAGCAGGTGTGCGTCGAGTCGATCGCGGCGATGGGCGCCACGCCGGTTTCCATGTCGTGGGGCGAGGCCTACAACGGCATCCAGTCCAAGGCCATCGACGGCGTCGAAGCGCAGAACACGTCCACGTATCCTTCCAAGATCTACGAAGTCGCGAAGTACCAGAGCAAGACCGGGCACTTCCAGCTCCTGCAGGCCCTGCTGTGCGGGGAGATCTGGTTCAAGTCGCTCCCCGAGGACCTTCAGAAACTCCTGATCGACACGGCCAGAGAAGTCGGCGCCGAGACCGCCGCGCAGCTTGAGACCGCCGCAGCCGAGAGCGAGAAGGAAATGGTCAAGGCCGGACTGACCGTCATCGAGCCCGACACGGCCCCGTTCAAGGAAGCCGTGAAGGCGGCGTATGACAAGCTCGGGTTCACGGCGCTCCGCGAGCAGCTCTACAAGGAAATCGGCAAGACGAACTGATCGCCGAGAGCCGCGTCATGAAACTGATCGCGAAAGCAGTGTTGATAGCAGAGGAGCTCCTCGCGAGCTCCCTGCTTTGTCTGATATCCGTTCTCGTTTTTATCTCGGCGGTGGCCCGCACCGTCGGCCGTCCCATCAACTGGGCGCAGGACGTGTCGCTCCTCGCTTTCGCCTGGCTGACTTTTATCGGGTCGGACGTCCTCGCGAGATCCGGCAAGCTTATCAACATCGACATGCTGATCTACAAGCTGCCCAAGGGCGCGCAGAAGATCGTGGGCGTCGTCTTCGACTTCATGATCCTGGTTTTTCTGGTGACGCTGCTGTACTTCGGCACGATCCTCGTGTCGCAGAGCTGGCTGCGCGTTTTTAACACGCTCAACCTGAGCTACGCGTGGTGCACAATGGCGGTTCCGGTCGGAGCGTTTCTGCTCCTTACGACGATGATAGGGCAGACTCTCGACGATATCAGGAAACCCGTCTCGGAATGGGGGCAGAACTGATGTTACGGGCGATCGGATTCTTTCTGGTGTTCCTGTTCCTCGGAATGCCCGTCGCGTTTGCCATCGCGATTTCAGGCGCGATCTTCTTTATCCTGACGCCGGAGATCCCGTGGACCATCCTTGTGCAGAAATCGCTTTCAACCACGCAGTCTTTTACGATGCTCGCCATCCCGCTCTTTATCTTCGCCGGGAACCTGATGAACTGCACGGGCATCACATCGCGTCTGGTGAAGCTGGCGAATGTCCTCACGGGGCACATGTACGGCTCGATCGGGCAGGTTTCCGTCGTCCTTTCGACCCTTATGGGCGGCGTTTCGGGCTCCGCTGTGGCGGACGCTGCGATGGAATGCCGCATCCTCGGACCCGAAATGACGAAGAGAGGCTACGCCCCGGGATGGGCCGCCGCCGTGAACTGCCTGACGGGACTGATTGTCGCGACGATTCCCCCGTCGATGGGGCTCATCATTTACGGGACGGTCGGCGAAGTCTCCATCGGGCGTCTGTTCGTCGCCGGCTTCGTCCCCGGCATCATCATGTGCATCTTCATGCTGATCGCGACGTCGTGGTCGGCGCGCCGCCTCGGCTACAAGCCCGATCATGACAAGCCCTACCCGCTGCGCGTGATCCTGAAGTCGTGCTGGGAGAGCATCTGGGCGCTGCTTTTCCCGTTCATCCTGATCGCGCTTATCCGCTTCGGCATCATGACCCCGTCGGAATCCGGCGCGTTCGCTATTTTCTACGCGTTCGTGGTGGGCGTTTTCATCTATAAGGAGCTGACGCTCGAAAAGTTCAAGCAGTGCGTAGTAGACAGCGTTAAAGACCTCTCCGTGATCACCATGATCCTCGCCTTCTCCGGCATATTCAGCTACGGTGTCGTCTACGACCAGCTCCCCGCGACTATCGCGAAAGCTCTCGTCGGGTTCACCGACAGCCGGATCGTGCTGCTCTTCAGCATTATCGTCATGCTGACGATCTGCGGCATGTTCATGGAGACGACGGTCATCACGCTGATCATCACGCCCATCCTTCTCCCTGTCGTGCGCCAGTTCGGAATCGACCCTGTGCACTTCGGAATAGTGATGATGACGACGGTGACCATGGGCTGTTCCACTCCGCCCGTCGGCGTCGCTCTCTATACCTGCTCGTCCATCATGAACTGCTCCGTGCAGGAGACGACGCGCTATGCCATCCCGTGGTTCGTCGCCATACTGGCGACGCTTGCCGTCAGCGTTTTCTTCCCGGATCTGATCCTCTTCCTGCCCAACCTTGTGTACGGCGGCTAGGATATCCGGCTGAACGGTGTGTGAAGCAGGGCCGGTTTAAGCCTGAAAAGGCAAGCGGTCCTGCTTTTTTGTCGGTTTGCCAAATTCAGATAGTGCGGAGGTGGTTTTAAATGGTCAGGCTGACCCTTGAGGATCTGAATAAGCGTCGCGAATGGAGCGCCGCGGGAATAGAGATCCCGTCGTTTGACATCGGAGGAATGAGAGAAGAAACAAGGGCTCATCCGCGCTGGGTTCACGTGGGGCCCGGAAATATTTTCAGGGGATTCATCGCCGATCTCGCGGACAGGCTGCTGGATTCGGGCGATATGAAGAGCGGCATCACCGTGGTGTCGACATTCGACCAGCAGATTATCTCGAAAATTTACGAGCCCTACGACGATCTCGCGCTGCGCGTCGTGACGGCTGCGGACGGGAACCTTTCGAAGAAGGTCGTCGCCGGCGTGGGCGAAGTGGCGCGCGCGGACGCGGAATATCCCGCCGAGATGGAACGTTGCCGAGAAATATTCCGTTCGCCTGAACTCCAGATGGTAAGCTTTACGATCACCGAAAAAGGCTACCATATCAAGGACTTGTCGGGACGTTATTACCCTGCCGTGGAGGCCGCTTTCGCCGGCCCCGATTCGAACTCGGTTCTCGGCAACGGCATGGCGATTATGGCCGCTCTCCTCTTTGAGCGTTTCCGCGCGGGAGCGTATCCCATCGCGATGG
>CAZFNC010000106.1:0-4929 GCA_964520485.1 uncultured Synergistaceae bacterium | reverse complement strand
CGCTCTTCTTTTCTGTCCTCATTTGTCACACATCATTGTAAATCCTACAGCCTGTCTCGCGGAAATCAATTTCACGCGTTGACAGAAACTCCGTTTCCGTATTAAACTAAAAAAGGACGGACGAACTGTTCGCAGGAAGCCGGTGGGAATCCGGCGCAGCCCCGCTACGGTATGCTCAAGCCCGATACTGCGCGCGTCCGCGAGTGCGTTTTCTTCGAGGGCGGAAAGCGCGTCTTTTGAGTTTGCGGCAGCCCCTCCGAGGGGCCGCTTTTTTTATGGACCGCCGCCAACCCCACTCTCCCGCTGTGGGGCTGCTTTTTGTGGAGACGCTCCGCCGCGGCTTGTTCCATCCTGCTCCGGAGCGTTTTCGCGGGGGCTTGTTTAGAGACGGGGCGCGGGACAAAGCGGCGTTCCCGTTAAACTTTTATGAAAGGACTCGCCGTCATGGCCAAATCGATCATGATCCAAGGAACGATGTCGGGCGCGGGCAAGAGCCTGCTCGCGGCCGGACTGTGCCGCGTCTTCCGTCAGGAAGGTCTGCGCGTCGCTCCGTTCAAGTCCCAGAACATGGCGCTCCAGTCGTTCATCACGGACGAAGGGCTGGAGATCGGGCGCGCGCAGGCGGTTCAGGCGGAAGCCGCGGGCATTGAGCCGGCCAGCGCGATGAACCCGATCCTGCTGAAGCCGACGAGCGACAGAGGCTCGCAGGTTATCGTCAACGGCGAGGTGTACGGCAACTGTTCGGCAGATGAATATTACCGTATCAAAGGCCGCTTCTGGCCGAGCGTGAAAGCGGCGTATGAGAGCCTTTCGGCCGCTTATGACCTGATCGTCGTCGAGGGCGCGGGAAGTCCCGCCGAGATCAACCTGAAAGAGGACGACTTCGTCAACATGGGGCTGGCAAAGCGTCTGGACATTCCCGTCGTGCTGGTCGGCGACATCGACCGCGGCGGCGTGTTCGCCCAGCTGTACGGCACGCTTGCCCTGCTTGAGGCGGACGAACGTGTTCTGGTGAGGGCGACGGTCGTCAACAAGTTCCGAGGCGACTTGAATATCCTCGCCCCGGGGCTGAAGATGCTGGAGGAGATTACCAAAATTCCCGTCGCGGGCGTCGTGCCCTTCACGAAGCTGGACATCGACGACGAGGACAGTCTCAGCGACCGTCTTGCGCGACGCGCTTCGCCCGCGCCGATCGACGTGGCGGTGATCCGTCTGCCGAGGCTGTCGAACTTCTCCGATTTCACGGCGCCGGCGGCGGTCGAGGGCGTCGGCGTCCGTTACGTCGATAGGCCGTCCGACCTCGGCGAGCCCGACCTGCTCGTGATCCCCGGCACGAAAAACACCATCGGCGACATGAAGTGGATGCGCGGGAGCGGGCTTGAAGCCGCTGTGAAGAAGCTGGCGTCGCGCGGCGTGCCCGTGTTCGGCATCTGCGGCGGGTATCAGATGCTCGGCCGCCTGATCGTCGACGAAGAGGGCGTCGAAGGCGGCGGCACGATCGCGGGGATGGAACTGCTGCCCGTGACGACGCGGTTCGCGCCCGAAAAGAGGAGAACGCGCACGACCGCGCGGGTCCTGTCCGTTCAAGGGCTGTTTTCCCCGCTCACGGGCGCGGAACTCGAGGGGTACGAAATTCACTGCGGCACGACGGTACGCGACGCGGGGACGCCAGCGCTCATCCGTCTCGAAGACGGCACGGAAGACGGCGCGCAGGCGGGAGGCGTCCTCGGCTGTTATCTGCACGGTTTTTTCGACAGCCCGTCCGCGCGCGCGGCGGTGCTCGAAGCGCTCGCCGCAAAAAAAGGCGTGACGCTTGACGCGGCCCCGTTTGACTGGAAGGCGTACAAGGAACGTCAGTACGACTTGCTCGCGCGGACGCTGCGCGACAGCCTCGACATGGATCTTGTCCGCCGTATCGTCGACCGCTCCGCATAGGGGAGTGAAACGGATGGAAACGCTGAACCTGAAGGAACTGAACGGGCTTATCCCTCCGCCCGACGAGACGGCGCGCCGCGCGTCGACAGAACGCTGGAGCGAGGTCGCCAAGCCGCTGAACAGCCTCGGCGCGCTTGAGGATATCGTCACGCGGATCGCCGCCGTCACGGGGCGGGCGCGTTTTTCAATCGAGCGCCGCACGCTCGTCGTGATGTGCGCCGACAACGGCGTCGTCGCGCGGGGCGTGACGCAGACGGACGAGTCGATCACCGCGCTGGTCGCCTCCGATCTGGCGAAGGGCTGTTCTTCGGCGAACCTGATGGCGCGTGTCGCCGGCTGCGACGTTCTCGCCGTGGACGTGGGCATAAAGAATCCTCCCGACGTCCCCGGCCTGATCTCGCGCCGCGTCGCCGCTGGGACGGCCGATTTCACTCGGGGGGCGGCGATGACGCGCGAACAGGCGCTCCGCGCGCTTGCCGCCGGTGCGGAGACGGCGGAAACTCTCGCCCGCGAAGGGCGCCAGCTGCTCTTAAGCGGCGAAATGGGCATCGGCAACACGACCACGTGCGCGGCGGTGACATGCGCCCTGCTCGGCCTCGCCCCCGAAGAGATCACGGGGCGAGGGGCGGGGCTTTCAAGCGCGGGGCTGGCGCGCAAGATCGCCGCCGTCAGGCGCGGCCTGGAGCTGAACAGACCCGATCCCGACGACGCTCTCGACGTTCTGGCAAAGGTCGGCGGTTTCGACATCGCGGCGATGGCGGGACTTTTCATCGGCGGAGCGCTGTGTCGTCTGCCCGTCGTCATCGACGGCGTGGTCAGCGCCGCGGCGGCCCTGATCGCTTCGCGTCTCTGCCCGGCGTGCCGCGCGGCGATGATTCCCAGCCACATGTCGTCCGAACCCGCCGCGGAGCACATTTTCGGCGCGCTCGGCATGAGGCCGGTCATCAACGCGGGGCTGCACCTCGGCGAGGGAACGGGCGCGCTGTGCCTTTTGCCCCTTCTCGACATGGCGATGGCGCTCTACGACGGACTCGTCTTCAGCGATATCGGCATGGAAGCCTATACGCCGCAGGTTTAGCGCTTTCGCCGCGAAGTGTTCCGCGCGGAACATCGCGGCGCGACGAAGAAAGGAATCTCACGATGGGCGAAAAAAAAGACGCGCTCGGCACGAACCCCGAGGAATGCAGGTACTCTTTTTTCAGCCACAGGGAATGTGAATTTTTCCCCTGCCACGCGGGGGGCGACCCCGAAAATTTCAACTGCCTGTTCTGCTACTGTCCGCTCTACGCTCTGGGACGCGAGTGCGGCGGGAACTTCCGCTATCTGGAAAACGGCGTCAAGGACTGCACGAACTGCCTTCTGCCGCACGGCCGGAAAAGCTACGGCCTTATCGCCTCGCGCTTCGCGCAGATCGTCGAGGCGATGAAATCGCTCGAGAAGGCCCGTGTCGGCGAGTCCGCAAGCGCGGACGGGGACTGAATGTTCCGCGCGGAACATCGCGCGCGGCGGCGTTTCCCATGCTGATTCTCGTCACGGGCGGGAACGGGAGCGGAAAGAGCCGTTTCGCCGAGAGTCTCGCTTCGCGCTTTGAAGGAAAGAGGTTTTACGCCGCGACGATGATCCCGTTCGGGGACGAGGGACGCGCCCGCGTGGAAAAGCACGTTCGCCAGCGCGCGGGGCTGGGGTTTGTGACGGTGGAATGCCCCTTTTCTCTTGACGCCGTGCCCGCGCTCGGCACCGATCTGGTTCTGCTTGAGGACGTGAGCAACCTGCTCGCCAACCTGACGTTCGGCCGCGTGCACGCCGCTCCGCGCGAGACGACCGAGCGTCAGATACGCGATCTTGAACGCCGGTGCGCGGTGCTGATCGCCGTGACGATCGGCGGTCTGACGGGCGAGGACTGCGACGAACCCACGCGCGCCTACGTCCGCGCGCTGAACGTTCTGAACGGGCGACTGGCGGAGACGGCGGCGGCCGCTTTCGCCGTGGAAAAGGGCGTGCCGCGCCTGATCAAAGGAGAATGTCCATGGAGCTTTTGAGGTCGCTGTGCGCAGCTCTTTCGACGTACACGGCGCTGCCGATGCCCCTGCGCGGATGGGACGGGAACGCGCCGGCGCTTTCGTTCTGCTTTCTGCCGGTCGCGGGCGCCGCCGTCGGCGCGATCACGGGGGCGTGGCTGGCGCTGTGCCGTCTGTGCGGCACGGGCGCGCTTCTGAAGTCGGCCGTCTGCACGGCGATTTCCGTCCTCGTCACGGGCGGGATTCACCTTGACGGCTTCTGCGACACTGTCGACGCGCTGTGCTCTCACAGGGACCGCGAGAAAAGCCTCGAGATCATGAAGGACCCTCGCGCAGGGGCGTTCGCTGCCGTCTACTGCGCTCTCTGTCTGCTCCTGCACTGCGCCCTCTCGAGCGAGACGGCGGGAAAGCCTCTCGTGTTCTGTCTGATTCCCGTGATGTCGCGCGCCGTCTCCGTCCTCTCCGTCACGGGATACCCGAACGCGCGCGGCGGGGGAATGCTCGCGGAGTTCCAAAAGTCCGCCTCGCGTTCGGCCGTGCGGCAGACGGCGTGGGCGTGGATCGCCGCCTGCGCCTGCGCGATGCTTTGGGGCGGCCCGTTCGCCGCCTCGGGCGCCCTGATGTCCGCCGCGGCCGCGTGGCGCGCGTACCACGCCGTGTGCCTTGGGCGCTTCGGCGGCATCACGGGCGACACGTCGGGATTTTTCGTGGTGGCGCTGGAACTGGCGATGATGGCGGGCATGTACGCGGGCGAGTGCGCCGCCCGCTTTTGGGGACTCGCATGGACATCGTGCTGATCCGCCACGGCGCCTCGCCGTCAAACGACGCGCGTCGCTATCTCGGGAGAGTCGACGAGCCCCTGTCGCCCCGCGGCGTGGAGCAGGCGAGGTTTTTGGCGTCGCGGGGTGTTCTCCCTCCCGTGGAGCGCGTCGTGTGCAGCCCGCTGCGGAGATGCGCGCAGACGGCGGCGATCCTG
>CAZFNC010000105.1:1376-5009 GCA_964520485.1 uncultured Synergistaceae bacterium | reverse complement strand
GTTAGCGCTGATCATGTCCAGTCTCCTTTCCCATGCCGTCTTCGACGACTTCCTCCAGGCGGACAGCGCGGAACATCGTGATCAGGATCAGGCTCAGCCCGCCCGTAACCTCGATGCCGACGGCCACGTCCATCAGCGCGACGGTGCCTGAAGGCGGCCACCAGGGCTGAACCGCGGCCAGTTCGGCGTGAGGAACAGTCGCCCAGTTGAGCATCATCGTGCCGTCAAGCCCCCAGCCGATGCCCATCAGACCGAAGCCGATGAACATGAACAGACCGAGGAACAGGCAGACCTTGTAAAAATTGTCGTGCAGCCAAGCGTTCACGTAATCGCTGCCGTGAGCGATCAGCATCAGAGCCAAAAACGTGGCGCAGATCGAACCGCCCTGAAAGCCGCCGCCGGGCGTGATGTCGCCGTGAACGATCACGTAGGCGCCGAAAGCCATCATGAACCAGCCGTACATGCTGCACGCGGTGCGCGCGACGACGGACAGGGGACGCATGCTCTTCTTCATTCTTTTCTGCCTCCCTTGCGGAACAGCATCATCACGGAGAGGAGCGCCGTGAACAGAACTGAAGACTCGCCGATCGTGTCGAATCCACGATAGTCGAAAACGATCGAGGTGACAACGTTTTCGCAGGAAAGATCGACTCCCGCGCGGTTGAGATAGTGCTCGTCAACCGCGGTCCCCTCGGCGGTCGGAACGCCGAACGGATGCAGCGACGAAACGGCGCCCATCAGCGCGCCGCCGACGACAATAGCCCCGATCACAAACAGAGTTTTGCTTTTCATCGTCTGCCGCCTCCGTTTCCGCGATGGACATAGCCGAGCCCCGTCAGAGCTATGATGAAAATCGCCGTGTCGAGCGCCGCGCCGATACCGGCCTGGGCGATCGCCACGTCGGGCGCCTGGAGCAGGTAGAACTCAAGCGCCAGCAGCAGGCTGAACGCGCCCGAGCAGATCACCGAACACAGAATGTCGCGGAACCACACCGTGAAGAAACCGGAAACAAGCAGCAGGACAAGGACACACACCTGAATCGAGCTCATCCTATTCGACCTCCTCGCCCTTCGCCTCGGCGTCGGCAAGTTCATCGGCAATTTCCTTCTTGCAGAACTCGGCGTACTCGTCGATTACGGCCATCTTCGGCAGGATCCCCGAGCGGTACGCCGCGCGCGAAAGCACATGGGCGCTCGTCGAGTTGCCGATCAGCAGCCCGAACAGCGCGAAAACGACATGGACGATCAGCACGGCAAAGCGCGCGCCGCCGCCCGCGCACAGACGCGTGACCGAGTAGACGATCACGGACAGGGACGCGCACAGGGCCGCCAGCGTGCTGCACTTCGTGGCGCCGTGCATCCTCATGTACACGTCCTTGAAGCGGAACAGCGAGATGACGCCGAGCGTGTTGACGATCATGCTCAAAACCGCGAAAGGAACGATCAGGACATACATCACCCAGCTCATCAGCGGCTCCTCCTCTCGATGTAGCGGCCGATGTACATCGTGGCGACGAACGAAAGACCGCAGTAAACGATGGCCAGATCGGCCAGCAGGATCGAGTCAAAGGCCGCCGACAACAGAATCATGATCGCGATCACCAGAGAGTTCATCGTGTCGAGGGCGACGGCGCGGTCGGCCTCCGTCGGCCCCTGGATCAGCCTCACGATCGAGCCGAAAGCCAGCACGCCGAGCCATGACGCGGCGAAACCAAACAGGCAGCGCGCAAAAGTCATCCCGTGATCCTCCTTACCCATTTGCCAAAGTTCCCATAGACCTTATCCTCGCTCGGATGAAGATCGGACACGTAGATCCAGTGCACGTACAGATCCCCGTTCTCAGGGTTCAGGTCCACGGTCATCGTGCCGGGCGTCAGAGTGATCGAGTCTGCCAGCACCGTCTGGGCCAGTCCGCTGGTCAGCCCCGACGACACCTTGACGATGCCGGGCCTGACGCGGCCGGTGATGACCCTGATCGCCACGTCGATGTTCGCCTTGACCAGAGCCAGCAGGAACGGTCCGAAGAAGTAGCAGATGAACAGCGCCCAGCGTTTCGGGCTGAGACCGGCGGCGCCGTAACGGCGCGAGTTCTTGTGTCTGCCCAGCGAAAAGTACGCGACCGTCGCGACGATCAGCGCCACCACGTACTCATAAGCGGGCATAGCATCTCCTGACCACGAAAGAATCAGGTACGCCAAGAAAGAAAGCACAAAAACAAACAAACCCCCATACCCCCTCCGTCAAAGATAGGACGCTTTCGACAAAATACGCTCCTTTTGCCGCGCCCGCATGAAAAGACAAAAAACCGCCCTTTCAAAATACCCGATCTTACCAGCGCGCACCGCAGTCTGCGCACTCGTGCGCCTTCGCGTCCTCGGGCATGAACAGGCCGCCCCAGACGATGGCGCCCTCTTCCCTGCGCCGCTCGAGGTCATAAGGCAGCCAGCCGTACACCAGATCGCGCACGCGTTCACTCCCGCATTCTGGACACTTCATGTTCCGAGCCTCGTTTCGCGTAAAATCATCCGTTTCAAAGAGAGCGTTCAGAAAAAAACACACGCTCCGCGCTTATTATACGACAGAAAAGACTTTGCGCAAAACCGCGCCAACAAGAAAAATTCGCGCGTACGCGCCCGAGAATCCCGCGTTCCATAGAAAAAAGAAGTCGTTTTTCTCCTGTGGGATAAAGGATGCGCGCGCGTACACCCGTTTTCACACCATGTACATTTAAAATAGACACTATAATATTTTAATACTTTCTCTTGAGGAGCACAAAGATTATACTGTATACATTTAGAGAAAACTTTAAAGAAAAAGACGTTCCTCTCCCCCGAGAACGTCTTTGGGGACATCACGGCAATCGCTCGGCGCTTCGCAAAGGCGCTGCGGGACATCCCCCGCCAGGCGTCACATGCTGTGAATGAACATCTCGAGCGCGCGCTCCAGAGCTTCGCGATCCTTGTCGCTGATGGTGTTTGCCAGCTTTCGGACAAGCTCTCTCTGCCGTTTGCAGTGTTCCCTGTAGTACTCGTTCCCCTTGTCGGAGAGGAGAATCTTGTAAGAACGGCGGTCGTTTTCATTGCGGCGGCGTTTCACCAGCTCCAGTTTCTCAAGCCGATCAATCATCACCGTCACCGTTCCCGTCGTCAGTTCCATGCGGTCGGCGATGTCCTTCATGCGGATTTCCTTATTGCGGCCGATCACGCAGATCGTCCTCAGCTGCGGCGCGGAAAGACGCCCCAGTTTGGCGACCGAAGTCTCCCAACCGTAAAAACGCTCGCAAAATTCCACGAGAGTTGTCGTGATCCTCTCGATTATTTCTTCACTGGCCATGTTACTCAATCCTTTCCTTATTTGCCCTTTACATTTCTAAAGGCAAACGCATTTATTTCAGACATGACTCTCCCGAGCGCGTTCATTTTATCACGATACCATTTGATAATCAACAGTCTCATTCCTTGAACGCATGAGAAATGTCACGATCTGAGACAGAAAACCCGATGTATTTTACACGTTCGTCGCCGCGCTGAAAAGTTATTTGACGCCAAAATACATGGGAAAAACAAATTCAAGCCTCTTCAACGATCAAATTCGCCTTTTCTGAAAGCGAGAAAGGAAGGTTCATCGATGCCCG
>CAZFNC010000105.1:0-1366 GCA_964520485.1 uncultured Synergistaceae bacterium | reverse complement strand
TAACGATCAAATTCAGAGGATCGAGACCGCAGCCCGGTTCTTACGAAAGGACCAACACACCGCGAAACGACTGCCCGCGAAGGGCTGCGGCAAAAGAAGTATCCAACACCCCTTCTAACTGTTGAAAAAGCGCTCCCGCGGGGCGATGACGCGACGGGAGCGCTTTATCCGTTCTTTGTGGAATGACCTCAGTACAGCCAGTTGAGAACGAGAGGGGCCCAGACGACGAAGACAACGGTCATCAGCACGCAGGGGAACCAGCCCATTTTAATGTACTCTTTCATCGTGAAGCCGGCGGCGGTGTAGGCGTAGGCCGGCGCGGGAGCGGCCATCGGCGTGGCGAAGCAGATGATCGAGCCGACGCCGACTCCGGCGAGCACGAGGCGCGGATCCATGCCCAGCGATACGGCCATCGAGGCGGCGATGGGACCGAACACGGCCCACACGGCAAGGTTGCTCATGAACTGCGTGACGACCATCGAGATGACGGCGAACGCTGTGGCGAGCACCACGGGATTCGTCATCGAGGGGAACATTCTCTGGACGAGGCCGACCATCCACTGACTGGTGCCGGAAACGTTGATGGCCGTGGCGAGTGGAAGCGTGCCGGCCACGAGGAAGACGGTCTGCCAGCTGATCGACTGGAAGGCCTCCTTCTCGGTCAGATAGCCCTTTGCCATAATGACGGCGGCAAAGAACATGCTGACCAAGTAGGGCGCGATGACGTTGGTCATGCTGGCGGCGACCATGAAGACGACGTTGAGGAAGAATACTGTGACGATGATCTTTTCCTGCTTCGGCGTGTAACGCGCGGGCGCGGACTCCTCGGCGACTTCGGCGACAGAATCGTCCTTCAACTTCTGGCCTCGGCTCATGAACAGATAGTAGGCGACGAGAATGAGCCACATGGGGAACTTGATAAACATGAAGTCGAACAGCCCGTAGCGCAGCGGCGTACCGGTCTGCTCAAGGTAGGAATTGAACCACATGAAGTAGGCGATCGATCCGCCGATGGGGAACATCTGCACGGAAGCCCAGTTGCAGACGTCGGCGGTGGGCTTGAACAGACGCTTGGGGTCCATGCCCGTGTCCTTGCAGATCTCGAGCAGGAGCGGGCTTAAGAGGGCGATCGTGCCGCCGGCGCTGGTCATCATGCCGATGACGGAGCAGGCGATCAGCACCATCAGCGTGACGCGCACGGAACTGCCCTTGGCGTTCCGGTTGACGAACCGCTTGATCTTACGCGTGAACGTGGTCTTGACGAACGCGCCGCCGATGATAAACAGGCCGTACCACGTGATAATGGTGGTGTTGGAAAAGCCCGCCCACGCCTGAGCGGGCTTGAGAATGCCCGTGGCCTGAAGCG
>CAZFNC010000104.1:0-5057 GCA_964520485.1 uncultured Synergistaceae bacterium | reverse complement strand
GCGTAACCATACGCGACGGCATTCTGTCGAGAAATATCCCCATTTGTGGAGCGTTATTTATAACGACGTCTTTGAGAACCTAACGCGTCCGTCCCGCGAACTGTTCCACATTATTTGTGATGAGGACTGTCTCACCTACGCGAAACAGTAGCTTTGCCGTGCTCCATGCTGATCCGCGAACGGTTGACGCCGTGATCTTCCGTTCAGGTGGCTGAACGGCTTTATGCTAGCGGCTATTGATGCCGCGGGATGCGTAAACGGCCGACTGCGCGGCAAGGCCGAACGGAACGTCCGTAAAAATATGAAAACGCCTGTTCTTCGCCATTTGCGGCGTGGAACGGGCGTTATGCTGCGCTTTGGGGGGAGTTTAAGCCTCATAAGATTTCGCTATAATGAAATTTATAAGAAAGAATGTGTTATAATTTCGCTGTAACGAAATTTAAAACGAAACAGACGTGTGCATTCTATTACAACGTAAAAATTTTTACTCAGACGAGGTAACGGGCATGGAACTGATTGAGCGCGAACTGTACATGAGAAGGATACGTCCTTTCATCGGTGTAAGCGACGCGGTGAAGGTTTTCACAGGTATTCGTCGCTGCGGCAAGTCGACGATGATGGAACTGGTGAGAAGAGAACTGATACGGCGCGGCGTCGAACCCAGGCAGATTGTGGCGCTCAACTTTGAATCGAGAGCGCGCCCGGCGGTTCAAAATATCGATGCTGCCTACGCATATGTCAAGGAACTCGCGCGGGGGAGCGGGCGCGTTTATCTCTTTTTTGATGAAGTTCAGGAACTTCCCGAGTGGGAGAAACTCGTCAACGCCTGTCAGATTGACTTCGATGCCGATATCTACATCACGGGCTCCAATGCGCGCCTCCTCTCGGGGGAACTGGCGACGTATCTGGGGGGACGTTACCGCGAAATCGCTATCTATCCGTTCTCCTACGCCGAGGTTCTGGACATGAGGCGTGCCCTGGGCGGCACGCCTGACGAGGCGAAGACGTTCCGCTCCTATCTTCGTTTTGGAGGAATGCCTCCGCTTTGGAACGGTACGCTGTCTGACGAGGATAAACTCGCGTGGCTCAGCGACATCTGCGATTCGATTGTACTCAAGGACATTGCCGCGCGCAACGGCGTCCGTTCCGTCGACATGCTCAGGCGTGTGCTGAACTTTCTGGTAGGGCACATGGGACAGCTGTTTTCCGCGGCGTCTGTGGTCAAATATCTCAAAAACGAGCGCCGCACCGTCAGCGCCGAAACGCTTTACAACTATCTTGACTACGCGCGTGCCGCCTGTCTCATTCACACTGTGCCGCGGGAAAATCTGCGTGGGCGCGAGTTGCTGAAGACGCAGGATAAAATTTATCTGACCGATCACGGTTTTCGCGAGTCTTTAATCGGGGGTAACGAGGCGAACATTGAGCAGACGCTTGAAAACATCGTGTTCATGGAACTTCTGCGCCGTGGTTGGAGCGTGACCGTCGGCACGTCTTCGGGGCGGGAGATCGATTTTATCGCCCGCGGGCCAGGCGGATGCATATACGTCCAAGTGTGCTATCTGCTGGCTTCCGCTCAGACCGCGGAGCGAGAGTTTGGCGCTCTCGAACGCGTCGGCGACAACTTTCCGAAATACGTCCTGTCGCTGGACGAGTTCGATATGAGTCGAAACGGTATACGGCATATGAATCTGCGTGACTTCCTATTGTTGCGGCACAAGGATGAAGCTTAAACTGAAAAAATGCTGCTTTACGTCGGATCGGACGGCGGAACGTAGGCGTCCGCGTCGAACATCGCGTCCAAGAAGGCTAATCCCGTTTGGGTGCGGAACAATCGTTCTCTCATGCTCTGTACGGCTGCGGGATTGCCGTCCTCCCATGCGTTGACGAGGAAGTCCGCTTCCAGAAGGATTTGCCAGTCCGATCCATCGACGTTCTCATACGTGTGATGGTGCGCGATGAGGAACTTCACGCGATCGATCTCGGCATCCGTGTAACCGCCTAGTTCGCGCAAGATTGTCTCGGCCACAGCGGGGCCTTCGATCTCCTGATATCTGCCATGGCCGTTATGGTGCACTCTCTCTGCCCGATGGATGCCGATGTCGTGAAGGATGGCGGCCGTCTCAAGGATAAACTGTGTCTTCGGGTCAAGCCCTTCAAGCACCCCGATCGCGGCAGCGAAACCGTGGACTTTGACAAAGTGCTGGATACGCCGCGGGTCACCGCGATCGTACTCCAGCGTCGCAGACAGCAGGCGCGCGTGACGTGGATCCATGTTCGAAACCTCCCTGGGCTTTTGCAAAGTTCTTTTGTGTTCCATTATAGTTCATTTCACGGCAAAATTAAACTGGAGTGAAGTCGGTAAAACGCGAGTGCTTTACACGTATGGTATAATAATCAATAAGTATGTCTTTTTTATCCTGTTAAACGTTTACGATGCATCGGAATCGTGCTCTTTCGAGGAGGTTTTGCCGTGATTGATCGATCGGATACTTCGTCGCCACCCGTCGCAGTACAGAAGAAACATTCCGTCCACAAGGCGCGGACCGAGAACGGGGCCGTTATGATACCCGAGTTTCTGCCCGCCAGGGCGAACTCTGGGGAAGCAAGAGTCTTTTCACTTCTGAAGCGCCTGCCTTCGGACTGCATCGTTTATTATGAACCCGTTATTTCAGGTAGGTACCCTGATTTTGTTGTGATCATGCCCGAGGTCGGAATGCTGACGATCGAGGTTAAGGGATGGCGCGCCGGTGACGTGACTCAAATAGACAGCGACAACGTCACCTGCGGCGGCACAGCATACAGACATCCCTTGCGTCAGGTTCGTGATTATATGTTATCGTTGATGGATGAGTGCCTAAAAAGCCCTTTCTGCAAAACGATCAAGCACACGGACGGACCGCATGCGGGGCACTTGAAGTTCCCTGTGGATCATCTTGTCATATTTACTACTGCCAGCCGGAAACAAATGGAGAACGCGGCGGTTGGAAATTTGTTGAATTTTTTCCCCTCTGATAAAACTCTTTTCAGCGATAGGCTCTCGGAACTTGAAAAAAGCGATATTGGCGGCAGCGAACTTGTTGAAGTCCTAAAGGGTTTTTTTGCTCCGAACCTGCGTTTTAAACCTGAAAACGGGGGTTTGGATCAACGACAGATCGACGAACTGCGTCTGATCATCCACCCCGAGATCGAGATCAAGGGAAGCGAAAGCGTCTCTGCTAAAGAAAGCTGTTCTCTCAAGGTACTCGATCTTGAGCAGGAGAAAAACGCGCGGAAAATCGGCGCTGGGCATCGTCTGCTGTGGGGCGTGGCCGGCAGCGGCAAGACGGTTATTTTGGTCGCCCGCGCGCGTTTGCTGCTTATGAACAACCCGGACGCGCGGCTGTTAATCACTTGCTACAACAAGACTTTGTCCACGTGGCTGCGAAACAATTTCAAAGATGAGGAGAACGCCCATATCACCGTCCTCAACTTCCATCAACTGGCCGTTGACACGTGGTCGGTACGCCCGGTAAGGGACGATACAAATCAGACATTCGGAGAACGGATTCTCAAAAGAATCTCCGTGTCGGGCCTGCGGGGAACGTACGACGCGATTCTCGTTGACGAAGCGCAGGATTTCGACCCGACATGGTTCCAAGCGCTGCTAACTCTGATGAGAGATCCCGAAAACGGCGATTTACTTATCGTAGGAGACGGCACACAGGGCATTTATAAAAGTCGCAGGATCACTTGGAAGAGCCTTGGCATCAATGCGCAGGGACGCACATCGTATCTGCGCCGTAATTACCGCAACACACGTGAGATCGTGCGAGTGGCCGCCCTGTACGCACCGAACACCCAGGAGGCAGAGGTAACAGACGACGAGTCGTATGTCGAAGCCGTGCGCATGAACCCTGAAAACGCCACCCGCCCCGGCGTACTCAAGCCGATCCTGCTTAAGTGCGACAGGAGAAACAACGTTTCCGCTACAGCTACAGTCATCAAAGACCTTCTCGAGGGACGGCTGAACGGCCACGGCCTGCCCGAAAAACTGCAACCGGAACAGATAGCCGTGCTCTATCAAGCTCGGACGGGAAATATGTACATGTTCGCGTCCTCTCTTGAAAACGCCCTCAATCGGCATAACATCCTCGCCGTCAACGTCACACGGGATACCAGAACATTTGTGACGGGGCCCGGCGTGAAAATCATGACGATCTATTCTGCCAAGGGGCTTCAGTTCAAGGCGGTCATCTTTGCGGGCGCGGAGCACATGCATAAGAATCTGACGGAAGATGAAAAATTACGTCTGGCCTTTGTCGCCATGACGCGAGCGGAAGATTATCTCATCATCCTCGATAACGGCGGTGAAACCACCGTGATGGATCCGCTGCGCGTCAATCCGGAACTTGTTGAGGAGATGGAAGCTGAAGCTTCCGACGAATAGAGTCGTCGTCTGTGTCGCCGCCTGGGCGCAGAGAGGACGTTAGGCAAAAAGGTGCTAAAACGGCATAAAGAACAAAGCCGGAACCGCACAGGTGCGGAATCCGGCTTTTTCCGTGTTTCTCTCACGGGGACAGCGGCGAAGATGTCTCCGTCTGCGGGCTGGAGGAGAAGTTATTCCGCCGCTCGGATTTCCTGTTTTTCCCGCCTCTCGATCAGCAGATCGACCGCGTCTAGGTAGCCCTTCAGTCCCCTGCCCGCAATCTGGGCGACGCAGGCCTCCTTGGTGTAACTGAAGTGGCGGAACGACTCGCGGGAAGCGATGTCGCTTATGTGCACCTCCACGGCGGGGATTCCGACGGCGCGCAGGGCGTCGGGAATGGCGACGCTGGTGTGCGTATAGGCGGCGGGGTTGATGACGATGCCGTCCGCCTTCCCGTACGCGCGCTGAATCCTGTCGACGATATCGCCCTCGTGGTTGCTCTGGAAGAACTCCGCTGACACGCCGCGAGCGGCGCAGTGGACGCGGATCATCTCCTCGAGACCGGCGAGCGTCTCGTGACCGTAAATATCCGGTTCGCGCACGCCGAGCATGTTCATGTTGGGGCCGTTGATGACGAGGATTTTCACAG
>CAZFNC010000103.1:0-5101 GCA_964520485.1 uncultured Synergistaceae bacterium | reverse complement strand
AAAGCGCTGCGATCGCGCGTGAACCGACCTCGAGAATACGCGCGCCGGCTTCGGCCGATCGTCCTTTTTGCGCGAACGCGCGTTTTGAAAGGCGCGTATCAGGTACGCGAGCGATCCAGTTCGTCGTGCAGCGTTTTCGTCGCGCGGGCGAGCGTTTTCTGATCGACGGCGAGCGCGCGGGCGAACGGCTCGTCCTCTATCGTGACGACATTCAGAGCGTCGGGGCGGATTTCGCGTGTGGCGCGGCAGAAAAATTGCAGTGACTCAGCGTCGTCGCTGTACTTTCTCACGACGGTGATCTCGAGGATGAACGTGCCCGAAAAGTGCGAGCGGAAGTCCGCCATGCCGCGCAGGTACCGTTCCAGCGTACAGCCGGGGACGGGGCGCTGGACGCTCTGAAAAACGCCCTCGCGCCCACTTTTGAGCTCACCGATGACTTCCTCGCAAAGCGCGGCGGTACGGGCGAACCGCAACTCGCCCAGGGGGTAACCGTTTGACAGCAGGCGCACGGGCAGGCCGAGCCCGTGAAGAAAAGCGATCACTTCCGGCAGACGGTCGGAGTACAGCGCCTCGCCCGTCGAGTTGATGAAGACCAGATCGGGACGGGCGGCGCGCACACGCCTTTCAAGCTCGGCCAGCGAGTCGGCGACAGGACCAAAACGCGCGATTTCGGTCGTCTTGACGCGCGCGATCGCGCGACTGACGGGGCAGTAAACGCAGTCAAACGGACACCGTTTTTCGGGCAGAATGTTCAGTTCGAGCACTTTTCGTCCGTTTTCGACGCGGGGTTCTTTAAACGTAAAGTAATTCACGGGGGACTCCTTTGTGCCGTGTGCCGCACAATAAGCGCCCGTATTCCCTCTCGACGCGCGAAGGAATACGGGCGAAAGCGCGGTTTTTTCAGGCTTTTTCGGCCAGCGCGGCGGCGATGCGGCGCACGCCCTCGACCATCTGCGCGTCGGTTTGGCGCGCGAACGTAAAGCGCAGCGAGCGTTCTTCTCCGGTGTAGTCGGGCGTGAAGCACGAGCCGGGGAAGAAAGCGACGTGGTAGACGTCGCGCACGCGCGCGGCGAAGGCGTCGGCGCTCTCGCTCCCGTGCAGCCGGCACCACAGGAACATGCCGCCGAGCGGCGTTTCCCACGTCATGCGGCCGGGGGAAACAGCTTCGCCTAGGGTTCGAGTGAGCAGTTCGCAGCGGCGCTTGAGGTCGAGTCGCAGTTCATCCACGTGCGCGTCAAAATCGGGGTGACGCAGCACGCGCGCCAGGGCGCGCTGAATAAGGGCGGGATAGCTGAGCACGGTGGCCTTCTGCACCATCGCGGCGCGATCCATGATCTCGGAGGGCAGGATCAGCCAGCCCGAGCGCACACCGGGCGCGACGATCTTAGACAGGCTGCCCATGTGAATGGTGCAGTCGGGTGCCAGCGACCGATACGACGCGGGCGGCGCGGCGTCGAAATAGAGTTCGTGGTAGGGGTCGTCCTCGACGATGAAAAAACCGCGACGGCGCGCGATCTCGATAACCGCCCTGCGGCGTTCAAGAGACGTGCAGCGTCCCGTGGGGTTCTGAAAATTGGGAATAACGTAGAAAAAACGGGGCGTCCCGCGCGCGGCAAGCTCCTCAAGCGCGTCAGGCAGAGGGCCTTCCTCGTCCATCGGCACGCCCGCGAGACGGGCGCCGTCCTTGCAGAAACAGTCGAGCGTCTCGGGAAACGTGGGCGTCTCCGTCAGGACGATGTCGCCCGGGTCAATGAACATCTGCGCGATCAGGTCAGCTGCCCCCGTGCCGCCGTTCGTGGCGATGATCTCCTTTGACGTCACGCCGGGGGCGACGCCGATGCGGTCCATGCGCTCGGCCACGGCGGTCAAAAACTCCTCGTCGCCGCGCGCGCTCGGGTAGGCCAGAATCTGCGGCTCGTCTCGCAGAAGTTCATCTAGGGCGTCGCGCAGCATCCTGACGGGCAGCATCTCAAGGGCGGGCTGTCCCGAGTTGAAGAAAATCATGTCTGTCGCGTTTCTCAGGTGAAACGCGTCCATCGCGCAGCGGCGCAGGTGCGCCGCTTTTGTGCTCAGCCTATATTCCATGGGGGTTCCTCCGAAAACGCGTATACGCGGGAATTTCCGTATATTATAACATTTTTTGCGGGCTCGCGAAGCCGGATAATGAATTTTTCCCAAAATGTGATACACTGACGGCGGCACTTCATGAACTTCTCTTTGCGGAAAGGAGCGGATCACTGTGGCATTGAAGAAAATCGGATTCGTCGGTCTCGGCGTGATGGGAAAGTCGATGGCGGGCAACCTGATGAAAGCGGGCTTTGAACTGGTGGTCAACAACCGCACCAAAGCAAGCGCCGACGATCTTGTCGTCTCCGGCGCGGTCTGGGCCGCCACGCCGGCCGACGTGATGCTCGCGTGCGACGCCGTTGTCACCATCGTCGGCTACCCCAAAGACGTGGAGCAGGTGTATTTCGGCGAAAAAGGCCTGTTCGCCGGCTTTTCAGCGGGGAAACTGGTCATCGACATGACTACGTCGTCGCCGCCGCTCGCCGTGCGCATCGGCAGACGCGCTGCGGAACTGGGCGGACAGGCGCTCGACGCGCCGGTTTCAGGCGGCGACGTCGGCGCGAGAAACGCCGCTCTGACGATCATGTGCGGCGGCGAGAAAAACGCGTTTGAACGGGCGCAGCCGCTTTTCGCCGCCATGGGCAAGGAGTGGAAGCTTCAGGGCGGCTGGGGCGCGGGGCAGCACACGAAGATGGCCAACCAGATCGCCATCGCCTCCGGCATGATGGGCGTGTGCGAAGCGCTCGCCTACGCGAAGGCGGCGGGGCTCGATCCGGCGCTGGCGCTTTCCAGCATCTCGGGCGGCGCGGCGGGCAGCTTCTCGATGAGCAACCTGGCGCCCCGTATGCTGAAAGGCGACTTCGCGCCGGGGTTCTACGTCAAGCACTTCATCAAGGACATGGGCATCGCGCTTGAGTGCGCGCGCGAGATGAAGATCGACCTGCCCGGCCTGGAACTGGCCGACAGGCTTTACCGCGCGCTGGCCGACAAGGGCTGCGAGAACGACGGCACGCAGGCGCTGCTCAAGCTGTACATGGGACTGTAATCCGCCGCGGCGAAAGAAATCGCGGTGTGAGGCGCGCTGCCTCGCGGGGTGTTCCGCGCGGAACACTCGCAGGGCGGCACGCCTTTTCGGTTCCCGTGCCGTCCGCGGCGAGCCTTATTCGAGATCCACGCGCTCCATGCGGAAGACTTCGGCGCTTTCCGCGCGGGCGCGGATGACAAAGTCGAATCGGTCAAATTCCATACACCGTTCAAAGTCGCCGCTCGGGTACACGTCCTGAAGCGCGGGATCGAAGAACTTGGCGCCTTCCCTGTGAGCGCGCACGGCGGCGATTTCCTCCGTTCTGTCGAGATCGCGGCCTTCCAGCAATGCGGCAATATAGCGAGCGCAAAGTCTGTCCTCGGGCGTGCCGCTTTTGCCGGCAAGCCCCATGGCCACGAGCGACACGGTTTCGGGCGATCTGCGCGCGATGTAGCGCGCGATCGCCGAGGCGTTCACGAGCGCTCCCGCGACGATCTCGTCCGCGCGCGCGGCGGCGACCAGTCCCTGCGTTCCAGCGCTGGTCGTGTGGATGACCGTCCTGCCGCGCCAGTCAAAGTGTTCCGTCTGCGTTGGCGAGTTGCCGAAGTCGAAACCAGGCAGGATGCGTCCGCCGCGCTCACCGATCAGCACGGCGTCGGGACGCTCGGCCTTCATCGCGCGCGCCGTGCTTTCGGCGCCCACGGCGTAAATTCGCGACGCGCCCCGCGCGTACAGCCACGCCTCCAGCGAAAAGGCGCGGAACACGTCGATGACGACGGCCAGTCCCCGCGCGCGTTTCGCGCCCTCGAGCATCTCCAAAATCCGAACGTTCATGGTTTTCCCCCGTTTGTTTCCTCTCGCGCCGACGGCTCGAGAGTTCGTTGATTTTCCCCGCGCCTATTATAGACGCCATTCGCGCGTTTGGAACGCGAAAAGGGATGCTTGCCGGGTCAATTTTTTCACGCGCAATTTTGGGGCTTGATTTTTTTTATCACTGTGCTATAATAAAGCGGTAAAATCATTCACGGACCGGCGTCCGCGCCGGTATCATTCCTATGGAGGGGCTTTTCCTGATGAAACATGCAAAGAAGCTTGCCGCGTTCGTTCTCGCGGCTGTCGTGCTGTGCGCGGGCTCCGCGTTCGCGGGGGATCGCCTGAAGAAAGTTCTGGAGTCGGGCGAACTGGTCGTCTGTACGGAGCCGTACTTCGCGCCGTACGAGTTCATTGACAACACGAAGACGGGCGAGGAGGCCATTCGCGGCTCCGACATCGAACTGGCGCGCTACATCGCCGACAAGCTGGGCGTCAAGCTGAAGCTCGTTCCCTTGTCGTTTGACGCCGTTCTCGCGGGCATCGCGCAGGGCAAGTACGACTTGGCCATCTCCGGCCTGGCCTACACGCCGAAGCGCGCCGAGACGCTGGAGTTGAGCATCTCCTACAAGCCCGACGCCGGCCACAGCCTGATGGTCCGCGCCTCCGACGCCGACAAGTACAAGTCGTTCGGCGACTTCGACGGCAAACTCGTGGGCTATCACTCGGGCACACTTCAGGAGCAGCTTGTCGAGCGCCAGCTTCCGAAAGTCAGGCGCCGCGTGTTCGACACGATCCAGAACGCCGTGCTCGCGCTCGACGCGGGCAAGATCGACGCCGTGGCCGTCTCCGTCACGAACGGCGCGATGTTCGTGGCCGCTCACCCGTCGCTCGTGGTGCTGCCGATCCGCTTTGAACTGGGCAAGAACAGCGGCAACAGCGTCGCGGCGCAAAAGGGCGAAGTCGAACTGATTGAAGCCGTCAACAAGATCATCGAGGAGGTCGTCGAGAAGGACCTGTTCACCGGCTGGCATGAGAAGGCGCAGGAAGAGGCCTCCAAGCTCGGCATTAAATAAGAAAAACCGCTTGCGTGGCGGCCCTGCCCGCTTCCTTACGGGCGGGGCCGTTTTGTTGCGCTCGACCGGACGCGCGTTCCGGTCAGGGAGGCTGAATTTTACATGATTTATAATATTGGAACCA
>CAZFNC010000102.1:907-5126 GCA_964520485.1 uncultured Synergistaceae bacterium | reverse complement strand
TCCCGCTGCTGTACGAGCTGGGCGACGACCTCCGCCCGCTCTCGCACCGCTACCTGGGCGACGAGGAGGCGGCGAAAGCTGCGGCCGAAGCCGTCGCGAATCAGGCGAAAAAGAAGTAAGCAAAGGACTGGCAAACACGGCGCCGAAAGCTTTTATCCGATAAAGGCGCCCGTTCGTTCTCCCCGCCCGCGCCGCGCGCGGGCGTGTGCGCGAAAACGCGGCGATACGGACACGGCAAGGTTCGCTTCAAACGGCGGGCCTTGCTTTTTTTTGAGCGAAGAAACGGAACCGGCGGGGCGGCCGCCGTGGTCTTTCTGCCTCGACCGGCCGCCGCGCGCCGTCGTTCCCGCGTTTCTCTCCGCGGCGCGCCGGCTTGAAGGTACAGTCCGTCCGCGTCAACCTCCGGGTGCCCTCGCGGGACGCGCCTTTCGCGTCGCGAACGTCCCCGTTCGCCCCTTGTGCGCGTGTCGCGACGCGACGGCCGTTCATGGTTTCCGGCGCGGTTTTATGGCCGCGCTTGTCAGGACGCGCCGTGCCGCGAAAAGACGGAAATAACAAAAAAACCCGCCCTCAGGCGGGTTTCGTGTTCTCTTGCCCCGATTTGTCACAACCGCGATTTTAACAGATGGCGGAGAGGAGAGGATTTGAACCCCCGAGGGGCGTGAACCCCTGGCTGATTTCGAATCAGCTGCCTTCAACCACTCGGCCACCTCTCCGCGACAAAAGCGATTATAGCATAGAATTTTCGCGTTGCCTAGCACCCATTTTAGGAAACCGCCGCCGCGCGCGGGCCGGATGGCTCACGGCGCTCCGCGCCGTTCCACAGCTGCCAGAACGCGACGGCGCTCGCGGCCGCCGCGTTGAGCGAGTCCACGCCGTTTCGCATGGGGATTTTCGCGACGCGCGAGCAGAGCGCGACAGTCTCGGGACGCAGCCCGCTCCCTTCCGTGCCGATGACGACGGCGAGCCTGCCGATGCCCATCAGAGAGGGAGAGTCGATGTCCTCCGCGCGGCCGCCCGGCGCGAGCGCCACCGACTGAAAACCCGAGGCGTGAAGCCTTAAAAGCGTCCTCGGCCAGTCCGGCAGGTACGCCCATGGGACTTGGAACACCGTCCCCATGGAGACGCGGACCGACTTACGGCAGAGAGGGTCGCAGGTGTCGGGCGAGAGGAGAACGGCGTCCGCGCCGAGCGCGGCGGCGGAGCGGAAGATCGCGCCGACGTTGGCGCTGTCCGTGATCCCTTCGAGCACGCACAGCCTCCGCCCGTTTTCGCACAGCGGCTGTGGATCGCGCGGAGCGGGACGGCGCATCGCGCAGAGCACCCCGCGTGTCAGTTCGTAGCCCGTCAGCGCGGCGAGCACGCCGCGTTCAGCCGTGTAGACGGGCACGCCAGGGCAGCGCGACAGCAGAGCTTTCGCTTTCCCCTCGACGTGGCGAAGCTCCGCCAAAAAGGACAGAGGTTCGCATCCCGCGTTCAGAGCCTGTTCGATGACGGGCACGCTCTCGGCGATGAAGACGCCGCGCCGCCGGTCGCGCAGACGGGCCTCCGTCAGCCGCGCGTAGACGTCGAGCTCGGGCGCGTTCAGGTCGCGGATACGGACGATCTCGGACATGTGTGAGCCTCCCGCGGGGCAAAGGCCGGCGCGCGTTTCCTCCGGAAAAGCTTTACCGTTTCAGCCCGAGGTGCTCGGTCAAAAACGCGTCCATGGCCCTGTAGAAGTCAAAGCGGTTTTCCTCGTTCTGGAAGCCGTGACCCTCGTTGTCCTTCACCATGTACTGCACTTCGACGCCCCGCGCGCGCATGGCCTCGACCATGGCGTCGGACTGCGCCTTGACCACCCTCGGGTCGTTCGCTCCCTGCGCGATGAACAGCGGCGCCGTGATCTTATCGGCGTGGAACGTCGGGGACGTGGCCTCGAACTGCTCTTTGTCCGCGACAGGGTGCCCGATCGTCTCGTACATCTCCTCGAGGAGAGGCTTCCAGTATTCCGGAATGGACGAGAAGAGCGTGAAGAGATTGCTGACGCCCACGTAGTCAACGCCGCAGGCGTACAGCTCGGGGGTTTTGATCAGCCCCATGAGCGTCGCGTAGCCGCCGTAACTGCCTCCGTAGATGGCGATCCTCTTCGGGTCGGCGATGCCCCGTTCGACGAGCCATTTCACGCCGTCCGTGATGTCGTCCTGCTGCTTCAGCCCCCACTGCTTGAAACCGGCCGTCCAGAACGCCTTGCCGTAGCCTGTCGAGACGCGGTAGTTGACCTGGAGCACCGCGAGACCGCGATTGGCGAAAAGCTGGGCTTCCGTGTCGTAGCCCCACGTGTCGCGCGACTCGGGCCCCCCGTGGACGACGACGACGGCGGGAAGGTTCTTCGGCTCGACGCCGACGGGCAGCGTCAGATAGCCGTGAATCGTCAGCCCGTCGCGCGCGGCGTAGGAGATCGGCTTCATCTCGGCGAGATGTTCTTCTTTCAGCCACGGGTAGAAGTCGGCGACCTGCGTAAAGTCGCCTGGCTTTTCCTTGTCGTAATAGTAGAGACGGGCGGGCACGCGGTCGGAAGCCACGGCGACGAACATGCGCTTTTCGTCCTTCGAAATCGAACTGATGCCGACGTGAAGCCCCGGGAACCGCGCGCGGAGCATCTCGTAAAAGTCTTCCGCTTCCTTGTCGAAATAGTGACGGTGAGGCTTGTCGGTGTAATACGTGACGCCCAGCAGCTTTTTGCGGGTGCGCGACCAGATCAGGCCGCCGACGCCCGCGTCGGCGTTTTCGTAAAGCAGCGTCTGTGTTCCCGCCGCAGGGTCGTACTCGTATAAAGCGCTCCTGTCGCGCCCGACGTTCGACGTGATGTAGAGCCTTTTGTTGTCGAACGTGAACAGGCGCGGCGACACGTCGTCGCGGAAATCGGTCTCGAACAGCGTTCTCCACGGATCGGACTCGCTGTCGCGGTACAGCACGCGCGACGTCGTGCCGACCTGCTCGTAGGCGAGCCGGAGCTTCCCGTCGTGGTCGACGTCCCAGCCGAGAATCGTGCCGGGGTTTTCCGCCGTCAGCTCCAGCTCGCCCGTCTTGACGTTCAGACGGTAGACGTCGAAAACGCGGCGGTCGCGCTTGTTCAGGCCGATGAGAATGTGCTCTTCGTCGTCCTCGAGCAGGTCGACGATCTCGGCGCGCACGCCGTCGAAGGGCGTCATGTCCACGGCCTCGCCGCCGTCGATCGGGACGACAAAGAGGTGGTAATTCTCGTCCCCGCCCTTGTCCTGAACGTAGGCGAGCCGGTCGTTGCTGATCCAGCCGTATCCCTCGATGTCGCGCTCCGTCGCCGACGTGAGCCGCGTGCCCTCGGCGCCGAACTGCTCGATCGCCGCGACGCGGATGTTCAGACGTTTTGACCATGGCGCCAGCCACGCGTAGTGTTTTCCGTCAGGAGAAATGCGGAAAGAAGCCTTTTCCGGAGTGCGGAAGAAATCTTCGACGGGGATCAGCGGCGGACGCTCCGCCGCGCAGCAGAACGACGCGGCCGCGAGAAAAGCGGCCGCCGCCGGAAGCGTCAGTTTCATGGAGATCGGTCCTTTCTTCGTTCAAAAGTCGTTTCAGCGGGAGACGTTTTACGCGCGCGAACGCCGCCGACGCGGCGCCGGAGCGCCCCGCCCTCTCCGCGACGGAAAAACTTCGCGCGGGAGCCGGAAAGGGCGCGGGGGATCGCGCCGCGGCGGTCTGTCAAGTGTGCGCGGCGACGCCCGCGCGTGACGGGCAAACTTCGGGCGCGGAGAGAGAATCGCGCCTGTCTGCAAAAAAGTGTCGCGGCGATTTCGCGCGCGAACGCGTCTTCCCGCCGAATTTTAGCACAGTCTCCATGGCCGCGCCACGGGCAAAAAGCGGCGAGAAAGTTTCCCGTTCCCTCGCGGCAGGACGCGCGGGCGCGAACGCTTTCCCCCGCGAGCGGCCGTCCCTCCGCCGCGCGGCGGAACGGCAAAAAACGCGGCTGACGAAAAAGACGGCTTGCGAAAACGTGTACTTTTTTGCAACCGGAAAATTTTTTTCCTCACGCCCGTTTTCGAAGTTAAATTTGTTGTGAAATACGATTTACTTACGCCGTTTTTATGATAAAATTCGTACTATGTACATGAAAGAGCGGCTTGCGAAAAAGTACACCTTTTGGCAAGCCGACGCGTCCTGATTTAAAGGTTTCGGGGCCCACGGCGCGACGCGGGCGCGG
>CAZFNC010000102.1:0-897 GCA_964520485.1 uncultured Synergistaceae bacterium | reverse complement strand
ACAGTGACTTAAATGTTATTTCCTCTATATCCGTTTTTGATTTCTCGTTACGTCTTTTTACAGCCGATTTCCAACGCGTCCTTTTTTCTCCATCGCCTGTGCTTTAGCCTACGCCGCACCCCCTCGAAAGCGATCAACACGGTCTTGGGGATTTTAATCTCGATGATGTTAAGCAATCTGCCACTCGTAAAGCTACACCTGGAGACGGTGTCGGCCGTTGGTTTAGCGGCACGTCGAACTCTTCGAACGGCCACAGGGCGACCTCTCCGATTGTTCCGCACTGACCAGACAGTAAGGAATTGGCGGGTGTAGATCTCCTCTCCGCCATGCCTGCGGAACGGTCTCATCGCGTAGAACAGTGTGGTCAAGAGCGATCCCGCTATTCCCACGTCGATGAGCCAGGTGAATTTGTACGCTTTGTCTTCTTCGCATGGTATTTATTGTTTTTATCGTTTTTTCTTGTGCCAATTCCACGTCCGCAAATGCCAGTCGGACGCTTTTGTGATGTCAATTGTACAAAAAGTGTCATACAGCTCGATGTCGCACAATTCGGACTTTTTCTCTCCTTAGAAAAAGGGGCGACAATCTTACGTTAGGCGTTAGAGTGCTTGATGCCTTTCGGCTTGAAATTCATCGCGCAGGCTGAGTGTTTGTTGGTGGCAAGGTATGTTGATGAACTGACGTTGCTTTTTCTCGCTAGCGGGTAGAGATGAGCAAAACATTCTGGTAAGAAGAGTCATCGGAATGTGGGGGATAGCAACGCAGAAGGTCAGACAAAAGGTCGCAAGGACTAAGTTCGGCAGTAAACCGGGCGCGGGAAAAAATTAGGAGAGTATATGTCAGAATTTTTGTATTGGTATAGTCACGGCTTTCTTCCTAATTTTGTTCCAGTTTTGT
>CAZFNC010000101.1:0-5272 GCA_964520485.1 uncultured Synergistaceae bacterium | reverse complement strand
CCGCGCATGGGCTTGATCTCGCCCACGGAATAGGGCGGGAAGTTGTAGTGCAGCAGGAACCTCTTGTTGGGCTCGTCGATCTTCAGCCCGTCCATGATCTGATCGTCCTCGCCCAGCATGCCGAGCGTCGTGACGACAAGCGCCTGAGTCTCGCCGCGCGTGAACAGCGCCGACCCGTGCACGCGCGGAAGCACGTTAATCTCGCAGGAAATGGGACGGATTTCGTCCGTCGCGCGGCCGTCGGCGCGCACCTTATCCCGAGCCGCGATCGTGCGCATCGACCGCTTGATCAGGCTCTCCACAGCGGCGGCGACGTAAGCGCCCGCGTCGGGGTATGCCGCGGCGAAGTGCTCCTCGGCCTCGGCGACAAGCTCGGAGATCGCCGCGCCGCGTTCCTTCTTAGCGTGAATCATCACGGCCTTCGCCGCCTCGTCGGCCAGCGACGAGTTGACCCAGTCGTCGATCTCGGGGAACGCGGCGGGCGCGGGAAGTTCAGCCTTGGGCCGGCCGATTTCCGCCCTCACGGCCAGCTGGAAAGCGACGATGCGCTTGATCTCTTCCTGCGCGACGGAGAGCGCCTCGACGAGCAGTTCCTCGGGAACTTCTTTCGCGCCGGCTTCGACCATGGTGATGCCGCCCGCGTGCCCCGCCACGGTGAGGTCAAGCGTGCTCTCCGCCATCTGCGCCTCTGTGGGATTGACGACGAGCTTTCCGTCCAGGCATCCCATGCGCACCGCCCCGACGGGCCCGTTCCATGGAATATTGGAAATGGACAGCGCCAGCGACGCGGCGTTGATGGCGAGGATATTCGACGGGTGCACCTGGTCGACCGAAAGCACCGTCGCGACGATATGGACGTCGTTGCGCATGGAATCGTCAAACAGGGAGCGGATCGAACGGTCGATCACGCGCGCGCTCAGGATCGCCGTCTGCGAAGGCCGCCCCTCCCTCTTGATGTAACCGCCGGGGATCTTCCCAGCGGCGTAGTAACGTTCTTCAAAGTCCACAAGCAGCGGGAAAAAATCCAGCCCCGCCCTCGGCGTCGGCGACATGCAGGCGGTCGTCAGCACGGTCGTCTCGCCGTGCGCCGCGACGACGGCAGCGCCCGCCTGCTTGGCGATCTTGCCTGTCTTGAAGACCAGGTCGGCGCCGCCGACGTTCAAAGTATAGGTCTTTTCCATTATAAAGACTCCTCCTCGATTTTCTCAATCTCAATGCATAATGGTGTTAGAATAGCACAAATTTGTCAAAAATGAGAGAGAACATTCAAGCCCGTCGCATGTTTTTTAATTCTCGCGCGCTTTCGCGCGCGGCCGCGGCGAAAAAAGAGAGCCCCGCGCTGCGGGACTCTCTGACGATGACACGTGTACTAGTGGCGCAGGCCAAGGCTCTCGATCAGCGTCTTGTAACGGCCGAAGTCCTTGGTGCTGAGATAGCGAAGCAGCTTGCGGCGCTTGCCGACGAGACACAGAAGCCCTTTCTTCGAGTGATAGTCGTGAACGTGCACTTTTAAGTGCTCCGTCAGGTCGCGGATGCGCTGTGTCAGGACGGCGACCTGAACCTCGGGCGAGCCGGTGTCGCCTTCGTGAACGCGGTACTTCTCGATGATCTCTGTTTTGACGCTCTTTTCCAACATGTCAGTCCACCTCATGGGGCAAGAATCCTGAAACAGCGACGTCCGCGCCCTCGGGCGGCGCTCCATGGGAAAACCGCAAGGGACAGTAAACGGGAACGACGGCGTAACAGGTCGTTTGAAATTGTACCATTGCTGCGTTCTGTTCGCAAGTCCTTTTTCTCTCGCGTGACGCCTCCGCCGCAGCAGGCTTATTTCTAAATTAATAAACATAAACAACGCAAATAAAGGGTGGATTTTTTCCCGAAAACGTGTATAATATATTTTATACTTACACCTACTGTTTCACTAAGGAAGGAGATCACCCGTAAACACCATGACACAAAACCCCATGACTCTGGAAGAGCTCATGCCCAGAATCAGCGGCGACAAGGCCGCTTCATACTACATCGCCAACGTCCTGCGCGAGGCGATCTACCGCGGGATCCTCCGCGACGACGAACAGCTCCTGCAAAACCAGCTGGCCGCGCGCATGGGAGTGTCCCCCATCCCTCTGCGCGAGGCGCTCAAACAGCTGGAGATCGAGGGGCTGGTCGAGTTCCGCGGACGGCGCGGCGCCATCGTCTCCGGCCTCACGCTCGAGGACGCGCGGGAGATCTACGACATGCTCGTGTGGCTGGAAACCGGCGTGATGAGGATCGCCTTCGACCTGATCTCCAACACGCTCATCCAGGAACAGGAAAAGCGCCTCGCGGAAATGGAGCGGGAAGACGACCCCATCAAGTGGCGCGATCTCAACACACTGTTCCACACGTCGCTGTACGAGCCCGCAGACAGGCCGATGACGACCGACCTGATCATCAAACTGCACCACCAAGTGGACCGCTATATCCGCACCCACCTCAGCACGATGCGGAAGGAATCCGAGGAACAGCACCACGAAATCCTCGAAGGCGTCAAGGCGCAAGACCTGCCGAGGACGATACAGGCCTTGGAAAACCATCTGAACAACACGTCGAAAGACCTTCAGGCACACATGCGCCATCATAACGCCCGTGAATAAAGCTCTCATCGAGGCACCACACAGGCCGCTCCCCGCCGCGCGCGGGAGGCGGCCTTTTTTCCCCGCTCCGCGAGGCGGTCATTCCCTCCCCCGCGAGTCCTCCAGGAGACGCCTGGCGTGCGCCAGCGCCTCTTCGTTGCCGCTGTCGCCGGAAAGCATGCGGGCGATCTCACGGACGCGCTCTTCCCCCTCGACGGGATGGACTGCCGAGACGTCGCCGCTGCGTTCAACCTTGTAATGACAGTCGGCCATCGCCGCGATGCTGGCCTGATGCGTGATGAGGATCACCTGCGCGCGGTCGGCGAGCGCGCGCAGCTTCAGCCCCGTCAGGTAAGCGGCGCGCCCGCCCAGTCCGGCTTCCACTTCGTCGAAAACGACGGTCGGGGCAAGCAGTTCATCGGGCAGCGAGGCCTGAATCGCCAGCAGCAGTCTGCTGAGTTCGCCGCCGGACGCCGCCTTCGCGACGGGAATTTCCTGCTCGCCGCGCGCGAGCGTGAATTCCACCTTCTCGGCGCCGTCCGAGCGCAGTTTGTTCGTCTCGATGACGTGCACGCGGAACCGCGTCCGCTCCATAGCGAGGTCGGCAAGGTTCGCGGACACTCGCTCCTGCAAAGCGGCGGCGGCGGCTTCGCGCAGTTCGAGAAGGCCGCGCGCGGCCTTTGCCAGCTCTTTCCTGTTTTCCGCGGCGCGTTCGCTCAACTCGGCCCGCGTCTTGGAAACCTCGCCGAGCCATCGCAGCTCCTCTTCCCCGCGCCGACGGTATTCGAGCAGTTCCGACAGCGTGGACACGCCCGCGGCGCGCCTGCATTTGCGGATCAGCCCCATCGTCGTCTCGAGATCGTCGAGCACGGCTTCCAAGTCTTCGATCCTCTCGCCCGGAGCCAGCGACGTCAGATCGGAAACGAGGGCTTCTAGCTCCGAGAGAGCGCGCTGCGCGCGCGAAGCGACATCGTCGCGCGATTCGTCCGGCAGGAGCGCCGAAAGGCCGTCAAGCGCCGCTCTCAGGTCAGCGAGAAGCCCGCCGCTTTCTCTGTCGTCGAGCATTCTCGCGCGGCTTCGCAGTTCGCGCAGCCGCTTCAGCTCTTTTTCGGCGTTCCCGTATTCCGCGGAAATTTTCTCCTCGCCGTCCGGCCCGAGCTTCAGCCGTTCGAGGATCGGGACGATTTCAGCCAGTCCGCCGTATTTTTCAGTGATTTCCCTCTCGCGCTGCCGGCTGCCGCGCAGCGCGCGCTCGTCGTCAAGGGCCATCTCGAAAAGCCCCTCCAGCCGGCGGCGGCTTTCAAGAAGCGCCTGCCCTCCGCAGGCGTCGAGCATCGTCTTCTGCCTGTCCGAGTCGAGCAGCGAAAGCTGGGCGAACTGACTCTGTATCGAGATCAGCGACGGCGAGAAGTCGGCCATGACGTTCAGCGGCACCGTGCGCCCCTGCACTGAACAGCGCCCGCGCCCCGAACGGGAAATCTCGCGCCGCATCGAGAAAGAACAGTCCCGGGGCTGAAGTTCCTCCTCCAGCCCCTCGATGCGGCCTTTGACGCAGAAAAAAGCCTCGGCCGTGGCCTTTTCGTCCCCCGCGCGAAGAGTTCCCTGCGAGCCGCGCTTGCCGCAGATCAGTTCCAGACCGCGCACAAGGCTGCTCTTCCCCGCGCCGCTTTCCCCCGTGACGGCGGTCAGGCCGGGGCCGAAACGCAGCGTCGCCCGCTCGATGCCGCCCACGGACACGAGCCGCAGTTCGTCAAGCACGCTCTTCTCTCCTCTCCGCCACGGGGTTCCAGCCCCACTTCAGCTTTTCATGAAGAAGGTCGTAATAGTCAAAATTGAGCAGCGAGATCACCCTGACGCAGGGATCGCGCGACAAAGCGACGTCGAGCCTCTCGTCCGAAGCCAAGGGAAAGGCGTCGTCCCCGTCGGCCGCGAGGAAGAGCTCGCTGCCCTCGGCGGGACGCAGCGTCAGCCGGTCGGACGGCCCCAGAAGCGTCGGCCGCGCGTAAAGCGTGTGCGCGCAGATGGGGACGAGCACCATGCACTCCAGCGACGGCGGCACGATCGGGCCGCCCGCGGAAAGGGCGTACGCCGTCGATCCCGTGGGCGTGGCGACGACGACGCCGTCCGCGCGGTAGACGCACACGGGCTTGTCCTGCACTCGCACGTCAATCGTGACCAGACGCGCCTGAGGCCCCTTGACGACAAAGTCGTTCAGGGCGTAGGCGCGCCGCGTGCCCCGAGGCCCCGAAATGACCCCGTCCAGCAGGCTCCGGCATTCAAGGCGAAACTCCCCGCGCTCGATCTGCGCCACTTCCTCGCGGATCCGGCGGGGATCGCCGACGGCTAGGAAGCCGAGGTGCCCCGTACACACGCCGAACAGGGCGATATCGGTATGCCGCACCATGCGCGCGGCTTTCAGGAACGTTCCGTCGCCGCCGAGCACGAGCGCCGTCCCCACTTCGCCGAGCCAGCGATCAAGCGGGATTCCCTCCCTCTTCAGCGCCGCGGCCTCCTCGGGATAAAGCAGGAACGGACGTCCGCGCCGCTCTCCCCAGTCGCACAGATCTTCGGCGAGTCTGACGGCTTCGGTTTTGGCTAAATTGGTGATGAGACCGAAATTCATGATCGACCCTCCGTCGACGGCGGACTCCGGCAGA
>CAZFNC010000100.1:0-5295 GCA_964520485.1 uncultured Synergistaceae bacterium | reverse complement strand
TCGCCGCGCAGTCCATCGGCGAGCCGGGCACGCAGCTCACCATGCGCACCTTCCACACCGGCGGCGTGCGCATCTCCGGCGAGGACATCACGCAGGGTCTTCCCAGGATCGAACAGCTGTTTGAGGCGAGACGCCCCAAGAAGGTCGCCTACCTGGCGGGGCTCAACGGCAGGGTGGCCGAGGTGCGCGAGCTCGAGGGCAAGCGCAAGGTCATCATCGAGGGCACGCCCAACGGCAGCGACGTCGTGCAGAAGATTACGTACAACATTCCCGCGTCTCAGAACCTTTTGGTGGAGGAGGGGCAGGAGGTCACGGCCGACAGGCAGATCACCGACGGCTACATCGACCCGCAGCAGCTGCTTGAGGTCGAGGGGCAGGAGGCCGTGCAGAAGTACCTTGTGGACAACATCCAGAACGTCTACCGTTCGCAGGGCGTCTCGATCAACAACAAACACATCGAGGTCATCCTGCGCAAGGTCGCGCCGATCAACCGTCTGCGCGTCGTCGACGAGGGCGACACGTCTCTCGTCGCCGGCGAGCTCGTGTGGGCCGACGACGTGCGGAAGGAGATCGACCGTCTCACCGCGGAGAACGCGCGCAACCTTGAGGAGGCCGTCGAAACCCTGAGCGGCACGCAGTTCGTCGGTCAGGAGGGAATGCAGCCCACTCCCGAGATCATGTCCCGCGTCAAGACTGTCTTCGACCGCGAGCTCGTGGAACTGCTCCTGCGGCCCGGCACGCCCGCGACGCGTCTGCACGTGGTCGACGGGGAAGGCCCGCTGACGGTTGTGGTCGGCGAGGCCACGTTCCGCTCGCGCCTCAAGGGATTCCGGCCCGTCGAGCCGATCTCCTGCGCCGACGGCGCGGTGATTCCAGAGACGCGCGAACTCACCCTCGACGACCTCAGCCGCATCACGGCGGGGCCCGCCGAACCTCACCGCTACCGCGACGTGGAGCGGCTGCGCAAGCTGACCGACGCCGCTTTCCTCGCCAAAGACGTGGTCGCGCCCGACGGTTCTGTGATCGCCCGCGCCGACACGCTGATCGGCGACGACGTCGTCAGCGCCCTGATCGCTGCTCCCGTGGAGAGCATCCGCGTCTGGAAGAACGTCCAGCACATCGACGTCACGGACTACCTTCAGGAGCGCCTGATCAGCACGCACTGGGGCAAAGGCTTGAACGCCGCCTTCGACGCCGACGGCAACCCCGTGCCGGATCTGCCGCGCATCGTCGACGCGTCCGTCATCCGCGCCATCCTGGCCGGCGACATCCGCACGCTTGACTTCGCCGACGGCGAGGGGAGCCTGCTGCTTGACGACTACCTGGCGGGGGAACTTCTCAACGCCGTCGTCGGCAAGGTGACGCTTCGCGAGATCGTCCTGGGCGAAGGCGCCGGCTCGATCCCCGCCGGCGTGACGCTCACGGAAGCCCACGCCGCGCGCATCATCGCCGCGCGCGTGCCGCAGCTCAGCCTGCGTCCCGGTTCGGGGCAGAGCGAGGAAATCACTCTCGTCAACCGCGTGACCTATGTGCGCAAGCTGCGCGTGCCTCCTGTCTGCAAGAAGTTCATTCACGGCATCACCAAGGCGGCCCTCGCGACCGATAGCTTCCTCAGCGCCGCGTCCTTCCAGCAGACGGCCCAGATCCTCGCGGGCGCGGCCGTGCGCAGTCAGGTCGACAACCTGCTCGGCCTCAAGGAAAACGTCATCATCGGCCATCTGATCCCCGCGGGGACGGGCATCGAGCGTTTCCAGAGTTTCGACGTGAACGGGGTTTCTCCCGAAGCGGAAGGCGATACGGCCGATACGGCCGCCGCTTCCGCCACCGCGGACGCCGTAGCGCCCGAGGTGGCCTCCGGAACGGAGGGCGGGGACGCGGAGCGGCAGTGAAAAAGTAAAAAAACAAGTTTTTTAGCCTGAAAAGGGGGACGATTTCGTCACAGTTTTACACGATACGGGGCGTGCTAAATGCTTGACATTAGCCCGCCCCGTTGCTATTATAACCAAGTGTCTTTCGTGCGAGGGCGAACTGTGTCCCCCTGTCGGGAACCGCTGCGATTCCGAGGCGCGTTCTTTCCCTCGCGGAAAGGTTTGCGCCCGGAGGCAGTGCGTTCCTATCCCCCGTGCGAAACTTTCCGAAGAATCCCGGACCCGTGTGTCGTCGATGCGGAAGACAGCCGAAAATGATTTCGGCATAAAATTACACATCTCAGTTTTTGAGAAGGAGGAAACAGCGTGCCAACCATTAACCAGCTCGTGCGCAAGGGTCGCGCCGCTCCGGTCGTGAAATCGGCGTCTCCCGCTCTGCAGAACTCGCCCGTCCGCCGCGGCGTGTGTACCCGCGTCTATACGGTTACCCCCAAGAAGCCCAATTCGGCTCTTCGCAAGGTCGCCCGTGTGCGTCTGACCAACGGGATCGAGGTCACTTCCTATATTCCCGGCGAGGGGCACAACCTGCAGGAGCACTCCGTGGTGCTCGTGCGCGGCGGCCGCGTCAAGGACCTTCCCGGCGTCCGCTATCACATTGTCCGCGGCACCCTTGACTGCGGCGGCGTAGCCGACCGCAAGCGCAGCCGTTCCAAATACGGCGCCCGCCGCCCCAAGTAATTTTAAGGAGGTAATTTCATGCCGCGCAAAGGGCATATCAAAAGACGCGAGACTCTCCCCGACGCCACTTACGGCAGCACTGTCATCACGAAGTTCATCAACACGCTGATGCTCGACGGCAAAAAGAGCATCGCCGAGGGCATCGTTTACGGCGCTCTCCAGAAAGCTTCCGAGAAGCTCAAGGTCGAGCCCATGGCTCTGTTCGAGAAGGCCATGGAAAACGTCAAGCCTTCCGTCGAAGTCCGCTCGCGCCGCGTCGGCGGCGCCACGTACCAGGTTCCCGTCGAAGTCGCTCCCGCCCGCGCTCAGGCTCTCGCGATCCGCTGGATCATCTCCTACGCCCGCGGGAAGAAGGGCATGCCGATGGCCGATCGTCTCGCCCGCGAGCTGATGGACGCGTACAACAACGAGGGCAACTCCGTCAAGAAGCGTGAAGACACGCACAAGATGGCCGAAGCCAACCGCGCTTTCGCTCACTACCGCTGGTAGTTCCGCGTCCGGTGAAGTCATATGCTGACTCAAGATCTGTCCAGGATCCGTAACATCGGCATCGCGGCCCACATCGACGCCGGCAAGACCACGACGTCCGAACGCATCCTGTTCTACACGGGCGTGAACTATAAGATCGGCGAGGTTCACGACGGCGCCGCGACGATGGACTGGATGGCGCAGGAGCGGGAACGCGGCATCACGATCACCTCGGCGGCCATCACGTGCCAGTGGAAGGACTGCTTCATCAACCTGATCGACACTCCCGGACACGTGGACTTTACCGTCGAGGTCGAGCGCTCGCTGCGCGTCCTTGACGGCGCTGTTTCCGTCTTCTGCGCCGTCGGCGGCGTGGAGCCGCAGTCGGAAACGGTCTGGCGGCAGGCTGACAAGTATCACGTGCCGCGCGTCGCTTTCATCAACAAGATGGATCGCGTCGGCGCCGACTTCCTCAACGTGGTCGGGCAGATTCATGACCGTCTCGGCGCGCGCGCCGTCCCCGTCGTCCTGCCCATCGGCGCGGAAGACACGTTCCAGGGCATCGTCGATCTCGTCCACATGAAGGAGCTTGTCTACCTCGACGAGACGGGTGCCCACCCCGAGCACCGCGACATTCCCGCCGACATGATGGACGAGGCCAAGATCTACCGTGAGAACCTGATCGAGCAGCTTGCGGACGTTGACGACGAGATCATGGCTCTCGTTCTCGACGAGAAGGAACCCACGGTTGAGCAGATCAAGGCGGCCATCCGCCGTCAGACGATCGCGCTCAACTTCGTGCCCTGTCTCTGCGGCAGCGCTTTCAAGAACAAGGGCGTGCAGCCTCTGCTCGACGCGGTCGTGGACTACCTGCCAAGCCCCGTGGACATTCCCGCCGTCAAGGGCGTTTCTCCCGACGACGAGACTCAGGAGCTCGAGCGCCACGCCAGGTTTGACGAACCCGTCTCGGCTCTCGCTTTCAAGGTCGCCGTCGATCCGTTCGTCGGTCGCCTGACGTTCTGCCGCGTCTATTCCGGCACGATCCACACCGGCGACTCGCTCTACAATCCGGCCAGCCGCAAGCGTGAGCGCATCGGGCGTATTCTGCTCATGCACTCCAACAAGAGGATCGACATCGAGGACGCCAGCGCGGGCATGATCATCGCGCTTCCCGGCCTCAAGGGTACGAGGACGGGCGACACGCTCTGCGACGAGAATCACCCGATCGTGCTCGAGAGTCTGACGTTCCCCGCGCCCGTCATCACGCTGGCTGTCGAGCCCGCGACCACCGACGACAAGGCCAGGCTCGCCAAGGGGCTGAACGCCCTGGCAGACGAGGATCCCACGTTCGTCGTCAAGGACAACGAGGAGACGGGGCAGACCACGATTTCCGGCATGGGTGAGCTTCACCTCGACATCATCGTCGACCGTCTGCGCCGCGAGTTCGGCGTGAACGTGAACGTCGGAGCGCCGCAGGTCGCCTACCGCGAGGCCATTCTCAAGAGGGTTGAGCGCGTCCAGGGAAAGTTTGTCCGTCAGAGCGGCGGGCACGGGCAGTACGGCGACTGCGTGATCAACATGGAGCCTCTTCCCGACGGTCAGGAAGGTTTTGTGTTTGAGGACGACATCGTCGGCGGTGTGATCCCGCGCGAGTTTATCCCCGCCTGTCAGAAGGGCTTTGAAGAGGCCATGGGCAGCGGCGTGCTCGGCGGGTACCCCGTGATCGGCGTCAAGGTCGAGCTGGTTTACGGCAGCTATCACGAGGTCGATTCCTCGGAAATGGCGTTCAAGATCGCCGCTTCCATGGCGTTCAAGGAGGCCATGAGGAGGGCTCAGCCCACGCTGATGGAGCCGATCATGTCGGTCGAAGTCGTCACGCCCGAGGATTACGTGGGCGACGTGATGGGCGACCTGTCCTCGCGCCGCGGGCGCGTCGACGGCATGGATATGCGCGCCAACGCCCGCGCTATCAAGGCCTACGTGCCTCTGGGCGAGATGTTCGGCTACGCTACCGACCTGAGAAGCAAGACGTCCGGCCGCGCCAACTACACTATGCAGTTCGACCACTACGAGCCGGTTCCCAAGAACGTCGCCGACACGATTCTGAACGGCGGCACGGGCGCAAGAAAATAACATTTTGTGATAAAGTCCAGGGGGGACTCAATTATGGCAAAGGAGAAATTCGAACGCAACAAACCGCACCTGAACATCGGGACCATCG
>CAZFNC010000099.1:0-5384 GCA_964520485.1 uncultured Synergistaceae bacterium | reverse complement strand
CGTCTCGGTTTTTTTGAAAGGCGTTCTCACGCCGCGACCGCGCGCCGCGCTTTCCGCCGTTCCCCTGCGTCTGTATCTTCCTCACGGGGACAGAAAGTCGCCGCGATTTCCCTTTCCGCCTGCCGGTCGCGGACGGTCAAGGCGCCCGTCTTACGAACGGACGGGGCAGGAGCTGTGTTCTTCCGCCGCCGTCCTATTCGTCGCGGATCAGCGGCAGCGTCCCGCAGTGTATTCCGCCGCCCTTTTTCCCGCATTCGGCGTACTTCAGCGGAACAACCTCGATGTTCTCCTTGTACAGACATTCGGCCGTCCACGGCGCATCTTTATTTGCCAGGACGCGCCCCGGGCTCACGGCGAGGCAGTTGATCCCGAGCGCCCCGTCCCTGTAGTCGGTGAACACAGGTTTGATGCCCAGCTTTTTCAAGTGCTCGAGGAACCAGAACGGAAGCCTTTCCACGTTGACCAGGGCCTTGTCGTAGTCCACCATCACGATGGCGCCGTCCAGGTGCAGACTGTAGCCTGTGAGGGGAACTTCGACCAGCTCGATGTCCTGCAGCGCCAGCACTTGCCTTATCTGCTCCGCCGCGACTCTGTTCCCCCTGTAGCTCAGGCCGACGGCGGCGTGACGGCTGTCCAAGAGACAGAAACTGCCGCCCTCCATCAGGCCGCTCCCCTGGATTGTATGCAGCACCGGCATCCCGATGCCGGCGACGGCTTTCGTTATATACGCCTCCTCGCCGCGGCGTCCCGTCCCGAAATCCCTGCCGACTGTCCCCATGCGCGTGATGATGATTCCTCCGCTCACGACGATCCCGTTGTCCCTGACGTTGATCGCGTCAGGGTCGCGGGGGCTCCCTTCCGCGCAGACGACCTCGATGCCCTCCGCCTTGAGCGCCGCCGTCAGCGCGTCGTGCTCCTGCTGCATCAGCGCGATGTCGGGCGCCTTGTCAGAACGGAAGTACCACTGGTTTTCCGTGTCTATCAGGGCTTCAAGCTGCGCGTCGTATTTGTCCCCGGTGATGACCTTTAACTCGTCCCCGGGGCGGTGGACGAGAATGGTTCTTATTTTGCCCACGTCGTTCTTCACGCCCCACGGCCTGCCCCACACGCGCGTCTGCTCCGCGCTGTCGTGAAACGCAGGCTCAGGCTTCGGCGCCATCTTTGACAAGACCATGTGGTAGTACTGATTGCTGTTCTTAAACTTTTCCATGCGCCGCCTCCTGTCAAACGGGCCGGCTTCACGCGACTGAACGGCACTCAATCGCGAACTGTGAACGAAGTTAATAATCGCCGTGCAAGTAGCGCCAGGCGATCCGCGCGTGAGCCTCGGCGACGACGGGCAGTTCGTCCGCGACGACATACTCGTCGGCGGCTCCCATGTGATGGTGCGCGGGTCCGTACGTGACGGCAGGGATTCCGTTAGATCGCCACAGAACGGCTTCCGTGCCGCCGAGGCTGAAGTTGACGGACGCCGGTTTGCCCGTTATTTTCTCCACGACGTCCTTCGCCATCTGTACATACGGATGGTCCGGAGGCGTTATCACAGGCTCTGTCCGCTTTATAATTTCATACCTTGCGTGAGGAACTTTGCCGACGATGCCTTTCAGCCAGTCCTCTATGACGGCGCATTTCGTCCCTGGCGGAAAGCGGCAGTCTATTTCAGCCTCGCAGTTTTCCGCGATCATGTTCACCATAATGCCCCCGCGGATGGTTCCGAAATTGATGGAGTAGCTCAGCGCTTTTTCCACCGATCCGGGGCCGAGCAGCGCTTCATATGACTCCCTCGCGTTTTCCATCAGCCGCCGGATGCGGGGATCGACGGCGGTAATGTCCTTGCCGAAGCCCGAGAGCAGGTTGAGAACCGTCGTCATCTCCGAGATGGCATTGGCGCTGAAGTCGGCGTACGCGCCGTGTCCGCCGGACGTGTCCACGATGATCCGCGCCCGAAACGCGCCCTTTTCGCCGATCCGGACATGCCCTGTGGACGACGGCTCCCCGTTGATCAGGACGTCCCCGTACAGCTCCGGCCTGTTCTTCAGCAGATAGCGCGTTCCCCACGGCCCGCCGACCTCCTCGTCCGACACGCAGGTTATGGAAACCTTTCCCGGCAGGCTGTCTTTCAGCCTGTTCAGCATGAGGAAAGCGGCCAGGCTGGCGGCCACTCCGCCTTTCATGTCCGCGGCGCCGCGCCCGTACAATCTGCCGTCGCGCATTTCCCCGCCGAAGGGATCGACGGTCCATTTGCTCAAATCTCCCGCGGGGAAAGTGTCAATGTGTCCGTTAAAAACGACATGTTTCCCCGGCCTGCCCCCTGTTATGGTGGCGACGACGCTGGGCTTTTCCGCGTGGGGGGAGACGGTTTCGCAGCGTATGCCGTTCCGCGACAGCAGAGAAGATATGTATGATGCCGCAGCGCGCGTGTCCCCGGGGGGATCTTCGGACGGGCGCCTCACCAGTTCCCGACATATTTCTTTGGACATTTCCGCGTATTCCCCGCACAGGGCGTTCGGAATATCTGACATGAGATCGCTCCCTTTGATTTTTTGCGAGTATGTTGAACTGTGCCATGTATTTTGTCGCCGTGTACGATAAAACCGTATCGCGCGCGTCGCCCGAGATCGTGAGCGGAAGACGTCGTTCCCGCCGCCCCGCGATTTGAAACGGACGTTGCGTCTGTTTTCAAAAAACCTCGCACGGCCTCACTGTTAAAGCGCGGAGAGGAGACGGCGGCCGCTTAAAATAAAACGATGTTTATTCATGCCTGAAAACTGTAATGCAGATGTCATCTTATCATTGCAGAATACCGGTGTCAAGTATTTATTATTTTATGAAAAAGAGTTTATTTCAGCGCTTGGCAATCGCGTGAAAGATTCTCGGGCCACGCGACAGCAAGTTCCGGACGTTTCCGGCTTGGACGCGGGGCGTGCGCCGCCCGAAACGCGTTTCTCCGGAGGGTTGTCCCGATTTCTTCTTATTTTTTTCAACGGAACGGCGCGTTGCGGACAATTCCTGTCTGTGCCTCCCGCATCGGACAGGCGAGCGACGCTCCGAACGGTTTTTTCGTGCGCGCGTCCGTGATCGCCGTGTCCGTTTTTTTTACATTTTGTCCGACAGAAAAATCCCGCGCCGCCCGCGCGGCACCCGCCGAGGCGCGCGTTTCCGGCGGGCGGCGTTTTTTGTTTTCCCTCTCGGTCTTCGGCGCTTTTCGCGGCAGCGCGCGTCGGAAAACTCTGTCCGGAAATGAAAGGGGGAAAGACGCCTTCGCGCTGTCACGACGCCTCCCGCGGAAGAGATCGGCATAGATGAAATACAACGTCCCGCCCGCGAGGGCGGAGTTTTTTTTGCGCTTTATTGCCTTTCCGCGCTCTGCTGCGCGCTCCTTGCTCCCCGCGAGTCGGAAGAGGTCCGCCGATTCCCGTTCCCTGCGGCGTCGGCCGCGTTCGCTCGCGCCCGACGCGCCGCGTTCGTAAAAAAAACGGCGTTTTTCTCCTCGGGGGACTTGAAATTTTTGGTTAGGTATATTAAACTAACGCTGATTTCGGGGTTAGTCACGCTAACCTTGTTCTGGAGGAGGAAAGAAATGGTGCCTCTGACGATGGCGAGGTCGGGAGAGACGGTCACGATCCGCAGGATCTCCGGCAGGGACGAGGTACGGCAGCACCTGGCGGAACTGGGGTTTGTGGTCGGCAGCGACGTGACGGTGATCAGCGAGATGGCGGGAAACCTGATCGTCCAGGTGAAAGACAGCAGGATCGCTCTGGGAAACGCCATGGCAAACAAGATCATGGTCTAGGAGAAGAGAAAGGAGTTCAATACCATGAAAACGCTGAAAGACGTGAAAGTGGGCGAGACGGTCACCGTGCTGCGCCTGCACGGGGAGGGCGCTGTGAAGCGCCGCATCATGGACATGGGCATCACTAGGGGCGTGGAGATCTTCGTGCGCAAGGTGGCTCCGCTGGGCGATCCCATGGAACTGAACGTCAGGGGCTATGAACTGTCCGTGCGCAAGGGCGACGCGGAGATGATCGAGGTCAGCTGACCGTCATAAAAGGCAGTTTTTTTACGAGAGAGGAGAAAATCGACATGGACATAAAAATTGCCCTGGCGGGCAACCCCAACTGCGGCAAGACGACGCTGTTCAACGCCCTCACCGGTTCCAACCAGTACGTGGGAAACTGGCCGGGCGTGACGGTGGAAAAGAAGGAAGGGCGCCTGAAAGGCCATAAGGACGTCATCATCCAGGACCTGCCCGGCATCTACTCGCTTTCGCCCTATACGCTGGAGGAAGTGGTGGCGCGCACCTATCTGGTGAAAGAACAGCCCGACGCCATCCTCAACATCGTCGACGGCACCAACATCGAGAGGAACCTGTACCTGACCACGCAGCTGGTCGAGCTTGGACTTCCCGTCGTCGTGGCGGTGAACATGATCGACCTGGTGCGCAAGAACGGCGACCTGATCGACCTGAAGAAACTGGGCGCCGAACTGGGCTGTCACGTGGTGGAGATGAGCGCCCTCAAGGGCGAGGGCGGCATGGAAGCCGCCGAAGAGGCCGTGTCCATGGCGCGCCGGAAACAGGTGGGCGAGATGGCTCACGTGTTCAGGGGCAGCGTGGAGCACGCCATCGCCCACATCGAGGAATCCATCGAGGGAAAGGTGGCCGGAACCTACCTGCGCTGGTATGCGATCAAGATTTTCGAGCGCGACGGCAAGGTGATGGACGAGCTGAAACTTCCCGACGACCTGAAGGCTCATCTGGAACGTCATATCGCCGACTGCGAAAAGGAGCTTGACGACGACGCCGAAAGCATCATCACCAATCAAAGGTACAGCTACATCGAGGGCGTGGTCTCAAGGTCGGTGAAGAAGAAGGCCTCCAGGCACAGCCTCACCTTTTCGGACAAGGTTGACAAGGTTGTCACCAACCGCGTGCTGGCTTTGCCCATCTTCGCGGCCGTCATGCTGCTGATCTACTCGATCGCGATGGGCGCCTCCGTGGCGGACGGCGGCATCTCCATCGGCACGTTCGGCACCGACTGGGCCAACGACACGCTGTTCGGCGAACTGATCCCGGGCTGGATCGGCGGCGCGCTGACCTCGCTCGGCGTGGCGGAGGGAACGTGGCTTTACGGTCTGATCCTCGACGGCATCGTGGCGGGCGTGGGCGCCGTGCTGGGTTTCGTGCCCCAGATGCTCGTGCTGTTCTTCCTGTTGTCCATCCTTGAGGACGTGGGGTATATGGCCCGTATCGCTTTCATCATGGACAGGATCTTCCGCCGTTTCGGGCTGAGCGGCAAGAGCTTCATTCCCATGCTTGTGGCCACGGGCTGCGGCGTGCCCGGCATCATGGCTTCGCGCACGATCGAGCAGGATCGCGACCGCAA
>CAZFNC010000098.1:0-5410 GCA_964520485.1 uncultured Synergistaceae bacterium | reverse complement strand
TTTATCCCTGATTTTCCGCTCCAGCGACGCCGCGCCCTTCGCGAGGATTTCTGCGGCGAGGCTGCCGGAGCGCGGCGTGAGCCAGTATGTTCACTCGGATTCCTCGACCTCGCGGACGAAGGCCGAAAAGGACTCTTTCACACAAAAAAACGGCCCCGTGAAGGGGCCGCTTCTTTGTGCGAAGAGTTTTATTTGGCTGTGAGGAAGCTGATGAACCACGCGATGTTGGGCAGGGCGACCAGATCGATGAGGACCGCGCCGCAGAGCGGGACGATGAGGAACGCCTTGTGCGAGAGCACGCCGTAACGCTCGCAGGCTGCGCCCATGTTGGCGACCGCGTTGGGCGTGGCGCCCAGTCCGTGGCCCATGAAGCCCGCGCACATGACGGCGGCGTCGTAGTTTCTGCCCAGCAGCGGGAACAGGATGAAGACGGCGAGGAACGCGATCAGCGCCGTCTGGATGAACAGGATGCCCAGAAGGGGCAGGGCGAGGTCGTACAGGTCCCAAATGCGCATGCTCATCATCGCCATGGTGAGGAACACGCCGAGCGACACGTCGCTGATGATGTCGACGCACTTGGTGCGGATCGTGACGAGGTGCGCGCCGTCGTTGATGTTGCGGAAGACGACGGCGACGAACATGGCCATCACGTAGTCGGGCAGCGCCAGGTTCCACGACTTGGGGAAGAGCGCGTTGACGTACTTCGTGAGCATCGCGCCGAGCGCCATGAAGACCAGCACGAGGCACAGCATTTTCATGAATCCCCTGGAATCGACGGCGTCGCTTCCGCCCTCGCCCCTGACTTCATCGGCGTTTTTCCTGTAGATGGACTCGTCGCTCGCGGAGATGTCGACGTGGTTGCGCTCGATCAGCATGTGGCAGACGGGGCCGCCGAGCAGCCCTCCCATGATCAGGCCGAACGTGGCCGAAGCGATGGCGACGGCCTTGGCGCCGACGACGCCCAGCGCTTCCGTCGATCCGCCGAAGGCCGCGGCAGCGCCGTGACCGCCCTCAAGCGAGACAGCGCCCGCCATGATGCCGAAGACGGGGTGAATCCCGAACAGCTTGGCGAGCGCCGCGCCGGCGCAGTTCTGGACGACGGCGAGGAACCAGCAGAAGAGCAGATAGATGATCAGCGCCTTCCCGCCGCGTTTGATCAGCGCGAAGCTTCCGCCGATGCCGACGGTGGTGAAGAAAGCCAGCATCATCGGCGACTGAAGGGACGTGGTGAACTTGACGCTCGATCCGCCGTTGTGGTGGAGAATCAGCGCCACGATGGCCATGATCAGTCCGCCGATGACCGGCGCGGGGATGCAGAACTTCTCAAAAAAGCGCAGTTTGCCGCGCAGTCCGTAGCCGAGGCTCAGCAGCAACAGCGCGACGGATGTCGTCCACAGTGCGTCGAACTCGAGTTGAAGCGCGTTTTCGGCAAAGCTCCATGACATTTCGATCACTCCTGCTTTCTTTCAGGCGTCGCCTGAATGGAATATTTGTAACATAAGTATATAATACGCGAAATGAGAGAAAAATGCAAGGGCGCTTTCAAATGGTACGTCCCGCCTCGTCGGGAACAGACCGGAACATCGTTCCGATACGCTCGCTCAAAGCGGAAATGCTCCCGCGCCGCGGGATCGCCGGCGAGGTGAGGCGGCTCTTACGGCGCCTCCGTCGCGGGGAATCGGGCGTGTCCGGCGAGAAAAACTTTTCGAGGGTTGCGCGGTTCGTTATAAAATGTTTTAATGGTGACGAAGAGCGCGGAACTTCCGAACGCGCGCGGGAAAAAGGGGGCGACGGAGCATGGCGGAAATGGCGGAATCGGCGCTCACCGGCTGGGTGGACGACGGCGGGAGAATCTTTTACGGAAAGATCGCGTGGGACGGCGCGGGCAGGATCAGACGGATCGAACCGCTCCCCGCGCCCTCTCCTTTCGATCCTGAGCGCGACGCGGTGATTGGCGCGGGGCTGTTCAACGCCCATTCGCATCCCGAACAGTCAATCTACGCCGACATCGTCGACAAAAACTGGGATCTGGGCACGTGGTGCCGCAACACCATCTACAGGTATTCCGTGAGCATGACGCCGCTTCGGGTGCGCCTCGCCTGCCGCAGGGCCTTCGCTCGGATGATGTTTCGCGGCGTCACAAGCGTCATGGTCAGTTACTATCTGCACGGCGGACGCGACAACGAGCTTGACAGGGAGGTCATCGCCGCCGCCCGCGAAGTCGGCATCCGCCTCGTCTTTGGGCGCATGAACTACGACGTCGTGAACGAAGACGCCTACGAGGGCAAAAAAGCGTCCCAGCGCTGTTATTACGAGTCGATTCCCGAGGCGGAGAAAAACTGCCGCGAGCTGATGGGCGAAGAGGACGCCGCCGTGACCGTCTGTCCCGCTCTGCACAGTTTTCACGCCTCGACCGCCGCCTGCATCGAACGCGGCATCAGCCTGGGATGGGAGTTGAACCGTCCCGTGCAGATCCACCTGTCCGAGGACAGGGGCGACGCGGAACTGTGCCTGAAGGAGCACGGGTGCCGTCCCGTCGTCTACCTGCGGCGTCTGCTCGAGGAAGGCCGCGTGCCGTCGCTGTCGCACGTCGTTCTCTCGGACTGCTGCTGGCTCGACGACGAAGAGCGCGCCGTGATCGCCGAAAACGGCATGAGGGTCGTGCTCAACGCGCGGATGAACGACAGGGTCAAAACGGGGTTTCCCGACGTTGCCGCGCTTGTCGCCGCCGGCGTGAAGATCTGGCTGGGCACCGACGGCGAGGCCAGCAACGACAGTCTCGATCCCGACGACGAACGCGCTTTTCTCAAAGAACGTCTGCCGGATCTGCCCGCTTCGCTCGTCGACGGCTTCGGGCGCATGCCGTTCCCCTGCGGCGGGGCGACCGTCGGCGCGATCGAGACAGGGGGGTGGGCCGACTTTCGCGCGGTCAGGCGCGGGCGCGTCGAAGCCGCGTGGGTGGGCGGACGCCGGACGCTCGACGGCGGAACGCTCACCGGTCTTGACGACGAGCGCGATATCGAGATCCCTCTGCGCGAAGAGGTCGAGGCGATGACCGCGGGCCGGTGAGTTCGAGAGTTTTCGCCCGCGAACGGAGCCGAGGTTCGCCGCGCCGGAATCGTCCGTGTGAAGCGTGAAGGCGCGGGGGCTTTTTTGAGAGACCCGCCGTGTTGGCGGCATGATGATGAACATACAGGAGGTTACGCAATGGCACTGATCGAATGTGTACCGAATTTCAGCGAAGGACGCCGCAAGGACGTGATCGAGGCGATCGTCGCCCCGTTTAAGGACCGAAAAGGCTGCTATCTTTTTGATTACCGCGCCGATCAAGACCACAACCGTCTTGTCGTCTCACTCTGCGGCGAGCCCGGCGTGATCTGCGACGCGCTCATCGACTCCGCCAAAGTCGCCGTCGCCAACATCGACCTCAACAAACATCAGGGCGCGCATCCTCGCATGGGAGCCGTCGACGTGATTCCGTTCACGCCGGTCTCCGGCATGACGATGGACGAGTGCGTCGAGCTGTCGCATAAGTTCGCGCGGCGTTATTACGACGAGCTGAAGATCCCCGTTTTCTACTACGAGGCCAGCGCCGTCATGCCCGGCCGCACGCGGCTTGAGCAGGTGCGCAAAGGACAGTACGAGGCCCTCAAAGAACTCGTCAAGACCGATCCCTCGAGGGCCGCCGACGTCGGCGCGAACGAACTGCATCCCACAGCGGGCGGGACGGCGATCGGCGCGCGCAAGTTCCTCGTCGCGTTCAACGTCAACCTCAACACCACGAACGTCGAGATCGCCAAGATCATCGCGAAGCGTGTCCGCGCTTCGGGCGGCGGCTTCGCTACCGTGAAGGGCATGGGCGTCGATCTGCCCGAGAAAAAACTCGTGCAGGTGTCGATGAATCTCGTCGACTACGAAAAGACATCCATGTACAGAGTCCTCGAATTTATCCGCATGGAAGCCGCCAGATGGGGCGTCACCGTCAACGGCACGGAAGTCTACGGCATGATCCCCGCGGGCGCCATGCTCGACAGCGCCGCGTACTACCTTCAGATTGACGATTTCCGCAACGATCAGGTGCTCGAGTTGAAGCTGCTCGACCTGATGGGCGGGCGGTAGGAGACGCGCCATGACGCTGCACGCCATGCCCCTGCCCGATTTTGTCGCCGAACTGGCCTCGTCCTCGCCCGCTCCCGGGGGCGGGAGCGTCGGAGCGCTCGGAGGCGCTCTGGCCGCGGGCCTCGTTTCCATGGTCGGGGAACTGACCGTCGGGCGCGAGAAATACGCCGCCGTCGGCGACGAGATGGCCCGCGTCAAGGACGAAGCCAAAACCCTCGCCGCCGAACTGCTCGAGATGATCGACCGCGACACGGACGCTTTCAAGGCGTACATGGCCGCGCTGAAACTCCCAAAGGACACCGACGAACGAAAAGCCGCGCGAAAGGCCGCGTTGCAGGACGCGGCGAAAAGCGCCGTCGAGGCGCCGCTGCGCACGCTTGAGCTTTCCGCCCGCGCCGCGACCCTCGCCCTGACCGCCATACGCCTCGGCAACCGCAATGCCGTCAGCGACGCGGCCGCCGCAGGGCAGTTCGCCCGAGCCGCCGCGATGACCGCCGCCTACAACGTGAGGATCAACCTGCCGCTCGTCGCGGACGGGGAGTTCGTCGCCAAGAAGAAGGCTGCCGTCGCGGAACTTCTGGGCAGCGTCGAGACGGACGTCGCCCTGATCGGCGAAGCGATCGAAGAGGCCCTCGCCTGATTCTCGCGCCGCGTCTCCCGCGAGATCGATATGACAGAAAGGAGTAAACTCTCACATGAACGAAGTCGTCAAAGCCATCATCGAACGCCGCAGCTGCAAGAAGTACAAGCCCGATCCCGTTTCACACGAACTACTCGCGCAGATCGTCGAGGCCGGCCTTTACGCTGCCAACGGCATGGGAAGACAGTCGCCGATCGTCGTCGCCGTCACGGAGAAGAAGCTGCGCGACCGCCTCAGCGAGGTGAACGCGGAAATTCGCGGCAACGCCGGACAGGACATGTTTTACGGCGCGCCGGCCGTTCTCGTCGTCCTCGCGGACAAAAGCGTGCCGACGGGCGTCTGCGACGGTTCTCTCGTCATCGGCAACATGATGCTCGCCGCGTGGTCGCTGGGACTGGGCAGCTGCTGGATCCACCGCGCGCAGCAGACGTTTGAGCGCGAAGAGTTCAAGCTTCTGCTCAGGGAACTCGGCGTCGAAGGCGACTACGAGGGCGTCGGAAACTGCGTCGTCGGTTATCCGGCCGAAGCCCCCAAGCCGCCCGCCGCGCGCAAAGCGGGTCGCGTCTTCTGGGCGGAGTGACCGTTCCGTCCGCGGACAGCGGACGAAAAGCTTAAAAAGAGAGCCGCGCATATCCCGTCTTGTGCGGGATG
>CAZFNC010000097.1:0-5460 GCA_964520485.1 uncultured Synergistaceae bacterium | reverse complement strand
AGTGAACCGCAGACGACGAGAATCAGGATCTTCGCGTACCCGCCTCCGAGGGGCAAGATGTTGTAAGCGCCCATCTGTCCCAAAACGACGCATAGAACGGTGATCGGCAGCAGGTAGAAGAACGTTCTGTAGTCAAGCATGATCCTCTGCATCGCCAAGGCGCCGTACAGAGCGGGCAGCAGAAAGTTCAGCGAGGATATGACGGGCTTTGGCAGAATGTCCAGCACAAACTTGCCGCACACGGCGACAAACGTCAGGCACGCAAGACTGACAAAGACCGAGGTCGCGATCGCGACGCAGGAGATGGCGGTTCCCTGATGCGTCCCGGGTTCCACGTCGGCGGCACTCATGGCAGCGATGGCGGCAGGGGCGCGAATCTCCTTTGAGTTGCCGGCAATATAAGTCATGTACAGTCCGGGTACGTGCAACACAGGGAACAGCGAGATCGGATCGACGATGTACCAGGCGAGCATGCTCCCGAGCACAGGGATCAAAGCGGTCATGAATCCCGCAAAGGAAATCCTGGCTCCGTAGAATACAATTAAGACCACGCAGGGGATCAGGATGAGCGGGATCGAAACCCAGCAGGTGATCTTGCCCCATTTGATGATATACGGCATATAATCATTATCAAAAGATCGGTTTTGAGTGTTGTTCATATCGTTACCTCCTTTGGAAGCGTTGCCGGTTGGGGCCTAGAAACCCATGTACTGCGCGATCGTGGCGCTGACCATTCCCGCCACCATGCAGATCGACAGGCTCCATTCTTTTACCCATTGTTTGTTCGCTTTTTTATTGTATGTTTGAATGAGGAACATAACGGCGGCGGCGGCGATGACGGCGAAGATCTGTGTCTTGACGGGGTACAACCTGTCCGATGTGAAGGAACTGTAAAGGCCGATCAGCGCTCCGACGCCGAGCACGGGGATCGCTTTGGCGTTCCCGCCCGACATCCAGTTGTTCACCTTGTCCATTTTGTCCGAAAAGATGGCGGCAAAGAGGACCCACGGGACGCAACCGAGGCTCATGACAAGCGCGGCCGTGGCGAGGAAAGACGCATCCATCTCGGTGCTGCCCAGTTTGATCCCGAGTGCGTTTGAAGTGATGTCGGCCGCCTGGAGTTCATAGCTCGTAGAACCGATGAAATCAACTCTCAGCCACGCTAAGGGTGCGCCGACGTAAAGCATCAGCGTCAGCATGGCGGTAAGCATGACAAAGCAGGGACCGATCGAGGTGATAAGAGCGGAACGGACAGCTGCTTTCATCTGGCTGTTCGTCAGCCCGAGTTCCGCGGCGCTTTTACGTGTCTTTCTGTAAAACAGCCAAGACTGGTAGAGGACGATGAAAATACCCGGCGTGCAGGCTATCCACATCAGAGTGCCGTTCGCCATGGCGTTATAAGTTTCTGTCATTTTCTTATGATTCCTTTCTATAAATGGTATTTTTATCGGTGCTCCGCATGGGAGTCCGAAAGCGTTCGCTTATAAAACGGTTCTTTCGTCATTGTCGGGCGCTTTGCCATAATGTGTAGAGGACGATGAAAAAACCGGGCGCACGGGCCGTCCGCTTTAGACCGCAGCCGGTCACGGAACGATACGCTTCGACCATCTTTACTTACCCCCCTCTGCTCGTGGTTTTGCCCGTATTTCGCTTGAGAGTTCGAGGCTACGGCCTTAAAAGCCGCCCTTTTGCCGCACGGACAAACGGGACTTTATGGCCGACGGCGTTTTCATTTTCGGGCGCCGCTCTTTCTCACGCCGATTTCTCAAACGGTCATTGTGAGGCACATTATAAACGCTCTGTCCTTATTTGTCTATAAATAAAGTAGGAATTAAAGTCTCCTGTAAAAAAAGTTTCGCCGCCTCGGCGCGAAAGGCTGCGGCGGCGAAACTGGTCTTGGTTGTGGCGGTATCCCGCAAACTGTCAGCGGTGCTTGATAATGTCGATGATCGTGTGGTCGACGTCCTTCATGCCTTCCTGGTTGAGCCTGGCGGCGTTCTCGGCTGTCTGGGTGAAGTCGCTCACGTCGACGACTCCCTGCGAGACGGTCAGGCCACCGCCTTTCAGGGCGATCTGCGCGGCGTAGAAAGCTTCCGTGGCGCCGGTGCCCACCTTGAGGGCGCACGACTCCTTGGCGCCGTCGCAGAGCATTCCCGTGATATTGCCCAGCACCAGTTCCATGGCTTTCTTGGCCTCGGCGTCGCTGCCGCCGCACACGTTGACGATGCCGGCCGCGGCTCCCGCTCCCGCTGCCACGGCGCAGCCGCACACGGGGCTCAGGCGGCCAATGCGGCTCTTGACGAAACTGGTGGCCAGGTGGCTGTAGGCGACGGCGCGGGCGATCTCCTCGCGCGACTTGCCCTTGACCGTTCCGACGACGTAGACGGGGAGGATGGCTGTGATGCCGTGATTGCCGCTTCCGGCGCTGCTCATGACGGGGAGCGAGACGCCGGCCATGCGCGCGTCGCTGGCGGCGGCGGAGACGGCCTTCACCTGCGCGGCGAGGTCACGGTCGTAAATGTCCCCGGCGGCGTCGCGCACTGCGCGCCCGAGTTCCAGACCGGCATGGTGGTCAAATCCGTATCCGGCGATGTTCATGTTCATGTCGATGCCCTGCCACACGTAGTCGATATCCTCTTTCGACATGGTCCCGGCGAGGGCGACGAGATCTTCGAAGTTCATCTTTTTAACCTGATCGGGGATGGAAACGCCGCTTTCGCTCACGGTGGGCGTCACGACGCCGTCGCAGTGAGGCGTGGCGCGGAAGACGACTTCGCCGTTTTTCTTGACGAGAGTGATGTTGGCGTGCGTCTGTTCGATGATCGCGGTTCCGGTTTGCTGTCCACAGTATGCCGTCGCTTCGACGTAGACGCCGCCCTTGCCGTTAGCTGTGAGCTTGAGGCGGCCTTCGGCGAGGAACTCTCTGGCTTTGTCGAGGTCTTCTGGGCGGACGTCCTTGAGCACTTCAAGGCTGTAGGCGGAACGCCCGCAGTACACGGCCAGCGCGGCCGCGATCTCGTTGCCGCGTTGTCCGTTCGTGCCGGGGACGCCGACGGCGATGCCGTTTTTGTAGATGTTGTCCGAGACGACAACGTCAAGTTTCTCGGCTCGTCCGTCAAGCTGCTCGCAGGCCTTTGCCACGGCCAGCGCCACCGCGCCGGGCTCGGTACATCCCAGGGCGGGTTTCACTTCCTGTTGCAGAAACTCGGTAATGGTGAACATGAACGCACACTCCTTCTCTTTAACGACAACAGCAACACCGTTGGCCGTACTGTCCAACGGTACCATGGACTATCTCAAGTTCATTCTCGCGCGTTCGCGTCTCTTTGACGCGAAGCATGCCGCACATCTCTCGCGATTCGGCGGCGTTCCGTTCCGACGTATGTGTTCTCCTCATTTTGGCACTCCTCCCCTAAAAAAAGAAACTGTTTAAACCGTCGCCTGCGGCGCGTATCTTCCGTCGACCTTGTATGAGGTGAAAAGAAACGACGCCGCGCACAGACATTCTAGCAAAACAGGGCACGTTTTTCAAGGTAAAGAAAGTGAAAAAAGCCCTTTTAAAGAACTTAAAGCTGTACCGTCGAGAGAATCGTTGAGCAACGATATTTCATCGTAATTTTGTAAAATACTATTAAATAAATGTAATTTTACATGGAACTATTGAAAACATAGTCAAATTATCGTTTGGAAGGATAGAAAAAACTTAAAAAATATATTCTATATAATACGTCTAATTGGATTTATACATACTTGTTTAATTTGATTTAGATCTTAAGATGATGAAGATATACGCCTTTTAAGCACTCAACGGCAGTCAGCGAACGTTTTTTGTCCCCCGCGAAAAGAGAAACGGGAAACGGAGAGCGTACTTGCCCTTCGTCTCCCGTTTTCGATTCATCATTCTGTGATGTTCCAGCACAGGGCGGATGCTCTGTAACATTCATGTTTTTTCGCGGATCGCTGATTTTTTTCCTTGCGGAAGGCTCTCGCCGTCCGTGTCATCCGTCCTCATGGTGATCTCACGCGTCTTTCCCCGATAGCGGCCTCTCTGTTGTGTAGGGGAGGGGAATCTTGCTTTCTTTTCCTTTTAACGGCTAGGGCTGCCCGTTCTGACGGATTCGACGATCGTATTGTGGACGATTTGAAGATATTTTTCGGGCGTATGAGGCTCGATGACACAACCAGGACCAATGATGACGCCCCGCTTGCCGCACATCTCGCGCACTTCGGCCGCGACCTGTTCCTCCGACTTGGTCAGCCAGTTCTTGCCCCAGCTGAGTCCGCCGACGAAGGCCTTGGTGCTGTACCTTCGAACCTCTTCCATTGAGGGGCCGTCGTCGCGGTCGTGCCAGCTCAGGCCCTGGACGGGGTAGTCTTGCATCTCGTCGATGCGGACTTGCGCGCCGTGCATGTGGAGCACGTTGAACCACGTGAGATCCCTGACCGTATTGAGGATTTCGAGGTCGTATTTTTTGACGAACTCGTCGTGCTCTTTCTTTTCCATCGTTGCGCGTCCCGAAAGCTGCGTGGCGTAAAAGAATCCGTCGGCACCGATGGCGAGAGATGCCTTGGCAAACTTGATCGTGGTGTCCATGACCATCTCGAGCGCGCGGTGGACTTTTTCTGGCGCGATGCGCATGTGCTCGACAAGCGTCTTGGGCGAGCAGATTTTGGCAAGCGTGGTGGCGGGGCTGAAGAGTGTCTGAAGGAAAGGAACATGTTCGTCCATCATCTCCATGAGAATACGCTGCGATTCCAGCACGACAGCGTATTCGCCCCGCGTGCCGTCGACAGGGCGGATCCTGTCCCAGTCCTTAACGTCTTTAATCAGCGGTTCATGCTGAACAGGAGCCCTGAGGAACCCATCGAAGACATCGAGGTCAACGCCCATGTCAATCGTAGTATACATCCCGAACGGCATGTACTTGATGAAATCAAGGTCGTACTTCTTCTGGTTGCTCAGCGCCAGTTCGGCGAGACGGCGCGGACTGCGGTCTCGGTTCGGAAAGTGCATCCACAGGCTGTAAGGTGTGCGGTCGTTTTCCTTCATAGCCAGCGCGTTTTCGATTCTCTGCTTATGCGTGAACATAAAAAGAAACTGCCTCCTTAAAAAGTTCTTAAAAATGATTTGAAAAATCCTTTTGAGCGCTGCTCACACGGCAGACGGTCGCGATAGATCAAACTGCGCTGTTTCCTGCTTTTTACCCTGGTCGTGTACGGTCGATCAAAGGGGGGAAGAGCGCGAACGTCTCCGCAGGCAGAGAGATCTCCGTTTTTTTGCTCAGAAACGAGTCGAGGTGCCGCACGGCGGCCATCATATGCTCGTGCAGCCGCATCGTCGCCTCTACCGTGTCGCCGGCGCGGCACGCCTGCAGGATGGCGTCGTGCGAGCGGAACGACTGCTTCTGCGCGCCCGCCCGCGCGAGGTAGATCTGCATGTAGCGGTCTACCTTGTCGTAC
>CAZFNC010000096.1:1698-5468 GCA_964520485.1 uncultured Synergistaceae bacterium | reverse complement strand
GTCTCCGCCTGCGAACAGCGCATGATCGCCGTTCGCCATGAACTGCACAGGCATCCCGAGATGGGCTGGCACGAGGTGTTCACCACCGACGTGATCGAGCGCGAACTGCGCGCGCTGGGGCTGACTGACATCCGCAGAGGATTCCGCGGCACGGACTGCGGCATCGTCTGCGACATAGGCGAAGGCCGCCCGCGAGTGGCCGTCCGCGCCGACATCGACGCGCTCGCCGTCGCCTACGAGGACAATGACCTCGACTACAGGACGGAAGTGCAGGGCGTCATGCACGCCTGCGGACACGACGCGCACGCCGCCGCGCTGCTCGGCGCCGCCGCGGTTTTCGCCGCGATGAAGGACGAACTGCCCGGCTCCGTGCGGCTGATGTTCCAGCCCTCCGAGGAGCAGGCCACGACTCCCGGCGCGAAAGCTTTCATCGCCGAGGGGGCGCTTGAAGGTGTGGACGCTGTGATCGGGTTCCACGTGCGCGCCAACGCCCCCGAAGGACAGATTCTCTACACGCCCGGTCCCGCCACCACGTCGGGCGACATCTGGGAACTCGACATCACCGGCAAGGGAGGGCACGGCAGCCGCCCGCACGAGGCCGTCGATCCCACTGTCTGCGCCGCTCAGATCATCGGCGCGCTCCAGACCATCGTCAGCCGCGAACTGCCTCCCGGCAAGTTCGCCGTCGTCAGCATCGGCACGCTCAAGAGCGGCAGCGCCGTCAACGTGATCCCCGAGAAGTGCGAGATCACGGGCAACATCCGCACAACCGATCCCGCCGTGCGCGACTCGCTGCCCGAGCGCATCACGCGCATCGCGCGCGGCATCGGCGAAGCCATGCGCTGCACAACCGAGTTCCGCTTCATTCCAGTTTACCCCAGCATCATCAACGATCCCGCTCTCGGCAGGCTGCTCGAGGAGGCCTGCGCCGAGATGTACGGCGCGGGACGCGCCGTACAGGTCCCCATCTCGAACGGGTCGGACGACTTCAACTTCTATTCGACCGAAAGGCCGTCCATCTACTTCAACGTCGGCATGGGCGAAGGCGACAGCCCTTACGCGGGAGCGCACCACTCGCCGCAGTTCAAGACGAACGACGCCATTCTCAAGACCTGCGCCGAGACCGTCGTCGCCGCGTCGTTCAAGATTCTGGAGTCGCTCAGGTAGCGCGTCTGCGCGCGCGATCTCCCGCGGGCGAGGGAGAGGAATCCTGTCAGGGGCGCTCCCGTTCTGACGGAGCGGCGCTCAAAAAACGAATGATGTTTTGTCCGGCCCCTGCCGCGGGGCCGGACTTTTTCGCGCGCAAGAAACGGCGACTTGGCCGCGTTCGGCGCAACACGCGCCGTAAAAGCCGTTTCAGTCTTTTGCGGGATATGGGTTGAATGATACGTCCGGATGAATCCGCAAGACGGCGGGAGACAGCGAACGAACGTCACGTCGCGCGGGCGTCACGGGCTCACTCTTCGAGGCGTTTTGTGATACAATAAACACGGAAGGATTTCGTCTCGCGCCTAGCGGGACATCGTGCGAGATCGTTGAAAGGGCAGGTGCGAGCATGGACGACTTGAAGGGCAAAAAGCTGGGTTTTCTCGGTCTGGGAGCGATGGGTTTCCCGATCTGTTACGGGCTTGTGGAAAGCGGTTATTCCGTGAAAGTTCCCGCGTGGCGGCGCGAAAGCTGTGTACGGCACGGTTTCTGCCCCATAGCGCGCGACCCCGAGGAGAAAGCGCGGGCGTTTGACAGAATGCTCGCGCGCGGCGCGGTCGCCGCGTCTTCTCAGCGCGAACTTCTGGAAGGGCTGGATTTTCTCGTTCTCTGTCTGCCCACGTCAGCGCAGGTGGAAGAGGTGCTCACCGGTCCCGACGGCGCGCTTTCCGTCTGCCGCCCCGGCTTGACCGTCATCGACTGCACGTCGGGCGATTTCGCCGCCACGCGGCGCCTGGCGGGAGTTCTTGAGGATCACGGTATGAACCTGCTCGACGCGCCCGTCAGCGGCGGCACGGGAGGCGCGGCGGCACGGACCGTGGCCGTGATGTGCGGCGGACGCAAAGAGGTGTTTGAAGCCTGCCGCCCGATCCTCGAGACGATCGGGGACCCGAAGAAACTTGTGTACCTCGGCCCCAGCGGTTCGGGCGACCTCGTCAAAAGCGCCAACAACTTTATCAGCGCCGCCGCCAACGCCGCCGTGTCCGAAGCGCTGTCCGTCATCGCCGCGGCGGGTATCGATCCGCGCCTCGCCGCTCAAGTGATCGCTGTGAGCAGCGGACGTTGCGCCGCTGTCGAAGAGAAGTTCCCGAAGGTCGTCTTCCCCGGCGGGCAGTGGAACTTCACGGCCGCGCTGATGTCGAAGGATATCGGGCTGTTCACGTCCGCCGCGCGCGGCATGAACGTGCCCGCGCCCGTGTCAAACCTCACGTCCGAGTTGTTCCGCATCGCCATGACGCGAGAAGGGCGCGACGCCGATGTTTCCTGCATCTCGCGCATGTACGGCGACTGGGCGGGCGCGACGCTCTACGGACGGTATAAAGGACAGAAGAACGAAGGATAAAAGGAGTGGACAGGAATGGACGCGCTTGAATGTATCAGGACGCGGAGGAGCGTGCGCAGGTTTACCGCCGAGGCGGTCACGAAAGAAGACATCCTGAAAGTCGTCGAGAGCGCGCGCTTCGCCCCGACGTGGAAGAACTCGCAGACTGTGCGCTACATCGCCGTGCTCGACACGGGAGTGAAGGACGCAATCGCCGCCCGAGGAGTGCGCGGTTTCGAGTGGAACGCGAAGATCATTGGCGGCGCGCCCGCGCTCATCCTGCTGACGACGGTTGACGGCGTGAGCGGCTACGACGGGGACGGCTCGTTTTCGACGAGCAAGGGCACGCACTGGCAGTCGTTCGACGCGGGACTCGCGGCGGAGGCGTTCTGTCTTGCCGCGCACGAGGCGGGTTTCGGCACGGTGATCATGGGGCTTTACGACGAGGCCGCCGTGCGCGCCATCGCGGGCGTTCCCGACGGGCAGAGCGTTTCGGCGCTGATCGCTTTCGGCCGACCCGCGGAAGAGCCGCCCGCGCGCCCGCGCAAGAGTGCCGAAGAACTTCTGTCGGAGCGCTAGGGGTTTTTGCCGTGATCTACGCTCATATCGACGACGCGAGAAACTACTTCGGCCTCGGCGACGTGTTCGCCTGGGCGCTGCGACAGCTGAGCCGCGACGACCTGAAAACGCTTCCCGCCGGCAAAACCGATCTGATCCCCGGCAAGGCGTGGTACGTGATCGAAGAGCCGTTGACGAAGCCGCGCGAACTCGTTCCCTACGAGGCGCACCGCGAGTTCATCGACGTCCAGACGACGATTTCCGGCGACGAGCGCATCGGCTTCGCTCCCGTCTCGCGCCTCGTGCCCGCGGGAGCGTACGACGCCGAACGCGACATTCGCTTCTTTCGGGGGGAGGGTATGCTCCTCGACTGCCGCAGAGGCATGTTCGCCGTGCTTTTTCCCGAGGACGCGCACCAGCCCTGCGTCGCGCTCGCCGAACCCTCGCGCATCCGCAAGGTCGTCGTGAAAATCCACACGTCGCTGCTGGGCAGAAGGGGAGCGTCTTAGGCGGCTTCGGCGCCCGCCTCCGGCGCGAGACGGGACGGGGACGGAGTTTCATCTTCCCGCCCGAGCCGGCGCGGCGGCATGACAATCTTTTCCCGTCTCTTGGAACCCTCTCTCACGATGAGCGAGGCGTTCCGGACCGACAACGCAAAAAGCCCTCCGCCGCGACGTGCACAGCG
>CAZFNC010000096.1:0-1598 GCA_964520485.1 uncultured Synergistaceae bacterium | reverse complement strand
GGCCGACGAGGACGGGAACCTGTGGCGTCCGACAAAAAATTTTTGCGGAAGATTCCCTGCGGATATACGTCGGTCCTTACGTTCTTGGAGTCAAGCGCTCCAGCGGGGAGTTTTCCCCCTCGCGGTTAAACGGGGAAAGGGTGCGGAATTGATGGGGCGGAGACAAAAAAGCCCGCGGGTGTTCTCGAAAGAACATCCGCGGGCATAATTGACAGGAGAATATGAGATAGCAACCGTTCGCGTGAATCGAGAAAATCAGTCATCGGGCGTTTCGGCGCGTTCCTCTCGGACGCGCTTTTTTGTTCGCGGCGAAGAGACAAAAAAGCGTTTTGCGAAAAGGCGCGATTTTTCGCACATTTTTTTTCAGCGGGACATACGTGTGTCCGCGTTCCTGAGTATAATACCGGCAAGAACCGACGAAAGCGGGCTGACGAAAATGGAGTACAACAAACAGGACAGAATACTTGAGATCTTCTTTCGCGCCTTTAAGGGAGAGGCTCTGAACGTCCGCCGGCTGGCGAAAGAATACGGAGTGTCCTTAAAGACCGTCGGCAGGGATATCAAAGATTTAAGGGCCTTTCTCGCGAATCACAGGGAACTTGCCGGCTACGCTGAACTGCGTTATTTTTACCGTGAAAAGTGCTATCGTCTCGGCATGGACGATTTTCTGACCGACAGGGAGCTTTTCGCGTTGCTCGAGGTCATGATAGGCGCCAGAGCGTTCTCCAAAGAGGAGCTTTTAATCCTCGTAGGAAAGCTGCAGCGGTTCGTGACCCCGGAGGACAGGCCGAAGCTTAAAGAACTTGTGCGAAACGAGCTTTATCATTACGCTGAAGTGAAACATGACTGCGAAAGCGTGCAGGAAACGCTTTGGGAACTGGTCGGCTGCATCACGGACAGACGGGAGATCACGATAGAGTACTACCGCATGGACCGCGATTTCAAAACATACCGCATTCTTCCTGTCGCGATCATGTTCTCGGAGTATTATTTTTACCTGATCGCTTTCCCCGTGCGCAAAAAAGACGGAACTGAAAAGACGCCGGATATCCCGATTTACTTCCGCGTCGACAGGGTGAAGCACCTCGTGCGGCACCGCGTCGCGTGGAACAAAGAGGATGTTCCCGATTGCGACGAGGGACTTCTTCGCAGGCGCAGCCTTTTCATGTGGTCCGGAAAACTGAGGACCATCCGCTTTGAATTCTCGGGGCCTTCCGTGCAGGCGGTTCTCGACAGAATCCCGACCGCGCGGATCATCGAACGCAACGGCGGCACGTACACCCTTGAGGCCGAGGTGTACGGAGACGGCATAAAAATGTGGCTGCTGAGTCAGGGCGGCTGGGTGAAAGTCACAGCGCCCGGCGAGTTCGTCGACGAGATGATCAGGGAAATAGGGAAAATGGCGGATCGGTATCAAAAGGCCGCTCAATCGGGCGTTTGAAGTCGCGTTCACAGCGCTCGGCAGCCGAGGCAAAATTCGATTGGACGCGGGCGCGAGAGCGGACGGGAATGGACCGGACTTTCCCCGCCCGGCAGAGTTGACGGCTTATCCGACCGGACGGGCGGCGGAATCGGGAAACGGCACGACAGCCGGCGCG
>CAZFNC010000095.1:0-5547 GCA_964520485.1 uncultured Synergistaceae bacterium | reverse complement strand
AACAGACAAAGTACGCGTTTGCCATTTTATATCGCCTCCGCGACGGTTTCGATCCCCGCCAGGCAACTAAAATAGAGCTCGGGGACGGAACCGCGACCTTCGTCGGCCCGCGGAGAGAAAGAAATCCCAACGGACCGCGTTGACGGCAACCCAGAGTCGTTTGTGTCCGCGATGGGAACGCGTCGCCGCCCAGCGTCCGCGCGATTCGCGCCCGCCGCGCGCCGGTTTGATTCGGTACCTCGGCGGGATTTTTATCGGCGCACAGAACGGATGCTTGACTACCAGCCGAACGCCGTGGCGTCGCCTCTAGGATCGGCGCCCGCGGTGAGGAACCCGTCGGGGTTTTCAAAGCCGATCGCGCCCGTCAGTCCGATGTATTCCCACTCGCCCGCCGTCTGGACGATATAGTTGTACTTCTCCGCCAGTTCCTTGCGCACGGCCTCGTCGACGCGACCTTCCACCTGGATCGTGCGCGGATACTGCACGTGGTACATCACGCTCATCGGATGACGGCTCTGGAACCTTGGCGCCTCGACCGCCTGCTGCGGGTCCATGCCGAACAGGGCGTAGTTGAGGAACACCTGAATCTTCGCCTGCTCCTGCACGTCGGCACCGGGCGTGCCGAACGCGAGGAAAGGCTTGCCGTCCTTGAGGGAGATCGACGGCGTGATCGTCTGTACGGTGCGCTTTCTCGGTTCGAGGAAGTTGGCGAGGTCTTGGTCAAGGAAGAAGTAGCTCATGCGGCTGTTGAGCATGAAACCGCGGCTGGGAACCATCACGTGCGATCCCATGCCGGTGCACAGGCTGGTGGTGCAGGCGACGATGTTGCCCTGATCGTCGGCCACAGCCATGAACGTGGTGTCGCCCTGTTTGCCGTAGGTCACGTCGCCATAGGTCGCGGGATCGGGGGTGCCCACGGGGATGTCGCCGTCCATCGCCGTGCCTGGGTGAAGGTCCTTGCGGCGGTTCGCTGCATATTCCTTGCCGATAAGCGCCCGCGGGTTCTTGTTGAAGCGGGGATCGGCGATAAAGTGGTTACGATCTTGGAGCGCGGCGTTTAACGTCTGTGCGATCACGTCGATATAAGCGGCGCTGTTGTGCCCCATGTCCACGAGGTCGAAGCCTTCGAGAATGTTGAGCGCCTCAAGCAGCACCCAGCCCTGGCTGTTGGGCGGGCAGACGTACACGTCGATGCCGTGGAAGTTCGTGCTGTCCGGCTCGACTTTCTCTGCGCGGAACTCCGCGAGATCTTCGTACTCGATGAGACCGCCCATTTCCTTGGACAACTCGGCGATCTCATGCGCCACAGGGCCGCGGTAGATATAATCTTCAGCTTCTTGGTAGGAAAGCGCGCCAACTTCGCGGAACAGCTTGGCCAAGTGCGGGTTTGTCACGCGCTCGCCGTACTTTAGAGGACGGCCGTCACGCCCGTAGACCGACTTCGCCTCGTCGTTGAAACTCTTCCAGTCACCCTCGCTCGGCGCCATGTTCTGCGTGAGGAAGTAGCCGCGCTCGGCCAGATCGACGGCCGGTTCAAGGATCTCCGACAGCGGCTTGGTGCCGTAGTCGCGAAGAAGCGTCATCCATCCCGAGAACGATCCTGGAATCTCGACGGAGAGGATGCCGTGGTCGGGGATACCGCCCTTGTCAATGTACGTGTCGATCGTCGCTTTTTTCGGCGCCCAGCCGGAGCCGTTGTAGGTGATCACCTTTTTGTCCTTCGCCGAGTAGACGATGATCATCGCGTCGCCGCCGAAGAAGTCGTTCATCTTCGGATAGGTCATGCTCATCACGGCCGCCATGCCGACGGCTGCGTCAAAAGCGTTACCCCCGCGGTCGAGGATCTTGAATCCCGCCGCCGCCGAGTACTGGTTGTCGCCGACGACGACATAGCGTCCGTGAGCGGCGAAGCGCGTCGTGAACGGATCGCGCACAAGCATGCGCCCGTGCGTGGGCGTCCACGAAAACAGATCCCGTTTCGGGGCTTCGGGGGACTTCTGCGTCTCGGCGGCGAGGGAAGGCAGACATGCCAGCGTCAGCGCCGTCAGGATGGCGAGAGCTTTGAGCGTCTTGCGAAACATGCGAGAACCACCTTTCTCTTCCTTCAAAAGATATGAACGGCAAAACGCCGTTATTCTAAATTATAACTTCCTCAGACCGCATTTACAAGCGGTTCTCATTGCCCCAGTCGCAGAGGCGGTCGAGTACCTTCATCAGCGACCGTCCGCGCTCCGTGAGAGAGTACTCCACACGCGGAGGAATCTGCGGGTAAACAGTTCGCGCGATCAGCCCGTCGGCTTCCAGCTCCTTCAGGTTTTGGCTGAGCGTCTTGTCGGCGACCTTTTTCAGATAACGTCTCAGGGAGCCGAAGCGGACGGGCTCATATTCCATCAGACAATAGAGAATCACGGGCTTGTACTTCCCCGAGATCAGCGACAGCGTGTAACAATAGCCAGTCCGCGAAAAATCCGCGCTCTCGACGTCCTTTTGTTTCATGTGTTCCCTCCGTTAGGTACACTTTCATAAAAGTAAGTACTTTCTTTTTTTCATCGCTCTGTGCTATCATACTCAAAGAACGCGGAGGGCGCAAGTCGTCCCGCGAACATTTCTCAAAAAAGGCAGGTAATTTCACATGAAGAAGGATCTCGGAGTGGTGCAGGCGGTTTGGCCCATGCCCGTGCTGATGGTGGCGGCTTACAACGACGACGGCACGGTTAACGTGATGAACGCGGCATGGGGAATGATCTGCGAAAGCGACCGTATCGCGCTGTTCCTCGACGAGGACCACAAGACCACGAAGGACATCCTCGCGCGCAAGGCCTTCACCGTGGCGCTTGCCGACAGGGCTCACATCGCCCCGGCCGATTTCTTCGGCATCGCCAGCGGCAACACCATGCCCGACAAGTTCGCCAGGAGCGGGCTTTCCTCGCGCAGAAGCGCCTTCGTCGATGCGCCCGTGATCGAGGAGTTCCCCGTCGTCATGGAATGCGAGCTGGCCGACGTGGTGGAGAAGGAAAACTTCTACTGCATCGTCGGGCGCATCGTCAACACCGCCGCCGAGGAGGACGTGCTTGGCGAAAACGGCAAGATCGATCCGGCCAAGGTTGACGCTCTGATGTTCGACCAGTTCCAGTACGGTTACTACGTCGTCGGCGAAAAGGCCGGAACGGCGTGGAACGCCGGCAAGGGGCTGATGAAGAAGGCGTGAGGACGCGCCGCGGGGAGCGGGCCGCCGCGCAACTGCGCCTCCATTGAACGTCCGTTTCGCGTAAAACGCGGGCGTGCGCGAAGGGTGTCCGCACGACGCGATGACAAAATAGCCTGTCCCCGCGGACATGAACGGAAAACATTCGCCGAAACTGCCATGTGCTGACGGTTTCGGCGAACTTTTTTTGCGCGGCTTGCGATGCCCGCTGTATCAATGTTCCGCGTGGAACAGCTCGCGCTCCATGACGGCGATGATCTCCTGCGCGGCCTGTGTGGGCGGGAGTCTGCCGCCCGCGACGTCGTTTTCGATTCGCTCTTTGGCCGCGGCGATGACGGGGTTTTCGGAGATGAGGCGGTGCAGATGCTCTTCAGCCATGTCGTTGACCCATCTCAGCACCTGTTCGCGGCGGCGTCGTTCAAAGACGCCGTTTGAGCGCACGGTCCTGAAGAAGTCCTCGATGACGCCCCACATCTCGGGAATGCCTTCGCCGGTCAGTGACGAACAGGTGTACGCGCGGCTCGCCCAGCCCTCGGTGGCGGGCCTCAGGTAGTGCAGCATCATGTCGAAGTCGGCGCGCGCGGAGAGGGCGCGTACCTTGTTGTCACCGTCGGCTTTGTTAACGAGAATGCTGTCGGCGAGCTCCATGATGCCTTTTTTGATGCCCTGCAGGTCGTCGCCCGCGCCCGTGAGCGCGACCATGAGAAAGTAGTCGACCATGTTGCGCACGGTCGTCTCGCTCTGGCCGACGCCGACAGTCTCCACGAGGACGACGTCGTAGCCCGCCGCTTCGACGAGCAGCAGTGTCTCTCGGCTCTTGCGCGTGACGCCGCCGAGCGTGCCACCCGAGGGAGAGGGGCGGATGAAGGCGCGCTGGTCGCGCGATAATTTCTCCATCCGCGTCTTGTCGCCCAAAATGCTGCCCTTGGTGACAGAGCTGCTGGGATCGACCGCGAGGACGGCGACGCGGTGGCCGTGACTGCACAGCCAGGTGCCGATGGCTTCGATGAAGGTGCTTTTGCCCGCGCCGGGCACGCCGGTGATGCCGACGCGCATGGACTTGCCCGTGTAGGGCAGGAGCTTTTGAATGAGGGCCTGCGCCTGGTCGAAGTGCCTGGGCGCGTTGCTCTCGACCAGCGTGATGGCGCGCGACAGAATCATGCGGTCGCCCGCGAGAATCCCCGCCGCGAAGTCGTCGACGGTCAGCCTGCGCCGCGCGGGCTGCGCGGACGCCGCCGTGGGAGCGCCCGTGTCGTTCACTCCTTTGGTGACAAAACAGGCGAACTCTTTACCGGCGTCTTTGGGCTGCCAGTCGGGCTGATAGATGTTGGGGTCGGTGCTCATGGGCAAAAGTCCTCCTTCAAGATGCCATGACGCGCGTCAAGGTGTAAGTCGGGAAAAAAAGCGGCGCGCGCGGCGCCGCTTTCCTGTCTCTGAGAATGTGTGCCGGAACTAGTCGGCGCTTTCCTGCTCGGCGAGGCGCTTGTTGAGGATCCTGAGCATCTCGCGCGCCGCGGCGGGAATGACCGTGCCGGGGCCGAAGATGCAGGCCGCGCCGTGGTCGTAGAGGAACTGGTAGTCCTGCGCGGGGATGACGCCTCCGACGACCACCATGATGTCGCCGCGGCCCAGCTTGCGCAGCTCTTCGACGAGCTGGGGCAGCAGAGTCTTGTGACCGGCTGCCAGCGAGCTCATGCCGACGATGTGGACGTCATTGTCGACGGCGTCGCGGGCAGTCTCCTCGGGGGTCTGGAACAGAGGCCCGACGTCCACGTCGAAACCCATGTCGGCATACGCCGTCGCGACCACCTTGGCGCCGCGGTCGTGCCCGTCCTGGCCCATCTTCGCCACCATGATGCGGGGACGGCGGCCCTCGCGTTTCTCAAAGTCGTCGGTCATCTGACGGACTTCCTTGATCACTTCGTCGTCGGCGAATTCGCTGCTGTACACTCCGGAGATAGAACGGATCACGGCCTTGTGCCTCCCGCAGACTTTTTCGATGGCATACGAGATCTCGCCCAGCGACGCACGCGCGCGGGCGGCTTCGACGGACAACTCAAGCAGGTTCCCCTCGCCGGTCTCCATGGCGTGGGTGATGGCGTTCAGACACTGCTCAACCTTCTCGGGGTCGCGCCCTGCGCGCAGCTTTTCGAGTCGGGCGATCTGAGCCTGGCGCACGGCGGTGTTGTCCACGTCGAGAATGTCAAGCGGGTCTTCCTTGTCGAGCGCGTAGGCGTTGATGCCGACGATCTTTTCGTCGCCGGAGTCGATGTGCGCCTGCCGTCTGGCGGCGGCCTCCTCGATGCGCATCTTGGGCAGGCCGGTGTCGATGGCCTTGGCCA
>CAZFNC010000094.1:0-5636 GCA_964520485.1 uncultured Synergistaceae bacterium | reverse complement strand
CGGAACGAAGCCCCTGTTCGCGGGGAGCGCGGGAGACGCCGCGCGTTCCGGCGCTGGGGAGCCGCGTCCTGTCCCTGCGGGCGCTTTTCCGCCGCCGCTTGATCTCCTCGGCCCGCACAGCGACGTCCGCGAGGCGGGCGTCGACGCGCAGGCTCAAAGCAGGGGCCTCGCCGTGATCAAGGCGCTCGCCAACTTTGGCGTGACCGCTGAACTGAAGCGCGCCATCGTCGGCCCCACGGTCGTGCAGTATCAGATTCAGCTTGCCCCCGGCATCAAGGTCAGCAAGGTCTCCGCCCTCGGCAACGATATCGCCGTCGCCCTGGGCGTGCCCTCGATCCGCGTCGAGGCGCCGATCCCCGGGACCTCGTACATCGGCATCGAACTGCCGAACGCCAATCGCCGCGCCGTGCCGCTGCGTCAGGTTATCGAGAGCGAAGCTTTCCGGAAGACGAACCTCGTCCTGCCTCTGCCTCTCGGACAGACGGTGGACGGCCGCGTGCTCGTGGCGGGGCTTGAAGAACTGCCTCACCTGCTGATCGCCGGGACGACCGGCTCGGGCAAGAGCATTTTCGTCAACAATTGCATCGTCGCCATGTGCTGGCACAACACGCCGCAGCAGCTGAGATTCATCATGGTGGATCCCAAGCGCGTGGAGATGGGCATATATGAGTCGCTGCCGCATATCCTCGCCAAGCCGATCGTGACGCCCGCCTCGGCCGTGCACGCCCTCGGCTGGGCCGTCCGCGAGATGGAGAAGCGCTACGACGCCTGTTCGCAGGCGAAAGTCCGCAGCATCGCGTCGTACAACGAGAAAGTCGCGCCCAAGGACAGGCTGCCCCACATCGTGATCATCGTCGACGAGCTGGCCGACCTGATGATGACCGCCCAGAAGGAAGTGGAGGAGTACATCATGCGCCTCGCGCAGATGGCGCGCGCCGTCGGCATCCACCTGATGCTGGCCACGCAGAGGCCGTCCGTCAACGTCCTGACGGGCACCATCAAGGCCAACATTCCCGCGCGCGTCTCGTTCTCGCTGCCGTCTGTCGCCGACTCGCGGACGATCCTCGACGTCACGGGCGCGCAGAACCTTCTCGGCAGGGGCGACATGCTCTTTGTCAGCACGCGCAGTCCCCACCCCGTCAGGATTCAGTCCCCGTTCATGGACGAACAGACGAACATCCGCGCCGTCGAGTACCTGCGCGGCGTTTTCGGCGATCCCGAGTACGTCGATCTCGAGGAGCAGGGCGGGGACGAGGGCGGCAAGTCGTCCGATTTCCTTGAGGACAGCCGTCTGGAAGAGGCGATCAAGATCGTGCTCGGCACGGGCGTCGCGTCGTCGAGCGGTTTGCAGCGTCAGATGCGCGTCGGTTTTACGCGCGCCGCGAGAATGATCGACACGATGGAAGCGATGGGGATCGTCGGGCCGCAGAACGGCGCGAAGCCGCGCGAGATCCTTGTCGACGAGGGGGAAGCGCTGGAGATTCTCGAACAGTATCGCAGCTGACGCGAAAAAACGGCAAAAAACGGCAAAAAAAAAACGGTGAGGAAGGGCGCGGAAAGCGCCTTTCTTCACCAAAAAACACAACGGCTTTCATGCGCGTAGAAAAAAAGAAGGGCGCGAAAAGCGCCTTTCTTCACCAAAAAACGGAACGGCTTTCACGCGCGTAAAAAAAGAAGGGCGCGAAAAGCGTCTTTCTTCACCGAAAAAAACACGACGGTTCACGTGCGCGCATAAAAAAAGAGACCCTTTCGGGTCTCTGCGGAGTCCTTGTGCCGGAAAGCCGGAAAAAGCGCGAGAACCGCGCGAGACCGGCTTAGTAAGGCGAGGGAGATTAACTCGCTCTCTTGACTTTTCCGGAACGAAGGCAGCGAGAGCAGATGCGCATTCTCCTGGCTTCGCCGCCGCCGAGATCGACGCGCACGGAGAACAGGTTGATCTTCCAGCGTCTGCGGGTCCTGCGGTGGGAATGGCTGATCTGGTTGCCCGTCGCGGGGCCGCGCCCACAGCAGTCACATACCTGGGACATGTAAAACAGCCTCCTTTTACGTAACGTTCAGAGATACATACTGATGAATTTTAGCACAGGGGGGCGTATAATGGCAATACTTTCGCGTGACTTGATGAGATTTTTTATGAAGAAAAGTTCTTGCGATTGATCTTCAGGATGGGAGCTGAACTCATGAACTACTCGGAAAAGATCGCGCGCCTCGAGGAGATCCTTAACGCGATGGAACACGGCGCGCTGCCGCTGGATAAAACGCTCGAACTGTATCGCGAGGGGCAGTCGCTCGTGAACGAGTGCCGCGCCTTTCTGTCTTCGGCGGAGGCGTCGATCGGGAAGCTGGACGACGACGGCCGGATCGTCCCGTTCGAGGAGGAGGAGCGGTGAAATGGACTTCGCCGCGAATCTGAAAAGCCGCGCGGCTCTCGTCGAGGACGAGCTGCGCGAGTTCTGCGCGCGGGAGAACGGGATCCCTCCGCGTCTCCGCGAGGCCATGAATTACTCTCTGCTGGCGGGGGGAAAGCGTCTGAGGCCCGTGCTCTGCATATCGGGAGCCGAACTCTTCGGCGGCGCGCCCGAGACGGCGATGCCTCTCGCGCTGGCGTTTGAGATGGCGCACACGGCCTCGCTGATCCACGACGACCTGCCCTGCATGGACGACGACAGCCTTCGCCGCGGAAAGCCGACGAATCACGTCGTCTACGGCGAGACGCTGGCGCTTCTCGCTGGGGACGCGCTGTTTCTGTACGCCCTGCAGACGGCTCTCGGCGGGCTGCTGGAGAACGGCACTGAGCCGAAGCGCGCGCTGAAGGCCGCGCACATGTTCGCGGAGGCGCTCGGCCCCTCGGGGATCTGCGGCGGGCAGGTGCTGGACACCGATTCCGGCAGCCGGTCGGAGAGAAGCGATTTCGTCGAGGAGATCGCCTCGATGAAGACGATGGTCCTCATACGCGCGGCGCTCGTCTGCGGCGCGATCGTCGCCGGGGCGTCCGGCGCGGGGCTGGAGCGGCTGACGGAGTACGGCCGCTGCGTCGGGATCGCGTTTCAGGTCGCCGACGACATTCTCGACGTGGCGGGCTCGCAGGAGGAGATGGGGAAGACGCTCGGAAAGGACGCGGCGCAGGGCAAGCGGACGTTCGTGAGCTCATACGGCCTTTCGCGCGCCCGCGCCGTTCTTCACGACCTGACGCGGCGTGCCGCGGCGCAGCTGGACTGTTTCGGCGCGCGGGCCGACTTCCTCCGCGATCTCGCGCTCTATCTGGAGAACAGGACGCGCTGAGCATGACGATTCTTGACCGTATTTCAGGCGATGAGGACGTCAAACGTCTCGCGCCGGAGGAGATCCCCCGCCTGTGCGAGGAGGTGAGGAGCCGCATCGTGGACGTCACTTTGCGCAACGGCGGCCACATGGCCTCTTCCCTCGGGGCGGTTGAGCTGATCGTGGCGCTGCTGCGCGCGTTCCGGCCGCTTCGCGACAAGATCGTCTTCGACGTCGGGCATCAGAGTTACGCGTGGAAGATTCTCACGGGCCGCAACGGCCGTTTCGACTCGCTTCGCCTCGAGGGGGGACTGAGCGGCTACCCGAAGATGAACGAGAGCCCGTATGACCACTTCGGCACGGGGCACAGCAGCACTTCGCTGTCGGCCGCGCTCGGCTACGCCGTCTCCCGCGACCTTCTCGGCGAGGACCGCCACGTCGTCGCTGTGATCGGCGACGGCGCGCTGATCAACGGGGAAGCGTTTGAGGCGCTCAACCACGCCGGTTCTCTGAGTACGCGCGTGATTTTCGTGCTCAACGACAACGCGATGGCGATCAGCCCGCGCGTGGGCGGCATGGCGCTGCACCTGGCGCGGCTTTCGACCTCCCCGCTGTACCAGGGGACGAAGAACGTCGTCAAGGCTTTCTGCCGCGACGTCTTTCACAGCGACCGCGCTTATCACGCGCTTGACAACGCCAAGAAGGCCGTCAAAAAGGCGCTCAGCCGGAAAAGCGGCAACATCTTCAACGACATGGGGCTGACGTACTGGGGGCCGTTCGACGGCCACGACGAGCCCGAGCTGGAGAGGGTCTTCGAGCTGGCCAAGAACTACACCGGTCCGCTGCTGATCCACGTGATCACCGTCAAGGGCAGGGGCTACGCCCCTGCGGAAAACGACCCTGTGGCCTACCACGGCCTGACGCGGAGCGTGGGCGGTGGCGGGAGAAAGGCGCTCCTCTCCTGGAGCGAGCTGTCCGCGCGGTGTATCGAGCGTCTGGCGGAGAAGGACGACCGCGTCGTGGCGCTGACGCCCGCCATGTCGGAAGGCTGCGCGCTGCGCGGGTTCCGTCGCCGTTTCCCGAAGCGCTTTTTCGACGTCGGCATCGCCGAGGAACACATGGTGACGCTGGCCGCCGGTCTCGCCGCGGGAGGTCTGCGTCCCGTGGCGTGCATCTATTCGACCTTTTTGCAGCGCGCCGCGGATCAGCTGGTGCACGACGTGTGCCTGCAGGGGCTGCCCGTCATCTTCGCCGTCGACCGCGCGGGGCTTGTGGGGGAAGACGGCGAGACGCATCAGGGGCTGTTTGACGCCGGCTGGGTCTGCGAGGCGCCGGGGCTTGCCGTGTGGTCGCCTTACGACGAGAGTTCTCTGCTGTCGGCCTACGATCAGGCGTACGGGTCCGGCGCGCCGGCGCTGATACGTTATCCGCGCGGAGTCGTGCCCGACCTGAAACTTCCCGCTTCCGCCGACGTTTCCCCGCAAAGAACCGCGATCCGCCGCGGCGGCTCGTGGTGCGTCGTCGCTTACGGCGCCGCGTGCCCCGCCGCGCTGGAAGCTGCCGAGACGGCGTCCGCGCGTGGAGAAGAGCCCCCCGACGTGATCCTGCTGAACCTGATTTCGCCGCTGCCCGACGACCTGTTCGACCTTTTGCGCGGGAAAAAGTGCGTCGTCGTCGCCGAGGAGACGTACCGGCGGGGAGGCGTCGGCGAACATCTCGCGTCGCTGTGCATGGAACGCGCGCCTGGCTGCGCGGTGCGAGTCGCCGCCGTCGGGCCGTCGTTTGTGGCGCAGGGCACTCAGGCGCAGCAGCGGAAGCGCTGCGGCCTGACGCCGGAGCACATCCTCTCCCTTCATGTGCGCTAAGCTGCTCAGACAGCGCCTCGACAGTCGTCTTGTCGACGACGGGGCGGCGGAATCGACGCGGATGGCCGCCGCCATGATCATGGAGGGCAAGGTCTTTGTCGCGGGCAGACAGGCCAGAAGCGCGGGCGAACAGGTGCGCGAGGACGTTCCCGTCAGCGTGAAAGGCGGCGGGGAGTGGGTGAGCCGCGGCGCGCATAAACTTCTCACGGCTGTGGAGCGCTTTCGTCTCGACCTTCGCGGGAAGGTCTGTCTCGACGTGGGCGCGTCCACCGGCGGTTTCACTCAAGTGATGCTCCGCCGCGGGGCTTCGCTGGTCTACGCCGTCGACGTCGGCTACGGTCTTCTCGACTGGAGCCTGCGCCGCGATCCGAAAGTGCGCTTAATGGAGAGAACAAACGCCCGCTTTTTGACGCCCGACATGTTCCCCGTTCGTCCCGATTTCGCGTCCAGCGACGCGTCGTTCATCTCGCTGCGTCTGCTGCTCGGCCCGATGGCCGACGTGACGGCTCC
>CAZFNC010000093.1:0-5670 GCA_964520485.1 uncultured Synergistaceae bacterium | reverse complement strand
CGCAGCGGGCTTATTTTTTCGATACTGTGCGCGATTATAAAGAGCTTTACAGAAGACGTGAGATTACAGTCAAACTCCGCCGGAAGAAGATTTCCCGCTGTTTAGGGCTCATACGGGTGCGCCTTTCCCGAAATACGAAAAGACCGCGACGTTCGGCCGTGTGCCGCGTCGCGGTCCGCGTTTCTTCGGTGCGCTTGTTGTTTCGGCATCTCGGGTATCTCCGTGCCGTCGCGTAAGGCGTCGAGATGGTGAGAGATCGCCGTTGAAACAGCAAACGACAAAGCGACGTGTTTACGCGCCGTCATGTCCAGGCGGTGGGATACTATAAATGACATCTTCCCCGCTCGCAGTAAACGACAGGTTGGTTTCGTGTATGCGACAGATCCATCAACCGCTCAAACTGCCCCGCAGCAGTTCGGGGTTGCCGATTCCCTCGTAAGGATGTCTTTGAATATCCTTTATCAGCGAGTTTATCTGTTTAAGCATCTTTTTGTCCCGCGCCTGCCGATGCGGATATTCGTTCCACGCCCGATCCTCCCGCAGGAGTCTCATCAGTCCGCCTCGGTCAGGTCATGCTCGGCGAAATGAGCCGTGCCCGATTTGACGTCGCGCATCACGCTCACCATGTGCCGGATATTGCTTTCCGAGCAGAACGGATCGACCGACGCCTCAAACGGGATGCGATACTCCCCGCCGACCTTCTTTGCGAATATCGTAAAAGCAGCGCTCATCGAAAGGCTTATCTCGCCGCAGACGCGCTCCATTATTTTTTCACATCTTCGTCCGGTTTAAAATTGACGTTGACCGCGTGCGCCTTACACATCGCTCCGGCCCGATCGGAAGAACACGCCGCGTCCCGAGGATTGCTAAGCGACCGCCCGAGCCGGCGGCCAGAATCAAGCGAACACCAAACTACCAGAGATTCCCGTCCTCATCGAACGGCAGATACGCCGGCTCCGACTCGATTTCCATATCAGGGTTCGACTTCGCTTCTTCCCAGTACGATTCTGAGAGCATTATATGCTCCAAATGCAGACTGTTAGCTATGCGGACGACTCGCGGATTATTTTTGTCGATTTCGTTGCAGCTCTTGATGCAGACCTGAATCGTCTCTTTGTCGCTCTCCATGACGATCGGGATGCGCACCCCGCCGAGCACCGTGCAGGTGATGGCGTTAGGGTACATGGAGGCCAAATCCAGCTTGTCGAAGACGCGCTTCGTCGTCGCGCTTGAATATCCGAGCCCGATGCCGTTGCCGTGCGTCTCAGGGCTGAGGTCAAGCACCGCCACGCGCTGCGCGGCGATACCGCCGGTCGCGTAAGGCGTGCAGAAAGTTCCCGTGATATTGGGGTCCATGCCGTCGCCGCTGAAATTCTTGCCGATCTGATCCACTATCAGCACGTCGCACGAGTCGACGAGGATCTTCGGCATATAGCCGAAAGCCTCGCGCAGCAGTGCTGGCTCTTCCTTTTCTATATCCTCGGCCGCGACGGCGGCGATTTTACACGTTTCGTCAAAGGCGTTCTCGATCGTCGGCACGGCGAAAAGCACAGGGGCATTCTTCAAGATGCAGCGCCCGTACAGCGGGACGTTCTTCGCCATATTCTTGAAACCCGCCTCGTGGCATTTCTCCGCGCCGAACTGCTTACCGAGCCCTATTGCCATCATTTTCATCATGCCGCTTTCATATGGCCCGCGAAAGGCGGTGTGCGGCTTGACGCGGCACCCAAGTATGATGCCGTCGGCCTCGGCGGCGTTCTTGTCGATATAAACTTCCCCGCCTTCATCGTTGACGCCGATTTTCTTGACCTCCATGGAGGAGACGACCGGACAGCCGATATAGTCTTCAGTTATCCCGTAGCCGGCTAAAATAGCGTGCTGTCCCTCCGCCGTCGCGCCGCCGTGGCTGCCCATAGCGGGCACCACGAAAGGATGCGCGCCGTGGGATTTTACAAAATCGGCTATACATTTCGTCGTCAGCGCGACGTTGGCTATGCCGCGCGAGCCGGCCGTAATAGCGATGCGCATTCCCGGTTTCACGCGCGAGGCAAATTTCTCGCCGCCGAGCAGAGCGGCGATGATCGAAGGGATCCGCTCCGGCTCAATGCGTTTTCGCGGAAATTTCTGCCGTACACGGAACATCTTCGGGACGAACGTATCTTTTACCAGTTCCGCGACGAATGGACGTTCTCTCATTTTTACACTTCCCTATTCTATAACTCCCGGCCCGCGTCTGTGAAACGCGGGCCGGGCTTTTGCGGTTGTCGATAAATCGCCGTCAGTAAATCAAATTCACCAGGAACGTGGAGAGCGGCGGGAAGTACGTCAACACAAGAATGTCCACGAAGAACAGTATATAGAACGGTATGGCTTCCTTCATGAAATCCTTCGTCGGGCACTTCGTCACTCCGCAGGTAACGAACATCAGCGTGCCCATCGGCGGCGTGAACGCCCCGATAGTGCAGTTGAAGATGTAGACCATGGCGAAGTGCACGGGGTCCACGCCGAAAGCCATCGCCACGGGGTGGAGCAGCGGGCTCAGGACGATCATGGAGGCGTTGCCCTCCACAAACATGCCTACGATGACAAGGAAAACGTTGACGACAAACAGGAACACGTATTTGTTGCTGAACGCTTCGGTCATCCATTTGGCAAAGGTCTGCGGAATCTGTTCGCGGGTGAGAATCCACGAGAAACACGTGGCGGCTGCAACTATAAGCATGATCGAGGCCGTCGTCGTAACGGTTTCTTTACACCCTTTAATGAAATCCGTGACCTTCATCTCGCGGTAAAGGATCCCGAGAAACAATGAGTAGACGATAGCGACCGTTCCGGCTTCGCTCGCTGTGAATATGCCGATACGGACGCCGCCGATGATGATAATGGGCAGAAGCATCGGCAGAATCGCCGGACGTATCGCGGCCCATTTTTCACTCCACGGAATCTTCGTCGTCCTCATCGGCAGGTAGCCGCGCTTCTTTGACAGATAATGAGTGAATACCATCAGGTTGAGGGTCATGAAGAGCCCGGGGCCAATACCCGCGATGAAAAGCTTGCCGACGGAGATGTTGTTGATGCAGGCATAAATGATAAGCCCCGTTCCAGGCGGTATCAGCGGGACGACCATGCCGGAGGCCGCGGTGATGACGGTAGCGAAAGATTTTGAAAAACCGTGCGCTTCCATCGGCGGGACGAGCATCTTCGCTTCCATCGCGGCGTCGGCAAGCGACGAGCCGGAGAGACCTCCCATAAGGGTGGAGAGTAAGATGTTGACCTGCGCGAGGCCGCCGGGCATACGCGCGGTCAGCGCGGCGCAGCAGTCCATGACGCGGCGCGTGACTCCCGTGTAGTTCATGAAAACGCCAGCCATGACAAAGAACGGTATCGCAAGCAGAGACAGGCCTTGCGCGCCCGCCAGCACCTGCTGGGCAAAAATCGCCGAGTTCGTCGCGGGATTGCCCACAAAATAAATCGCCGAAGCAGCCAGAACCGAGATGTAAACCGGCACTTTCAGGAAGAGCATCACCAGAAGAAGTAGGCAGGACAGGCCGATAATGTTCACAGCTTTTTCGCCTCCTCAAATTCCGCGTCAGTTATTGCCTCGATAGTTTCCTGTTCCGTGTAATGAAAACAGTTCACCAGAATGAAGTTGATAACCTGCCAGACGCAGGAGAACGGCACGATGGAGTATATCATCGTGAAAGAGAGATGCAGAACGGCGGTCGTGCGTCTGCTTCTCGCGAAGATCATCATGTATTTAACGGAAAGATAGCCCAGGAACGCGAGCGTGGCTATGGTGATAAGCAGAATCAGTACGTTGATGACGCGCTTGAGCCATTGCGGGAAATAATCAAAGAATATTTCGATCACCGCGTGATTGCCGGTACGGAACGCGGCTCCCGCCGCGCCGAAAATTACCCAGACGATGGCCGCGGCTTGGATTTCCTCTATCCAGGCGAAAGGACTGCCTACGACATAGCGCGCGATGACCCCGGCAAAGGTGAGCCCCACCAGGAGACAGGCCGCAATCGAGGCGATCAGCACGTCAAGGTTTAGCAACAGGAATTTCCAGTTAGTCTGTTGTTTCATATAGACAACCTCCGATTGGCAACAAAATCGTATTTTTACAACGCTCTCATGTCGCAAAAGAGACAGACGTTGCCGCGTCTGCCTCTCAAGGGTATTCAGAGAATAACGGGAGATCCCGTTATTTGGATTCCGCTATTTTGCGGACCGTGTCGTAAAGGCCTTCGCTCCAGCCGAGAGTCTTGTTAGCGTCTTTGAAGAACGGCTGCGCGGCTTTGACCCACTCAGCCTTCTCTTCGGGTGTCAGCTCAATGACGGTGACTCCGGCATCCTTCATGCCCTTCTCGGCGGCCGCGGTCGCTTCGTCGTAAAGTTCGTTATTGTAAAGCCCTGCTTCGTCGGCGGCTTCCATAAGAGCCTTCTGCTGTTCGGGGCTGAGCGTGACGAAGAAAGATTCGCCGCAGATCCACATGGAAGTTGCGAGTATATGCTCGTTCTTCGTCAGGAATTTCGCGACTTCCTGGAAGGAACGGTTGTAGAGGGAGCTGATCGGGTTCTCAACGGCGTCGATCGTGCCGCCGCTCATCGCCTGATAGACGTCGCCCATGTCCATGCCGACCGGCGTGGCTCCGAGAGCCTTGAAACTGGTGATGGAAAGGTCGTTGGAGGAAACGCGGAGTTTCAAGCCGCCAAGCATGGAGGGCGTGCGCACTTCGCGGATGGAGAGGATGTCGCGGGCGCCGTAGATCCAGTTGGAGGTCAGGACGCGGAGTCCTCCGGCCTTGGCGAGCTTGTCGCAGAGGTCTTTGTACCAGTCGCTGGCGAGCACTTTCCAGAGTTCGTCCCAGCTCTCGAACGCATAGGGGGCGTAGAAGAATCCGAAGTCAACGACGCCGTAATCGGCAAGGAAAGCTCCGTCCGCTACCGTGATAATATTCTCGCCCATGAGCATCTGGTCGATGAGGTCGTTTTTCTTGCCAAGCGTCGAGTTGGGGAAGAGTTTCAGTTCGACCGTGCCGTTGGTTTTCTTCTCAACAAGCTCCTTCCAGCGCTCGGCTGCCTTCGCGGCGGGTTCCGTGACGGCGTTTTCGTAGCCGACGTAGATGCTGACTTTCTTGTCGGCCGCGTCCGCCGCGCGCGCCTCCCAGAACAGCGAGACCGAAAGCCATCGCCCCGCAGAGCAGACAGGCGGCAATGCGTTTCCCTACAGACTGTTTCATCGTACATCCTCCTTGCCTTTATTATAGGATAAATAAATTACTCTCAGGTTAATGACGCCCCGGCGCTGTTTTGGGATAATAAGCACAACCCATGCGCGGCGGGGCTTCTTTTAAGAGAACCTATTCGACCGGAGCGCGACAAAGACGGCGAACTCTTTCAAGACTGCTTGCAGATGCTCTTTAAGACAAATTACTTCAGGGGGCGATCACGCAAGGGCGCCGATCGGGAAAGCTCAATTCAGCCCGCATATTTTCAGCACCTTTGACAGATCAAGCATTACAGCTAACAACTCTTTTGATATTATATCCTAACGGCGTTTTCTTTGTCAATAATCACCGCGTCTACGCGCGCAAAATAAAAAAAATTTCCGCGGCGGAATCCGCGCTGTCCCGAGGCTCGCCTGTTTACCAGCGGGCGGATTTT
>CAZFNC010000092.1:0-6028 GCA_964520485.1 uncultured Synergistaceae bacterium | reverse complement strand
CCATGGCGATGGTCTGCAGCGGGTTCTCCTCGCCCTCGACGATCTTCTGCTGCAGAGAGTTGTACAGCTCGGCGTACTCGACGGGAATGGGGTTGGCGCCCCACGACTTGTACTGTTCGACCAGCTGAGGGCTGGGCATGACGCGGATCTTCAGCCCCTTGATGTCCTCGGGCGTGTTGATGGGCCTGCCGCTGGACGTGATCTGCTTGAAGCCGGAAGCCCACAGGCCGAGCGTCTTAAAGCCCTTCTTCTCGCAGTAGGCGTAGAACTTCTGCCCCACGTCGCCGTCCATGATGCGGTACAGCTCGGCGCTGTCGGCCCACAGGAACGGGAAGTCGATGACGCTCAGCTCGTCGACGAAAGGCGTCAGCACCGAAGTGGGCTGGACGGACATCTCAAGCGTGCCCATCTGCACCATCTCGGCCTGTTCGCGCATCGAACCGAGCTGCATCTGTGGGAAGACGTCGACGGTGATCCGACCGCCGGACTTTTCCTCGATCAACTTCTTGAACGTCTGCGCACCGATGTCCTCGGGGCTGTCGATGGGCTGATTGTGACTGAGGCGGATATTCATCTTGGGATACTCCGCGCCGAACGCCGCCGTCGCCGTCAGGATCGCGGCAAGGACAAGAATTGCCAACTTCTTCATGCGCTGTCACTCCTTTTCACGCTCAACAACACCATGCCGGAAACGATTCCGGCCCACTAATTTTTCATTATAATAAATTTTCGGTTGCCACGCAAGTATTTTCTTTTCATCTCTCCCTATAATCTGAGTCCAAACGGACGCTCGCGTCCGCGATTTCGGCGGGAAAGCGTCCCTTCGCGCCGAATAGGAGCGCCGTAACAGTCGCGAAAATTCTCACAAGAGAGTTTTCCCCCATGCCGTTCACGCCGCGCAAGTGCCACAGCCCCGACTTTTCGAACCCGCACTGTTCCGCACGGCGCGGGCTTGAGAACGGCGCCATCCGCACCCGAGTCAGGCGCGACATACCTGACACAGATTCTGTCGGCAACGACGGACCGCCCGCCCGCGTTTTGACTCCGAAACCAGTTCGCAGGCCGCACAAGCGGGCGACACGGCGATCATTTTTGCTTGACTTGAAGCGGGCTCTATGTGATATGATTCCATTACGGTACTTTTAAGATAGTTTCACAAAGGAGCTGTTACGATGAAAAAACGGATTTTCATAGCGCTGGCCGCCCTGCTGTCGCTCGCCGCGTCATGTGTCTTCGCGCAGGATAAGCCGAAGGTCTACATGACAAGGAACATCACTCCGGCGGGCGTTATGGCCGTGTACAAGGCGATGAACTGGACTCCCCGCGGCAAAACGGGCGTCAAACTGAGCACGGGCGAGCCGCCCGCCAGCAATTACCTGCGCCCTGAGCTGATCAAGGACGTCGTCCAGTCCGTGCACGGCACCATCGTCGAGTGCAACACCGCATATGGCGGCGCGCGATACGACACGGAAAGTCACATGAAAGTCGCCGAGGAGCACGGCTTCACAGCCATCGCGCCCGTTGACATTCAGGACGCAGAGGGCTCGCTCTCGCTGCCCGTCCCGGGCGGTCTGGTACTGAAAGAAAACTTCGTCGGCGCCAGTTTCTGGGATTACGACTCGTACCTCGTACTCAGCCATTTCAAGGGACACGCGATGGCCGGTTTCGGCGGCGCGATCAAGAACATCTCCATCGGCATGGGATCGTCGAAGGGCAAGTCGTGGATCCACTCCGGCGGCACGAGTTCGACCGACCCGTGGGGCGGCACGCACGACAGGTTCCTTGAGTCCATGGCCGACGCAGCCAAATCCGTGGTCACCGCGATGGGACCGAATATCGCCTACGTCAACGTGATGAACCGCCTCTCCGTCGACTGCGACTGCGACGGCAACCCCGATGAACCTGACATGCACGATATCGGCGTGCTGGCTTCGACCGATCCTCTGGCGCTGGATCAGGCGTGCATCGACTTGGTCTGGGACGCGCCCGACAGCGCCAAGCTGCGCGAGCGCGTGACATCGCGCAACGGTCTGCACACGCTGGAAGCCGCAGAAAAGATCGGACTCGGCAGCCGCGCCTATGAATTGATCGTCATCGACTGAAAGTGAAAAAAGCGCCCGCGCGGCCGTCTGTGATGAAACGAACGTCAGGGCGGGCGCTTTTTCGTCTGCGCGCCCTTACATGTTCAGGTCCGCGGCTTTGCGCACAAGCCGCGCGCCAAGGTCGCGCGCGTCGCGCAGATCGGCGGGGAACTGCTCCTCGCGGCGCCGAGCTTTGTGCGCGCCGTCAAACGACGTCACGTCGTAAAGCGAATAGTCCGCGAACTGCAGCGTGTCGCATGAGTAAAGCGTCTCACAGGAGCCAAACACCATTCCAAGCCCTATGGCGCAGGGCGAGAGCAGCGTCTCATAGCTGAACTGCGCCATGCGATCCTTCGTGCAGTTCATCGTGTAGATCATGGCCGTCGGCACCGTTTTGGAGAGAACGCGGCGCCGCTCCTTCTTATAGTTGATCAGAGGGAACATCAGCCGCTCCAGGTACGAGCGAACGGCTCCTGTGGGCGAGTGGAAATAGACGGGACTGCCGATGACGATCACGTCGGCGGCGAGCGACTTTTCCAGCACGGGCGTCAAAGCGTCGCGATACGCGCAGAGACCGTTCACACGGCTGTTTTTCAGCTTGCAGGCAAAGCAGCTGACACAACCCTTATACGCGGCGTCGTACAGGTGGACGACCTCCGCCTCGGCCCCCGCCTCTGCCGCTCCCTTCGCGGCGCTTTCAAGCAGCCGGTGCGTGTTCCAGTTTTTGCGCGGACTTCCGTTGACGAACAACGCTTTCATGACGACATACCTCCTTGACCGTGATGTTTTTCTCCGTCACTCTACCCCAACGTTCGCCCGGGCGCAAGCCCTTCCCCATGCGTTTGTGCCGTGTGTCTGAGAGAAAAGAGGGTGTTTTTATGCTGCGACAGATCAAATACTTTCTGGCCGTGGTGCGTCTCGGCAGTTTCACAGAGGCGGCCGAGGAGTGTAACATATCGCAGTCGGCGATCTCTCAGCAGGTCAGGTCGCTCGAGGCGGAACTGGGAGTGGAACTGCTTAAGCGTCATAACCGCACGTTTTCTCTCACCCCCGCCGGAGAACTGTTTTGCCGTAAGGGGGCGCTTCTGCTCGACGACTGGGAGCGCCTGCGCGCGGAGGTGCGCCGCAGAGCCGCTCCGCGCGCGTGTCTTCGCGCGGGCTGCCTGAACAGCTTCGCCGGTCACGAGTTCCGCGCCGCCGTCGGACAGTTCTCCGCCCGCTTCCCCGACGTGGAACTGACCGTGTTCTCCGGGTCGCACGAGGATCTGTACCTGACGCTGCGGGAAGGGTCCGCCGACGTCGTCCTCAACGACCAGCGCCGCGCTTTCTCGGACGAATACGTCAACCGCGTGCTCGCCGAGAGAAACTGCGTCGTCGAACTGGCCGCGCGCAACCCGCTCGCTTTATGCGGCACACTCTCTCCCGACGAACTGAAAGACATGGCGTGCGTCGTCGTCGCGTCGGCAGCACAGCGACAGAGCGAGATGGAATATGGCCGCGACGTGATCGGTTTCCGCGGCGGCTTTCTGTTTGCCGCTTCGCTCGAGGAAGCGCGTCTGCTCGCGCTCCAAGACAAGGGATTTCTGGTGTCCGAGGAGGGCGAACTGCCCTCGCAGTACGGCGCGGAACTGACCGCCCGTCCTCTTCTGCGCGGCAAAAACCGCGTCCGGCGTCGCTATTGCGTCTTCTGGCGCGCCGACAACGCCAACCCGCACGCGGCCGCTTTCGCCGAAATCATTCAGGAGCAGTTCGCTCAAAACGACGAATGAACCGGCCTCCACGCCCAAATTCCGGTGCAGGAAGGGCACCGATGGGATTTTCGCGCGCGGCCGTGCGCCGCGCGATGCTCGCGCGTCGTGAAAAGAAAAGCGTCCTTTTGGCCAGAACGGCCGGAGGACGCTTTTTACATAAGTTTTACTTATCGATAATCCCCGATAATCGAATTGCTCCGCGCTCGCTTTTTCGCTAAAATAAAGGCACATCGGGCGATGAATCCGCCTAGGGGAGGTCAGCTTATGGGCAAAAATCTGATCATCTATTTTTCCCGCAAGGGGCAGAATTATGTGAACGGCTCGATCGTCGACCTGAAAAAGGGCAACACCGAGATGGCCGCGGAGTTCATCAGGACGGCAGTCGGCGGCGACCTGTTCGAGGTCGAGACGCTCAAGCCTTATGCCGAGGATTACAGAACCTGCACCGTGGAGGCCAAGGCCGAGCTGCGCGGCAGCGCGCGACCCAAGCTGAAGAAGTACATCGCGTCATTGGACGGCTACGAGAACATTTTCGTCTGCGGTCCCTGCTGGTGGGGTACGTATCCGATGCCCGTCCTGTCCCTGCTCGAGCGGCTCGACTGGACGGGGAAAAAGGTCCTGCCGCTGATGACGCACGAGGGAAGCGGACTGGGAAGCGCCGAGCGCACGCTCAAGTCCGTCTGCGCGGGAGCGATTATCGTCAAGGGACTGGCCGTGCACGGCGCGGAGACGGCGCGCCGCGAGAGCGAGATCGCGGCATGGGCCCAAAAGAACGTATAAAAACACGAAGGGAGAACTTAGAAAGATGAAAGACGTCATGATTTGGACAGGCGCGGGACAGATCGGAATGGCTATCGCCCGCAGGATCGGCTTCGGCATGAAGATCGTCGTCGGCGACAAGTCGCTGAAGAACGCTCAGGCGATCGCGAAGATCATGAACGAGGCCGGATTTGACACCGTGGCCGCGGAGACCGATATCAGTTCGCGCGACTCGGTGCGCGCCCTCATCGCCGAGGCACAAAAGCACGGCCCTGTCACGCGCTTTGTCAATTCCGCGGGCGTGTCGCCAAGCCAGGCGCCGATTCCCGTGATCCTCAAGGTCGATCTGTACGGCACGTCGCTCCTGCTTGAGGAAGTCGGAAAGGTGATCGCGCGCGGCGGCACGGGCGTGACCATCTCCAGCCAGTCGGGCTGGCGCATGCCCGCCCTCACGCCCGAGCAGGACGAGCTGCTCGCCACGACGCCCGTCGACGAACTGCTCTCGCTTCCCATGCTGGCCGAGGGCGCCATCCGCGACACACTGCACGCCTACCAGATGGCGAAACGCTGCAACGTCAAGCGCGTCATGGCCGAGGCCGTGAAGTGGGGCGAGCGCGGCGCGCGCGTCAACTCGATTTCGCCCGGCATCATCGTCACGCCGCTGGCGATCGACGAGTTCAACGGCCCGCGCGGCGCTTTTTACAAGGACATGTTCGCGCGCTGCCCGGCGGGACGCCCGGGGACGGCCGACGAAGTGGCGAACGTCGCCGAACTGATGATGGGGCCGCGGGGCGCGTTCATCACGGGCGCCGACTTCCTCATCGACGGCGGCGCGACGGCCTCGTACTTCTACGGCCCGCTCAGACCCGCGAAATAAACGATGAAAGTTCTGTCCGGCTTAACGGCGCTGGCGCTGTTTCTCGCCGCCGCGCCCGCGTCCGCGCGGGAGGAAAGGACGTTCGTGGAAGTGAGTTTCGGCGGAGAAACCTACGCCGCGACGCTCGAGACAAATGAGACGGCGCGGGCCATAGCCGCGCGCCTGCCCCTTGAACTGACGATGAAACGCTTCGGCGGCCACGAATTTTACGCCGAACTGCCGTTCCGCCCGCCGCTCGCGGCGGAACGCACGTCGAAGATCCTTGCGGGGCACGTTTATTACTGGGACGGCTGGAACGCGTTCGTGATCAACTACATCGACTGCGACATCGCGCCCTACAGGGTTGTCCGCGTCGGCGAGATCGCCGATCCGTCGATCCGCGAGGCGCTCGCCAAAGCCGCGGATACGATCACCGCGCGCGTGCGCTGAAAAACTTCCGGCGTTCCCGCCGCAAAATAAAGATGGAAGCCCCCTTGCGCCGTAAAGGCGCGGGGGCTTTTTGTATGCGATTGCACGTGCAAAAGGTCAGGCGTACAGGCCCGCCGTCTCTCCTCCGTCGA
>CAZFNC010000091.1:0-6184 GCA_964520485.1 uncultured Synergistaceae bacterium | reverse complement strand
GAGATCGACGGAACAGGAGAATGAGCGGCCGCGGCACAGTCGGCGCGCGATGGTACTTCGAATCCGGCCGTGATGCGCCGCGGTAAAATCGCCGTGTTTCTCCGCGCCGACGGATTTTCGAAAGCGAGACAGATACAAAGAACGCCGTCCGAGGGACGCGGAAGACGTCTCACGGGCGGCGTTTTGCGCTCAAAGTTTTTTTGCGCGCGCTATGGAACGAAGCCTTTTCCTCAAGCGGCTTTTCTCTCCTGTCGGCTATTCCGGCAGGCGCACCATCTCGCGCGAGATGTCCGCCGGACAGGACGCCCCTGTCATGACCATCGCGGCGGTCAGTTCTGCGGCCACGCGTTTCAGGTACGTCTCGACGCCCTCGGCTCCGCCGCCGAACGACGCGGTCACGATCGGACGCCCGATCAGCACGGCGTCGGCGCCCAGAGCGAGCGCCTTGAACACATCAAGTCCCGACCGTACGCCGCCGTCCATGAAAACCTTGACGGCGCTGTCTTTGCCGAGCGCCGCGCGCACCTCGGGCAGAACCTCGGCCGTCGCCTCGCCGCAGTCGAGGACGCGTCCCCCGTGGTTGGAGACGACAACCCCGTACACTCCGGCTTCGGCGGCTTTCAGCGCGCCGCGCGCCGACATCACGCCCTTGACGATAAACGGCAGAGGATCGCACATCTTCACCAGTTCTTTCAGGTCAGCGACGCTCTTGGGATAGACCGTGCCGCCTTTGATCTTGACGTTCGCTAGTCCGGCGGCATCTACGTCCATGCAGACGGCTAAGGCGCCGGCCTCTTTGGCGGCGCGCACCTTAGGCGCCGCCGCGTCGAGGCTCCACGGCTTGATCGTCGGCACGCCCATGCCGCCCAGCCTCTCGATCGCCGCCAGCGGGCCGTAATACGCCTCGGGCGAAGGCGCGTCGCCAGTGAAAGCGACGCTGCCCGCGGCCAGAGCGCCGCGCAGGACGCGCTCGGCCTGAGCTTCTTCGCTAATGTCGACCCCATAGTTCAGTTTCAAGCCGCCGATGGGCGCGCAGAAAACCGGCAGGGCGAAACGACGGCCGAAGAACTCACATTCCGTGTTCTGTCCCCTGTCCTCGTAGAGCGTGTCAAGCACAATCCTCACTTCGCCCAGGTACGACACGTTGCGCATGAACGTGGCGCCCGTTCCCTTGCCGCCCGCGCCGGGAACTTCGCCGCGGCAGGCGCGTCCGTCGCAGACGGGACAGACGCGGCATTTCGGAATCAGCGCCGAGCGGGCTTTTTCCAGTATTTCACCGTAATCCACGGGTTCGTCCTCTCCTTGATAATTCAGCGCGCCCGCGACGTTCCGCGCGGAACATCGCGGGGAGTGCTTTTGTGTCAAACGTTGTTTTTTCTCGCGGAACGTCCTTTTACCTCGCCGCGCGGTCAATCTCGCGCCACGTGAACGAGTCGCCCTCGCGGGTCCACTTCAGCAGCAGCGATTCTCGTTCCGTGTGGACGACGGCCCAGCAGGGCGCGGCGAAACCGATCCTCGCGCCGTCGCCGAGTTCGGGGCGCGCGGCGCGCAGCGAGGCGGCTAGGGCGCGGCGGCTGAGTCCGTTTCCCCAAGTAGGCTCGGGGACCATGACGCTCATGGCCATCGCGAACTCGGCGTTCTGCCTCTGAACCTTGCCGCTGTGTCCGATCACGCCCCATACGGTTACCGTGGCGGCGACGAGCGCCAGCGCCGCCGTGAGCGCCAGCGTTAGCCTGCCGGGGCCGAGGAAATCTCTGTCGATTTTCATTTTGAGTTCACCCCTTTCGCGCGCAGCTGTCCGCAGGCGGCGTCGATGTCAGCGCCGTGCTCTTTTCGCAGCTCGCACTCCACGTTCAGCCCCTTGAGGATCTTCATGAACGGCTGGATCCTGCTTTCCGACGGGCGCGAAAAGCTCGTGCCTTCGACGGGGTTAAAAGGGATCAGGTTGACGTAGACCTGAAGCCCATCGAACAGCGTGGCCATCTCATGGGCGCACTCGGGCGCGTCGTTGACGTTTTTGAGCAGGATGTACTCCATCGTGGCGCGCACCCCTGTTTTCTCCTGCCAGTAGCGGAGCGCGCCAAACACCTGCGACAGCGGAAATGTGTCGTTGACGGGCATGATTCGCGACCTCAGCCCGTCGTTCGGCGCGTGCAGAGAGACGCACAGGTAGATGCCGAGCCCTTCGTCGGCGAGACGACGTATCCCCGAGGGAATGCCCGCGGTGGAGACCGTGACGTGCCGCGCGGAAAGACCGCGCATCTTCGGTTCGAGGAACATGCGCACGGCGCGGAAAACGTTGTCGGCGTTCAAAAAAGGCTCCCCCATTCCCATGAAGACCACGTTGTTGACGTCGTGTCCGACGTCCGCCTCCATCGCCATGAATTGGGAGACGATCTCGCCCGCCGTGAGGTTGCGTATAAAACCCTGCCGCCCCGTGGCACAGAAGCGGCAGCGCAGGGGACAGCCGACCTGCGAGCTGACACAGGCGGTGAAGTGGTTGCCGTGATCCATCAGCACGGATTCAATGTACTGCCCGTCGTCCAGCCGCCACAGGTACTTGCGCGTGCGGTCCCGCGACACCTGCCGTTTCTCCAGCGCGGGCGGGCGGATATCGAGAAGATCGGACAGACGTGCGCGCGCGGCCTTGGACAGGTTGGTCATCGCCGTGAAGTCAAAGACCCGTTTCCGGTAGATCCACTGACAGATCTGGTCGGCTGCGTAACGAGGAAGCGCCAATTCGTCCCGCGCGAACGTCCGCCACTCGTCGAGCGTCATATCAAAAGCGTTCCTTTTCGGAGCGGACGCGGTTGGTACAACATCCATGACGATATTTCCCATATCCTTCAATCCCTTTCAGGTCGGTTCGACTGCGCGCGAACATTTTGAACGCCTTCGCGCACCAGAATATCAGTTTTCGTCTCAAATGGCAAGCGCGGTAGGGCGCGGCCGAATGGCGTTCTTCCGCCGTTTCAGGACGGCGGCAGCGGGGTTCGTTCTTTTCTTTCGGCGGGCGGACGCCTATAATGGACGCTGAATTTTTTTGCGCGAAAGGGGAGTTATCCGTGAAAGAATACGAGGTGAAACTGGGACGCGGTGTCCAGCGCTGGAGCAGCCCCTACGACTACTTCGTGCCCGTATCCCGCGGAAAGGGAACGCGCGGCGCTTTCCCCTCGATCGACGAAGCGTTGAACCACCCCGTCGGCTCTCAGCCGCTTGAGGAACTGGCGCGCGGCGCGAAAGAGATTGCTGTCTGCGTGCCCGACGTGACGCGCGGGTGGTGTCGCGCTCCGGAGATGAACGCCGCAGTTCGCGAGCGCATCGCCGTATCCGGCACGCGCGCACGGGTCACGTGGGTCGTCGCCACGGGACAGCACCGCGGCGTGCTTGAACAGGAAGAGGATACGGTCTTCGGCGGCGCGGTGCGCGACGGCGATGTTTGGCTCAGCCACGACTGCGGGCACGTCGTTGATACAGGTCTCTCCACGCCGTCCGGAACCCCCGTCACGCTCGCTCCCGCTTTCGCCGCGGCCGATCTCGTCGTGCTCGTGGGGGGCATCATCTTTCACGATATGGCGGGGTTCAGCGGCGGCAGAAAGACGATCATGCCCGGCGTCTCCGGCCGTCGTTCGATCGTCGTCAACCACAACCACTGTCTCGTCGGCGGTCGCTTGAACCCGCTCGCCGATTCCGGCCTGATCGAGGGCAACCCGATGGCAATTGACCAGCGTGCCTACGCGGATCTGGCCCTGCGCGGCAAAAAGTCTTTCATCCTTAATGCCGTCTCCGACAAGTACGGCGAACCGACCGTCTGGACGTCCGGCGACATATGGGGAGCGTGGGAAGTCGGCTGCAGGGCCTGCCGTTCTCTGAACGCGATTTACGTCCCCGAAAAGGCCAGACGGTGCATTGTGTCGTGCGGCGGCTACCCGTTCGACATGGATCTGTACCAGGCTTCGAAAGCCCTGTTTTCGCCGCTTGGCGCCTTGGAAAAGGAAGCTCCCGTCGTGCTCGTCGCCGACCTGGAGGACTGCCTCGGCCCCGGCGACTTCGAACAGTCGTTGCGCTGCGCTCTGGCCGACGCGGGAGAATTTGCGGAACGCATGAAAGATGCTTTCACCGTTCCCGGCTACATCGCTCTGCGCACCGTGCTGGAAACGCGGGGCCGCCCCGCCGCTCTTGTCACGTCTCGCGAAAACGTCCCTTTTCCTGGCAGAGTGTTCCGCACCGTGCAGGAGGCCGACAACTGGCTGATCGAAACGTCCGGCACCGACGGCCTGTCGATGCTGGTGCCCGGCGGCAACGCCGTTCATGTAATGGTCGGAGAGTAGGCGCGGACAAAACCGCGGCCCGTACGGTTCGCTCGGCGTTCCTGCGCGCACGGCGCCGCGTCAAACCGCGTGAAGAGGAGAAGCTCTGAAGAAAGCGCGTTCGGCGCGTCCCCTTGAGCATATGGGGACGCGCCGCTTTTTGCCTGAAAGTTTTTTTCGCCCGTATCCGTTGAGTTGGGACGTCGGATGCGGACGCTGTTGTCGGCGTTCACGGCGGTATGGGACGCTTTTAAGCTTCGCCGCGCCCGTTCCGCGCGTCAACGCTCTTTGTCGGCGATCGAGGAGAGAAACGGCTTCGATCCCTCCGCGCGCGAGGCGGCACGGAGAAGGACGGCAAAGGAAAGGCGCGCAAGCGAACGGTTCACAGCGGTTTTTATGCCCTAATCGGCCCTATTCCGTCCTATCCGCGCCTATCCTTTCCCATTCAATTTGAATCTATTCGATTTTCATATATAATATATTTATGCGCATCGGGATCGCCATGAGGCGTTCCCGTAATTTACTCGAGAAGGAAAATGTGAATGGCAAAATAAATTTGTCCTTTTGCACTGTCTGTTGTTGAAATGAGGTAGATTTTTCATGACTTAGACTTCCTCCGCTTCCCGCATGAGTCAGGGCTCCGTGCTCCGTCTTCTCTTGAAGTTTTCCTTTCCCGCGGCCACAGGCATGGTCGCGAACGCTTTGTACAATATCGTCGACCGTCTTTTCATCGGGCGTTGCGCAGGCGCTGACGGTCTGGCCGCCGTGGGGCTGACGTTTCCTCTGACGGTGTTCGCGGTCGCCGTCGGCTCGCTTGTGGGAGTGGGCGCGGCTTCCCAGATGTCACGTCTGCTCGGCGAAGGGCGCGTGCGCGACGCGCAGAGGTCGCTCGGCAACGCTGTGGCGCTGATGACGGTTTTTTCGACGCTTTTTACGGCGCTGTGCCTGCGCGGACTGGACGTTCTGGTAAGCGCGCTGGGCGCCACGCCGAGGTTTTTTGTCCAGACTCGGATCTATACGGGGATCTTGCTCTGGGGGCTGCCGTTCAACCTGCTGGCTTTCACGATGAACTGCCTGATCCGCGCCGAGGGGTTCCCGCGCGAGGCGATGTGGAGCGTGCTCATTGGCTCGGTTTCGAACGTGGCGCTTGACTGGCTGTTCATCGTCCGCCTGCGCATGGGGGTGGCTGGCGCGGCTCTGGGTACGTCGCTGTCGCAGATCGCGTCTTTTCTGTGGTCGTCGCTGTTTTATCTGCGGGGCGAGGGGACGCTGCGCATCACGGCGGCTTCGCTGCGGCCTTGCCGCTCGATCCTGTCGGAGATGCTGCTGGTGGGCGTCTCGCCGTTTCTGATGGAGCTTTTTTACACGTTCAGCATGATGCTGTTCAACAACGTCGCGGCCGCTCACGGAGGCGACCTGGCGCTTTCTGCGATCGGAATCTTCTTCTGCCTGGACAACCTGATCTATTTGCCCGTGTTCGGCATCGGCGAGGGATTGCAGCCGATCGTGGGCTGGAACTACGGCGCTCGGAAGGCGGGGCGGGCGCGTCGCGCCGTTTTCTGCGCCATGCTGTTGGGCACGGGGTATTTCGCTCTGTCGTTCCTCTGCGCCGAGGTGTTTCCGCGGGGCATGGTTTCCCTGTTCGCCGGCGGCAACGAACCTCTTGTCGCTCTTACGGCGCGCGCGATGCGCATAGGCTATGTCGGGATGCCGTTCGCGGCCGCGGGGATCGTGGCTTCGAGCGCCTTTTTGTCAATCGGGCGTTCTGGATTGAGCCTGTTTCTCAACTTCTGCCGCCAGGGGCTGCTGTTCCTGCCCGCTCTGCTGGTGCTGCCGCGCCTGATGGGGCTTGACGGCGCGTGGAGCTGCTTTGT
>CAZFNC010000090.1:0-6226 GCA_964520485.1 uncultured Synergistaceae bacterium | reverse complement strand
GGAGTTTTTCGTCCCACGCGCCCGCGCCTGATATGAGGATCGCGCCGCGCGGAGACTTTCGCGGATTTTCCCGTTCGCTCGTCCCTTCACGGCATGGCCTCACTTATGCGCTGTCGATCTAACCCCGCAAGCCTGCCGGCCTTTCCCCTGCTTATTCCCCGCAGATGACCCGCTGTATGGCAGCTGTTTTTCTCCTATTGGCAGTTCCCGCTTTCCGGTCATCATAATGCTCCCCCTCTTTCGGACAGTTTTTACTTTCTTCTCTGTCCTATTTGAGGGGGAGCATATCATCTGCGGGGCGCTCTTTGTTCAAGAGACGACGGAACGCGTACCGCTATTTTTCGTTTCTTCGGCAGTCAAACGCTTCTCTCCATAAAGAGGACTTTCGGCGCGCGCCGCTATTATTTCGCTTCTTCGATCGTCTTCTTCAGGACTTCCGCCTGCTCCTTGACGAGCTCGGTGAACTCCGCTCTCGGCAGCCACGAGTCGTAAGGCAGACCGGCTTTCCCGAAGTACTCCTTGAACTCGGGGTCGTTAAACGCCTTCACGTAGGCGTCGGCGATCGTGTTCAACACGTCGTCGGGCGTTCCGGCGGGAGCGGCGATGCCTCTCCACGGACCGCTCACGATGTCGTAGCCGAGTTCTTTCGCGGTGGGCACGTCGGGATGGTCGGGGAAACGTTTCTCAGCGAACACGCAGAGGAACGCGATCTCGCCGGTGCCGGCCTGCGATTCAAGCTCGGCGAAGCTGCCCGAAGCCAGGTCGATGTGCTTGCCGAGGAAAGCGGCCATCGACGGGGCGCTGCCGTTGAACGGCACGACCTTCAGTTCGACGCCCAGGGCCTTGGCGAAGATCAGGGACTCGAGGTGGTCATAGACGAGCGCGCCGGAAACGCCGATCGTGACGGCGCCGGGATGGGCGGCCGCGTAGTCTTTCATCGCGGCGAGATCGGGGAACTGATCCTTGTGCGCGACGATGACGTCAAACTCCTGCACGATCTGCACGACGGGGACGAACGAGTCGACCGTGTAGTTGACTTTCTTCTGGTAGGTGTTGAGGATGGACCCGGGGCCGAGCAGCGTCAAAGTGTATCCGTCCGGCTTGGCGGAAGCCCCCGCCTGCGTTCCGGTGACGGCGCCGCCGCCGGCGCGGTTCTCGACGACAATGGGCTGACCGAGATATTTCTCGGCCACCTTGGAGGAAAGGCGCGCCGTCATGTCGGCCGCGCCGCCCGCCGCGTAGGGCACGATCAGGCGCACGGCTTTCGTCGGGTAGGCCGCGCAGGCCGCTGTCGCCAGCGCCGCGATCAGGGCGAGAGTCGCAAGAATCTTCTTCATATGCCAATCTCCTTTTTGATTTTTTGAAATCCACTCCGCGGGTAAAGGCGGAAACGATAGCGCGGCGGAGGGCTATTTTTTGCCCGTCGCTTCGTCGATGAGCTCCTTGAGAAGCTCCGCCTGCTCCTTGTACAGCTTGGTAAAGCCGTCGCGATCCAGCCACGTGTCGGAAGGCAGTCCGGCCTTCTCGAAGTTCGACTTGAACTCGGGGTCGTTGAACGCTTTCACGAAAGCGTCGGCGATGATGTCGATCACCTCGTCGGGCGTCCCCTTGGGAGCGGCGAGACCTCTCCAAGCGCCCATCACGATGTCGTAGCCGAGCTCCTTCGCGGTGGGAACGTCGGGAAAAGCCTGGTCGCGATTCTCCGCGAGCACGCAGAGGAAAGCGACGTCTCCGGCGCGAGCCTGCTGTTCAAGCTCGGTGAAGCTGACGGAGCACAGGTTGACGTGCTTGCCGAGAAACGCGGCGACGGCGGGAGCGCTTCCGTTGAACGGAACGGGCTTCATCTCGACGCCCATCTTCTTCGCGAGAAGAAGCGCCTCAAGGTGGTCGAAAATGAGCGCGCCGGAAACGCCGACCGTGACGGCGCCGGGGTGGGCAGCCGCGTAATCCTTCAGCGCGGCGAGACTCTCGAACTGGTCCTTGTGCGCGGCGATGACGTCAAACTCCTGCACGATCTGCACGACGGGAACGAACGAATCGACCGTGTAGCTGACTTTCTTGAGGTACGTGTTCAGCACCGAGCCGGGGCCCATCTGGGTCAGCGTGTAGCCGTCGGGAGCGGCGTGGGCACCCGCCTGAGTCCCCGTCACGGCGCCGCCGCCGGCGCGGTTTTCGATGATGATGGGCTGTCCGAGGTACTTCTCGGCGACTTTCGCGGAAAGACGCACAGTCATGTCGGCCGCGCCGCCCGCCGCGAAGGGCACGATGATCCTCACGGGCTTGGTCGGAAAAGCGGCGCATGCCGGCGCCGCCAGTGCCGCGCACAGAGCGAGAGCAGCGAAAATCTTCTTCATGGTGATGTCAATCTCCTTCAACTGATTTAAATACGGCCTTTCCGCATGGAAAGGTTAAAGCGCGACGTTGTTCTTTTCGTTCGGGAAACCGTACGACCGCGCAACAGCGGAGCGGACGGTTATTTCTTCCGCGGACGGGCTTCCTCGACGAGCGCTTTGAGCACTTCCGCCTGCCCCTTGTACACGTCCGTAAACTCGGCGCGGCCGAGCCACGTGTCGGCGGGCATGCCGGCCTTTTCAAAGGCGGCCTTGAACTCGGGGTCGTTGAACGCCTTCACGTAGGCGTCGGCGATCGCGTTCAGCACGTCCTCCGGCGTTCCGGCGGGGGCGGCAAGACCTCTCCACGGGCCGCTCACGACGTCGTAGCCGAGCTCTTTCGCGGTAGGAACGTCGGGAAAGTTCGCGTCGCGTTTTTCCGCGAGGACGCAGAGATACACGGCATCGCCGGCGCGGACCTGTTCTTCAAGCTCGCCGAAGCTGACGTTGCACAGATCGACGTGATCGCCGAGGAACGCGGCGACCGCGGGGGCGCTGCCGTTGAACGGCACGAGGGAGAACTCGACGCCCATGCTCTTGGCGAGGAGCAGGACCTCAAAATAATCGAAAATAAGCGCTCCGGAAACGCCGACCCTGACGGACGCGGGGTTGGCGAGCGCGAAATCCTTGAGCGAAGCGAGATTGGCGAACTGCGACTTGTGGGCGGCGATGACGTCGTACTCCTTGACCATTTGCACGACGGGAACGAACGAATCGACCGTATAGCCGACTTTCTTGAGGAAGGTATTGAGGACGGTGCCCGGCCCGATCTGCGTCAGCGTGTACCCGTCGGGCGCGGCGGTCGCTCCCGCCAAGGTTCCCCTCACGTCGGGACGGTTCTCGACGAGGATGGGGACGCCCAGATATTTCTCGGCGACCTTTGAGGAAAGCCGCACGGTCCTGTCGGCCGCGCCGCCCGCGGCGGAGGGTACGATGACGCGCACGGGTTTTTCAGGGTAGGCCGCGCAGGCCGCCGAAGCGAGCGCTGCGCACAGGACGATAGCCGCGAGGAACTTCTTCATGGATACCAGTCTCCTTCTTCTGACTTCTTGAACGCCTTTCCGCATGGAAAGGATAGATCGCCGGCGCTTTTGGGAAATGACGGGCGTCCTTCGCCGCGACGGCCTTGCGGACAGACGCCGACCCACGGTGGAAAACGGCTAAAATTTCACTATGCACAAAGAGCAATTTCAACAAATAAAATTTACCTTTCCGACGCCGATTTGTCAAGGCCGAAGTGTCTCTTCTTTTTGAATTACAAAGTATACAACGCCGCTCTTTCGCCGCGCACCGGAGGATTTGGAAAGCGGACGCGGCCCGCAAACGCCGCTTTCTCCCCAAGACAAGGGCGCCGCCGCGCGGACGCGGGGATTTTCCGTCGGCTTTTTCGTAAATTTCATTTGCTCCGCGGAGGAAAGTCTGTTATAATGCGGACAGCACCAAAAAATATTAAACAAAGAAGGCATGCGAAATGAAAAAGTATCTCGCTGAGTTCGTCGGTACGCTTGTTCTCGTCCTGTTCGGCTGCGGCACGGCCGTCGTGCTCGGCTGCCAGGCGGGCGTCGTCAACGCCGCCTATCTGGGCACGGCGATCGCGTTCGGTCTCTGCATCGTGGCGATGGCGTACTCCATCGGCAACGTCTCGGGCTGCCATGTCAATCCCGCCGTATCGCTGGGCGTGCTGCTGACCGGCGGCATGAGTTTCGGCGACTTCATCGGCTACGTGATCGCGCAGTTCGCGGGCGCCACGGCGGGCGCGGCCATCCTCGGCTACCTGTGCGGCTGGGACTGCGGTTTCGGCACGAACGCGCTGTTCAACGGCGACGTCGTGAAGAGCTTTGTCGTCGAGGCCGTTCTCACGGCTACGTTCGTCCTCACCATCCTCGGCGTCACGTCCAAGTCGGGGCACAATAAGTTCGCCGGTCTGGTCATCGGCCTGACGCTGGTTCTCATCCACATCTTCGGCATCCACTTCACGGGCACGAGCGTCAACCCCGCCCGCAGCTTCGGCCCCGCGTTCTTCGCCAAGGGCGCCGCGATGACCGACCTGTGGGTCTTTATCGCCGCGCCGCTGGCCGGAGCCGTCATCGCCGCGATCGTCTGGAAAGCCATCGAGCCGGACGCCGGAAACGAATAGCGAAGACACGGACGCGTTAAAGACGCCTTTTCCCGTGAGGAGGGCGTTCTTCCTCGGTTTTTCTCCCCCAAAACATCAGCGCGCTTTCGGCGTTCAGCCGGAAGCGCGCTCTCTTTTCGCAAAAAAACATAATTTATACACAACTTATCTTGACAAAGGACTTCTTTCGCTGTATTGTGATTGCGTTCACAAAAATGATCGGCGCAAACCCGATCAAAAGAGGAGGAAATGAGACTATGTGGGAAAAGAACGTCAACATCAACGAGGTGAAGACGATCATCTCGCGCACGACCTGCTATCTGGGCGTGGGCGCGATCGCCAAGGTGGACGACATCTGCGCGACGCTCGCCGGAAAAGGCGTGAAGAGCGTACTGGTGGTCACGGGGCACGGCTCGTACAAGAGCACGGGCGCGTGGGACCACGTCACGAAGGCTTTCGCGGCCCACAACATCAGCTACGTCCTGTATGACAAGGTCACGCCCAACCCGACGGTTGACGGCATCGACGAAGCCGTCGCGCTCGGCAAGGGCATCGGCGCCACGGCGGTGTTCGGCATCGGCGGCGGCAGTCCCATCGACACGGCCAAGAGCGCCGCGATCCTGCTCGAGTACCCCGACAAAAACGCCCGCGACCTGTACGAGTACAAGTTCACGCCGGAGCACGCCGCGCCCATCGTCGCCGTCAACCTGACGCACGGCACGGGCACCGAAGTGGACCGCTTCGCGGTGGCGACGATCTTGGAGAAGGACTTCAAGCCCGCGATCGCCTACGACTGCATCTACCCCATGTTCGCCATCGACGATCCCGCGCTGATGACGGGACTGAGCGCCAACCAGACCAAGTACGTCTCCATCGATGCGGTCAACCACGTGGTTGAGGGCTCGACGACGAAGATCTTCTCGTCGCCCTACACCGTCCTGCTCGCCGAGGAGACCGTGCGCCTGGTCGATAAATACCTGCCCCGCGCCGTCGCCAACCCCAAGGATCTCGAGGCGCGCTACTTCCTGCTCTACGCCTCGATGATCGCGGGCATCGGCTTTGACAACGGCATGCTGCACCTCACTCACGGCCTGGAGCATCCGCTTTCGGCCATCAAGCCCACGCTGACGCACGGTCTCGGGCTGGCGATGATCCTGCCCTCCGTCGTCGAAGCCTGCTGGCCCGTCGCCGGCGAGACGCTGGTCAACGTGCTGAGCCCGATGCTGCCCGGAAGCATCACCGCCGATCCCTCCGACGCCTCCGCCGCCGCCGACGCGGTCGAAGCGTGGATCTTCAAGATGGGCGTTCCCGAAAAGCTGGCCGACATGGGCTACACCGAGGCCGACGTCGAGAAACTGGTGCGCCTGACCCGCGAGACGCCCTCGCTCGGCGGACTTCTCGACCTCGCTCCCATCCCCGCCACTCCTGAAGTGGTCGGCAAAATCTACCGCGACTCGCTCAAGCCGCGCAAGTAACGCCTCGCAACCGCCACAAAAAAAGAACCGTCCGCGGACGGGACAGTCATAAAAGAGAACAGGTCATTTTTAGCCGACAACTTCCGGCGACGGAACAGAAAAACGGCCGTGCAAGAGCTCACAACGCTCCCGCACGGCCGTTTTTCGCGCGATGAAACGCTCTTGGGATTTTATCGATTTCTCCTTATGAATCCGCCTGCTGTCTTGTCTGCGCGGAACGGGAGGAATAGTTCGCTGCCGCAAAA
>CAZFNC010000089.1:0-6245 GCA_964520485.1 uncultured Synergistaceae bacterium | reverse complement strand
CCGGTTTGTCCGGCCGGGGCGCCGCTTTTTCGCGCGCCGCGGGATTTTTGAAAAGTTTCTGCGGAGCGAGCTTCGTTTCCGCGCGGCGGGCGCTGTCACGGCGCGAATGCCGCGCTTCGGGGAGGGGGTCTCCGACGGTGCGCGCACGGCCCGAGGGGAGGTTACCAGTTTTCGTAACGGCGTCCTGTATCCAGCGACGCGATCTCCGCCATGTCCGCGTCCGTGAGTTGAAAATCGAAGATGTCGATGTTCTCGGCGATGTGCGCGGGGTTCGATGAACCGGGAACGGCGATATAGCCCGATTGCAGGCGCCAGCGCAGAACTGTCTGCGCCGGTGACTTGCCGTGCCGCGACGCGACTCGTCCGACGACGGGATTGCCGAGCAGTTTGTCCGTATGTCCTCTGCCGCCAAGCGGGTAATACGACTCGATGAGAACGCCGTCTTTGGCGACGTATTTTTGAAGTTCAGAATTGTGATAGAACGGATGATTCTCGTTTTGGATCACAGTTGGAAGAATGAGGGCGCCTTTTGCCATGCGCTCGTAGTCCGAAGGCGTGTAGTAGTTGGAGATGCCGATGCCGCGCACGACGCCTCGTTTCACGGCGTCCTCGATCGCCGCGTACAGTTCCTTTTCGCGCGAACCCCGCTGATGGACCAGCAGCAGGTCGATGTACCCGAGTCCCAGTTCATCGTCGCAGCGCCTGATCAGTTCCTCGAAGCTGCCCGACATGTACGGCGCGATCTTCGTGGTGATGAACACGTCTTTACGCGAGCAGACGCCATCGCGCACCGCTTTGCGCACAGCGCGTCCCACGCCTCGATGCGTGTTGTAGTACAACGCGGTGTCGATGAGGCGGTACCCCGCTTTCAGCGCCGTGTACGCGCGGCGTTCCGCCTCTTCGTCGCTCAGAGCCCACGTCCCGAGACCCATAACGGGCATCGTCTGCCCGTTGTTCAAGGTGACGGCGCGGCGCTTTAAGTCAAAGGCGCTTTGCGCGGTTTTTCCCGCAACGGCTGACGCGGCAAGAATTACCAGTCCCGCGGCAAGAGCAATTGTATTCTTTAAAAACATAGTCATATTCCCTCTCGTTGCATAGGATATCGTAAAGCGCGCGGGTTTCTTTGGCGAAAGGATCGCTTTGCCCGATGGGAAACAGTCTGGCGGGCGCTTTGACGGCGTTTTTTCGCGTCGCGGAGGTCATAAACGTCGCGGGCGACGGACAGCGTTCATGTGTTCATGTGCTGTGGCGTATCCTCCCATACGGCGTAAAGGCCGCTGCCGACAACCACGTCTTGTATGATCCGATAGACTCGCGGCGGAATCAGGCGATCGACCTCGGGCATAGCGTAGGCGGCAAGCTTGATTTTGGACCATCGGTATTTCTCTGGAACCCTGTAGATCAGGTTCGTCGCGCGATCCTTTTGAAGGAGGACAGACGATAGCGGGCCGATAGAGGAGGCGACTCCCTCTTTCGCAAACTGAAACATACTTTCGATGTTGCTGGTCTCAACCATCAGAAGAGGGGTAACGCCAGATTCGAGAAGGAGATTTTCGGCCAGCGATCGCGTGGACTGCCCCTCCTTGGCGAGGGCGATAGTCTCTCCTGTCAGTTGAACCGGGTCGAGATACCTGATGCCGCCGTTTGTGTAGGAATGAGAACCCGCGCCGCTTCCCTTTCGTAAATAGATGGCTGTTGATATATTACAAATATGATGCGAGAACATTCGTCCACTATCCAACGGATCCATGGAGATCATGAGCTGAATCTCGTTTCGCCCAATCTTTTTCAGAAGTTCGGAGGTTGTGCCTTCATAGATGAGAAAACGGATTTCCGGATAAAGCGTCTTCAGTTTTTTCATGATATCGACAGAGCAATAGGAACTGAGATGCGGCCCCACGCCTATGGCGACGGATGTCAGGCCGGTCTTGTCAAAAAGCTGCGCCCTGACGAGAAATTCGTCGTAGATTTTTGTTATTCCACAGGCGGCCTCATAAAAAAGGTACCCTTTTCCGGTAGGCTCAAGTCCCTTGTTTGAACGTTCAAAGAGCTTGAAACCGAAACCGGCCTCCACCCTCTGAAGGCACTGGCTCAAGGCGGGCTGAGAGACGCGCATGTTCTCCGCCGCCTTAGACATTTTCTTGACCCTGAACAGTTCGGTTATCCAGCGAATCTCGTCGATCGTCATGTCTCATCCCCTCCGCTTTGGCTTTCATACTAACATATTATCGTTTCTCCCGCAATAAACGGCGCTTATAGTGGTTGCGTACGGCGAATTTTACACGGTGATTTTTCTCCTGTATGATGAATTCATACGAAACAGAGGCCCGCGCGGGGGAGAACCTCAAATCGTGGATGAAAGAAAAAATAGGAGGAATGTTGTTTATGAACACGCAAATGGTCATTTGTATCCTATTGTTCCTCTGTATGCTTGTCAGTTTCCTGGTAGCGAAGCTTCCATTAGGCGTTACAGCCGGTGGAATTGCCGCGCTGTTGGTCGTCACCGGTTGTACGAAGCCGGAGACGATTTTGAGCGGTTTTGGCAGCGCCAACACGCTGACAATCGGCAGTATGATCGTTCTGGCCGCGGGGTTGGGACGGACGTCGTTTCCGAGCAAAATCACGATGACGGTGCGAAAGGTTACAGGCGGCAGTTATAAGCTGGCCTATTTGGGCATGCTCCTGATCGCTGTGCTTCTCACAAGTATGCTGACCAGTCCCATGGCCGCCTACGCCATTGTTTTCCCGCTGATGGATTCTATCTGCGACGAGTTCGGTGTCAGCCGCTCCAAAGCTCAATTTCCCTTGGTTGTGACCTGTATCGCCTGCTGCGCGATCGTGCCTCTCGGATTCGCTCTCAGCGAGTCGGCTGTGTTTGACGGCTTTATGAAGACATACGGTTTCACTCAAGGGTTCACGGCCATGGATTTCTTCGTGGGGCGCTGGCCATTTCTCTTCATCGTTCTCGTCTGGGGGTATTTCATCGCCCCAAAGGTGACTCCCGATAAGCCCGTTGTACCGATCATCGCCTTGGAAACAAAGAAAAAGGAAAGCAAGCGACTCGGACGTTTCGCGGACGTTGCCGGCCTGGTGATTTTCGTGCTGGTTATTTTGGGCTTTGTTTTCAGCGAATACGTTCCGTTTCCGACATGGTCCTTGGCGTTTTCCGGCGTGATGGCGATGGTTGTCTGCGGTACTCTTTCGAGGGAGGATGCGATCCGGGCGATTCCCGTGGACATCTGCATGCTGTTCATCGGCGCGAACGCCATGGCTACGGCGCTGGTGGGAACGGGCACAGCGAAGTACGTCGGATCGTTGATCTCCTCTGCGGTTGGAGGCGTGGCGAATACTTATATACTACACGCCGTATTTTTCATCGTTCCGTTCGCCATCACTCAGTTCATGCAGAACCAGAGCGTCATGAACGTCTTCGCGCCGATCGCCCTGATCGCCTGTAAGGCGCTGAACGCCGACCCAAGGGGGTGCCTTGTTTTAATTGCCGCGGGTTCTCTGTCGGCCTTCATGACGCCTTCGGCGACGGCGGCTATTCCGATGTGTATGGCGGCGGGCGGGTACGATGTCAAGTCTCTCTTCAAGATGAGCTGGCTGTTTTCGCTGATTCTGTGCGTCGGGTATGTCGTGTTTGTGAGCATCGTCTATCCGGCTTTGTAAAGGTATCGGAGGCGGCATATGTTGGATCAATACATCGTGAAAAACGGAACGCTTCTTTCGATTGCGGACGGGAGCGAGAAAAAGGCGGATATCCTCGTGGAAAACGGCACGATCTCGACTGTCGCCCCCGAAATTTTGGCCGACCGCGCCGAGGTCATCGACGCGAACGGCATGTTCGTGACGGTTGGCTGGCTGGACGCCCACTGTCATTTCAACGCTGTCCGCGAAGGGAGCATCGAGATCGGCATCGAGAAAGACCTGCTCCGGCAGGGCGTGACCTACGCGCTTGACGCCGGTACGTCGGGTCCTGACAACTACGAGGAAAACCGAGAGCGCTTGCTGTATGAGAGCGACCTGAAATTCCGCTCCTACCTGAACATTGCCGACCTCGGCATCAACGGGGGGAGAAAGGATTTTGAGTCGGCCGCGGATATCGAACCCGAAAAAGTGAAAGCGGTGGTCTCGCGTTTTCGCGGCGAGTTAGCGGGGCTTAAGGCCAGAATCGACGACAAATGCTGTTTTGATCCCGAATATGTCCTCGAACAACTGAGGTTTCTGGGCGATGAACTTGATCTGCCCGTGGCGGTTCACGCGCCGCGGAGCAGGCTGGGAATCGAAAAAGTGCTCTCTTATCTGAAGAAGGGAGACGTGCTGGCTCATACCTTGGCGGGAAATAGCGACGTGATGCGGGTCACGGACGGTAAGGGAGAGATCAAGGACTGCGTCCTGAAAGCGCGTGAACGCGGCGTTATTTTCGACCTTTCCCACGGTACAAACGCCTACTGTTACGCGTCGGCTGACGCGGCGTGGAAGGCGGGTTTCTTCGTTGATACCATCTCGAGCGATCTTCACACGGGCAACCTTAACGGTCCCGTGTACAACCTGGGAACGGTGCTGACGAAAGTTCGCGGGCTGACTGGTAAGCCGTGGTACTGGATTTTGAACAAGGCGATCGCCGAGCCCGCGCGTCTGTTCCGCCTGCCCGGAAAGGAGATTGAAATTCGCGAAGGGGCGAGGGCCGACCTCACCGTGTTCGAAATTGAAAAGGGTGTTTTTGCTCTTTCCGACTCCCAAAAGGAGATCAGGACGTTCGGGGAAAAAGCGACCGCCCGCTATACTTGCGTCGGATCGCATGTTTACGTGTGCCGCCGATAACGGAAAAAAGTTTTTTTCGTTCGCCCGCTTTATCGCGGTTTTGAAGTCTGTCGCCGTTACGGTTTTTTTACGACTGTCGGCGACGACTTTTTTATTGTCGGACGGTTAAGCCGAGGAGCCCCGGCGAGGGCTTCTAGAAGGAAGCGGCAAAGCGGCAGTCTGAAAGGACGCTCTGAAATTAGAGATTTGACGTATTGCCCTTTCGGGCCGGGGAAAATATAATGCGGTCGGCGCGGAACGGCACAAGTTTTCGCGCGAAGGAGCGCAAACGCATGAATATCGAAAGATTCGACCACATCGTCATCACCACGTCCGACCTCGACGCCTGCGTCGGCTTTTACACGCGCGTGCTGGGCATGGAGCACCGCGAGCGCGACGGGCGGCACGCGCTTTTCTTCGGCGCGCAGAAGATCAACGTGCATTGTCGCAAGGCGCAGTTCCTGCCCGCCGCGCGCAATCCCGAGTACGGTAGCGCCGACTTCTGCCTGATCGTGCGCGAAAGCGCCGAGGCCGTCAAGGCCGAGATCGAGTCGAAAGGCTGGCCGGCGGAACTGGGCGTCGTGCGGCGGACGGGCGCGCTCGGCCCCATTCGCAGCGTCTACGTGCGCGATCCCGACGGCAACCTCGTCGAACTGGCGGAATACGTTCGCGGCGAGGCCGACTAGCGAAGAGGCGCGCCCGCTGGAGCGAAAAGGATCGCCCCGGCGGCGCCGCGCGCCGCGCCGCCGGCGAATGTCGCGCGCCGTCTCTGTCCCCGCTGGCGGCGGCGCTCACCCTCGCGCGCCGCGCATGAAAGCCGCGCGGGGAGGAAACGACGTGACGAGCCGCTTTCCGCCTTCGCCCCGGCCGCGCCCGCCAAAAAAAATTTCGCGCTCCACGCGGAGCGCGAAATTTTTTTGCTCAAAAAGACTACAGCCGGGGCGTCAGACGCTCGAGAGCGTTTTTTTACCCTCGCCGCCGTTCGCGCTTTTAAAATTCAAAAAGCGTCACGAGTGCCCGCTCGGTTCGCGAGAGCGGGGCGGAATGTCCGTAAAAAAAATTCCGCGCCGCGAGCCGCGCCCGAAAAAATCGTCCCGTCTCGGCTTCAGCGCCCCGATCGCCCAGTCGAGCTTTTTCTCCCGATGAAAGCGGGGCCGCGCCGGAGCTCGCGAACGGGAAGTCCGCGCGGGTCGAGCGCCGCGCGACCCTGTTTCGCGGCGGACGGAACGCGTTGGCCGTAAGCCGTAAGACAGAGAGAGCGCCGCAGGCGATTTCCCGGCGTCCGCCCGGAATGTTCTCGCTGCGCGTCGGATCGGCGCGGAAAGAAGCATTAGCTGGGACGGCCCGCCGCCCGCGTCCGAACTCGCGGAAGGGAAATTGGCGGTCGCGAGCGTTTTTTCGCCCTCGCCGCCGTTCGCGCTTTTAAAAATTCAAAAACA
>CAZFNC010000088.1:0-6337 GCA_964520485.1 uncultured Synergistaceae bacterium | reverse complement strand
CCGCTTCAGAGCCGCGTCCGGACAGGATCCCTTGTGCCTGAGAGTTTCGGCGTAAACACCTCCGCGCCTTGCCCCTTCGGCGCCGTCGCCGCTCCCGCGGGACGGTCTCTCTCCTGTCCTTCTCTCGCCAATTTTATTCTACAGCGAACTTTAAAAATTTCAAGAGATTCTGTCTTTTTTTTTATAGAACAATATCACCTCAAAAAGTATCAGGAATACATTTTTTAGGTCAATTCAGCAAAAATATTCATATCTTTTGCACAAAACATCTTCTCAAAAAAATTCCTTACAGCATTATGACGAACTGCAATTTCATTTTAAAACTTAACTTCAGATGATATTAACATATTCTCTTTTTGAACATATTTCAGTCGCATTATTGACATGCAAAAGGCCCGCGCCGCCTGAAAACGGCACGGGCCCCGCGTTCCGCGCGAGAACTAGCCGATGATTTTCTTGACGTTCTCCTCGATTTCCTCGATGGTGACGGAATCGCCCGAGAGACGCGACACTTCGGCTCCGTCCTTGAAGAAGAGGAACGACGGAAGACTCATCACCTTGAGGGCCATCGCCACGCGGCGGTTGCCTGAAACGTTCACCTTGCACAGATCCACCTTGTCGGCGTACTTTTCGGCCAATTCCTCGACGCTGGGCATCAGAGCAAGGCAATGGGTGCACTTAGGACCCCAGAAATCCATGAACATGGGTTTGTTCTTGCTTGCCTCGATCGCGGCCTGGAAAGTTTCCTTGGTAAGTTCGACTGCCATGACACACACTCCTTTTAATCCTGAAAGTTGCCGATTCGAGCGGCATATAGAACATATTGTTATTTTAGCGCGTATTACGGCGGCGTCAACTGCGAGAAATGAAGTAAGAAATGGCCTATTTCCACATAAAAGATACTTCGATTTGTTAGGACACGCGGATTTCGCCGTCGGCGGACCCTATCGCGAACAGTCTGCCGAAGTCTTTGCCCAGCGTTTTCGGACGGGTCGCGCGCGAGGAAACGGAAAAACGCGCGGCAAAGGAAGCCGCCGCGTTGTATAATACCGCGTGAGTCACCTACAAGTGAAAATCGCGAGAAGGAGGGAATTGCCGTGTGTCTGGCTGTTCCTCACAGAATCGAAGAGATTTGCGGCGACGGCAGCGCCATCGCGACGGCCGGTCCGATACGCCGTTCGATCCGCGTCGACGCACTGCCCTGCGCCGCTGTCGGCGACCTCGTGCTCGTTCACGCGGGATTTGCCATCGAAAAGGTGCGCGAGGAGGACGGCGCCGAGCTGGAGACCATCTGGGACGAAATCCGCAAAGGAGCGGGCTATGCCGGAGAGCTTCCGTTCTGACAGCGCGCGTGCCGTCCTCGCGGCGCTGGCCGCACGGACGGGCTCCGTCACGCTGATGGAAGTCTGCGGCACTCACACCGTGTCGATTTTCCGCAGCGGCCTGCGTTCGCTTCTGCCCGAAGGGGTACGGCTGCTCTCCGGCCCCGGCTGTCCCGTCTGCGTCACCGATCAGGCCGACATCGACCAGGCCATCTCCGCCGCCGAAATCCCCGGCGTCACGCTGTGCGCGTACGGCGACATGATCCGCGTGCCCGGCCGAGGCGGTTCCCTGCGCGAAGCGATGGCGCGGGGCGCCGACGTCAGAGTCGTCATGAATCCCGTCGACATCGTCGGCATGGCGCTCGCGCAACCCCGCCGCGAGTTTGTCTTTTTCGCCGTCGGTTTTGAGACCACGACGCCTCAGACGGCCATTCTCATGAAAGAGGCGGTTCGCCAAAACGCGCGCAACGTCTCGGTGCTGACTCGCCATAAGCGCGTCATGCCCGCGCTGGAACTCCTGGCGAACGACACGCGGACGGGCGTGAGGGGGTTTCTGCTTCCCGGCCACGTCTCCACGATCATTGGGCTTGCCCCGTACAGACCGCTGGCTGAACGTTACGGCATCGCCTGTGCCGTCGGAGGCTTCGAGGGACCGCAAATCCTGCTGGCACTGGCCTCGCTTCTGTCGCAAATCGCCCGCGGAGAGCCGCGCGTCGTCAACGCCTACCCCGAAGGCGTGCGCGACGGAGGCAACGCGGCGGCGCGCGCTTTGATCGACGAATGTTTTGCCCCCTGCGACAGCGTCTGGCGGGGACTGGGCGAGATCGTCGCTTCCGGCCTTCGCCCGCGCCCGAGATACGAGCGCTTTGACGCCGTGAGCAAACTCGGCCTTGAAGAATTGAAAAGCGTTCCCGTCCCAGGATGCCGCTGCGGCGACGTGCTGCGCGGCAGACTGGCGCCGCCCGAGTGCCCGCTTTTCGCGCGCGTCTGCACGCCGCAGGATCCCGTCGGCCCCTGCATGGTCTCCTCTGAAGGAAGCTGCGGCGCGTGGTTCCGTTACGGAAACTCAGGAGGAAAATTATGAAAGACGCAATCTCGCTCGGCGAAGGCAGCGGAGGCCGCCTGACCTCTCGGTTGATCTCTGACATCATCGGCGAGTTCGGCGAGCAGAATGCCCAGAAGGACGCGTGTGAGGACTGCACGTTCGTCGAAGGCACGCTTGCCGTCACGACCGACGGCTTCACCGTCTCGCCGCGTTTCTTCCCCGGCGGCGACATGGGGCACCTTGCCGTCTGCGGCTCCGCCAACGATCTCGCCGTCCGCGGCGTGCGCCCCCTGTGGCTGACTTTGGGCGTCATCATCGAGGAGGGTTTCCCCCGCTCTGAACTGACCCGCCTTATGCGATCCGCCGCGCGGACGTGCGGACAACTGGGCGTGACTCTGGTCGCGGGCGACACCAAAGTCGTCCCCAAAGGAGCGGCGGAGGGCGTTTTCTTTACGACCTCCGCGCTCGGGCACGCCGTCACACCGCAACGCCTTGGCATGGACCGACTCCGCGACGGCGACGCGCTGATCCTCACATCTTCGCCGGGGCGACATGGCGCCGTCATCGCGGCGCTGCGCTACGGCCTTGACACAGGCGGACTTGAAAGCGACTGCGCTCCGCTGTGGCCCCTCCTTGAGCCGCTGCTGACGATCGAAGGAATCCGCTGTATGCGCGACTGCACGCGCGGCGGACTGGGCACCGTCCTGTGCGAATGGGCTGAGAGCGCCGACCTGGGCATCGAAATCGAAGAAGAGCGCATCGCCCTGCACCCGTCTGTGACGGCCATCTGCGACATTCTCGGTTTCGACCCGCTCTATCTGGCAAGCGAAGGCTGCGCGCTCGTCGCCTGCGCCGCCGAAGACGCGCCCGCAGTGCTCGACCGTCTGCGCGCGCACCCGCTCGGGCGCGACGCCGCCCAGATCGGGCGCATCACATCCGATCACGGCGGCATCGTAGGCATGAGAACGGCGATCGGCGGCACGCGCGTTATCGATATGCCCGTAGGCGAAATATTGCCGAGAATCTGCTGAAAGCGCGGGACAAAAGAATTCTCTCCCCGCACAGCCGCCCGAAAAACAGTTTTTCCGCAAGCGCCGAGGAAAGCGGCCGCGGGAAGCCCGCCTCGCGTTACGCTGAAACGACAAAAAAGACGCGTCCCTGACGATTTGGCGGCAAACGTCCGATTTACCGTCGCGCTTGCGCCGACGTCGCGAAAAAACTCACGGTCCGCGCCCTGTCCCGCGTCTCAAATCTCTGTTTTTCCCCCCGCCGCCTCCGCTGTTGCGGAGACCTCTGTTCCCGTCGCAAAAAGGACGTTCCCGAATTTCCTCGGAAAGACGCGCAGACTTATGATCATACATATTCTAAATGGATGATTCTATCCTCGCACGGCGGGGAACCGGCACGGAGCGCGCCGTTCCCGCCGCAGGACCGAACGCGGCGGGAACGACAATGGACGGCGTGCGGATCAGACTAGAACGCCGTCTGCCGCGGAAAAGTCGTCATGTTTCGAGTATCACGACCATTTTTAATAAAGGAGAGTGCGTGTGCCATGTACGGTAAGAATGATGCGCTGATTTACCTGGAAACCTTGAAAGACGAGCTCTTCGCGGTCAGCGATCAGATATGGGACAAGCCAGAAATGCGCTTTGAGGAGTACACGGCTGTCAGTCTGCAGTCCGAACTCCTGAAACGCCACGGTTTTGACGTCGCCACGGGAATCGGGGAGATTCCGACGGCCTTTAGCGCAAAGTTCGGAAGCGGCGCCCCCGTCATCGCCCTTTTGGGAGAATACGACGCGCTTTCAGGCCTCAGCCAGCAGGCGGACGTCGGGGAAAGGCGTCCCATAGCCGACCAGGACCCCGGCCACGGCTGCGGGCACAACCTTCTGGGCGTCGGCAGTCTCGGCGCGGCGCTGGCGATCGCCGAATACCTGCGCGTCAGCGGCAGAAAAGGCACTGTGGCGTATTTTGGCTGCCCCGCCGAAGAAGGCGGTTCGGGGAAAGCCTTTATGGCCCGCGAAGGCGTTTTCCGCGACGTGGACATCGCGCTGTCGTGGCATCCCGGCTCATGGAACCGTGTGTGGGCGAGCAGTTCGCTCGCGAACGTCCAGGTTACATACTCTTTCCGCGGCGTCAGCGCTCACGCCGCAGCCTGCCCGCACCTCGGGCGCAGCGCGCTGGATGCCCTTGAACTGATGAACGTCGGCGTGCAGTTTCTCCGTGAGCACATCATCCCCGAAGCGCGAATCCATTACGCGATCACGGAGACCGGCGGCGTTTCCCCCAACGTCGTCCAAAATCGCGCTGAAGCCGTCTATCTGATCCGCGCGCCGAGGAACGACCAGGTCAGCGAAATAGCCGAACGCGTCAATCAGGTCGCTCGGGGCGCGGCGATGATGACGGGAACGCAGATCGGCATAAAAGTTGACACGGCATGTTCAAACCTTGTCGCCAACCACGTTCTTGAAAAACTGCTCTACGACAACATGAACGCCGTCAGCCGCCCTGATTACACCGAAGAGGACAGCGCTTACGCGGTCGCTTTCCAGAAAACAATGCCGGGCCGCCAAACCGCCGCCGAACTGCTCGGGAAATACTACGGGACAAAAGGACGGGAGGAAGGCGCGGCCTACGATAAAAAAGGCATTTACAGCTTCATCGAACCCTACTGCCCCACGGATGCCGCGACGCCGGGCTCGACGGACGTCGGCGACGTCAGCTGGTGCTGTCCCACTTCACAGATCGTGACGGCTACCTGCGCGGGAGGGACGTCGGAACATTCGTGGCAGATGACCGCTCAGGGGAAGAGCGACATCGCCCACAAAGGAATGCTCTACGCGGCAAAAGTCCTCGCGGCGGCGGCCGTCGATCTGTTTGAGAACGTCTCTTTAATCGAAGCGGCAAAGGAGGAGTTCAGGAACCGCGTCGGCGTAGAAGGCTACAGACCTTTGCTGCCGAAAGACGCCCGGCCGCAGCTGCCCGAAGCGTAACCTTACGGCGCGAATACATTCTCCGGCTTTCAGGGAACGGAGAAATGACAGATACGTAAGATCATCTGTCTCATCATATCTATTCCGGCCTTCCCGCTCATGAGCTGAACAAGCGTCCGCGACGCCGTTCCACGACATTGCCGCCCAGCGTGCCGGAACCGGCGATTCTTCCCGACAATATGGCTTTACGCTCTCGGCTTTCACATCTGAACGCCCGAACAAAGGGACACTTTCCGCTTAGGCTGGGAGGCGTCCCTTTTGGCGCGCGCCGAACACGTGGAGCGAGCGCACATTCAAGAAGAACGTCGCTCAGTCTTCATGGGAGTGATCCCCACGTGACCGCTCCCCCGTCCGGTGAGACCGAGAACTTTCAATAACCCCGTTTTCCCATCAAATCTGGAAGACGGGCTTTCTTTTTACGCGTTTCGCCCGAACGAAAGACAAAGAGCGTTCGCAAAAAACGTTCCTTAGCCCCGCGCGTCAAAAACCGCCGTCTGCGAGCTATACCACAGAGAGCGTTCACGCCTGTAAATGCGCCGAAGGAACGCTTTTTCACTCAGACAGACGAAGTTCTCCGCCTACTTGACAAAAATATTAACCTAGTAGTATAGTAGTCTTATTCTGTAATGCGCCGTATATCTTAAAGAGATAGTTTCATGCATAAAGAACTGTTCTTCCCCATCCTTGCCGTGTCTTTGACATTGTCGCAATAAGTCCATGCGCGTGAATTTTCTGGCGTTTTTTGGACGCGTGAGCGCGCGTCCGTGCGCGCGACGTCGTTTCTTTCGTCACAGTAGGGGGAACACGAAAAAATGGCGTCGTGGTTATTTTTTCTAAATTTTTCTTATGGAAGGAGTTCCAAAAATGAAGAAGATACTTGTTTTCCTGCTGGTTTTTTCGCTTGCGGCCACATGCGCAGCTTTCGCCGCGCCGCGCGGCGAGGAGATGCGCGTCGGCGTCTCCATCGACGCCAAGAAC
>CAZFNC010000087.1:4661-6514 GCA_964520485.1 uncultured Synergistaceae bacterium | reverse complement strand
CGCTTTTTCCGGTTTGACGCGCGTCATGCCGAAAGCGCGACAATCTGTTATAATATGAGCGCGTGCGCGTATCCGCGCGACCGGCGCGCGGACGCCGCCCGAATTTCATTCCGAAAGGACGTATTGACACATGTCGAACAAGTTGAGCAAGTTGGGCAAGTATCTGCTTCCCGCGGGACTTCTGGCGCTCGCGGCGGCGCTGTTCCTGCTCGGCGCGTCGAACATCGACAAACCGGCGGTCCCCGCGAAAAACGGCTCCGCCGCTTTGCCCGAACCGAAGGACGCCGTCGTGCTCTACACCAACGACGTTCACTGCGCCGTCGACGCCTACCCGTCTGTAGCGGCCCTGCGCGCCTCGCTGTCCGAGGACGGACTTGACGTATTCGTCGCGGACGGCGGCGACAACCTCCAGGGCGGAACCGTCGGCGCGTACACCCGCGGCGAAGCCGTCGTCGCCCTGATGAACGCCGTTCCCTACTCGGCGGCGGCGCCCGGCAATCACGACTTCGACTACGGCACGGAGTTCTTCCTCAAGCTCCTCAAAAAGATGAACTACGACGAGATCAGCGCCAACGTTGAAGACGCGCGGACAGGCAAACTCCTCCTGCCCCCGTATAAAATGGCGACGCTCGGCAACCGCAAGGTGGCTTTCGTCGGCGCGACCACGCCCGAGACGTACGTCAAAGCCAACCCCTCGTTCTTTACCAGCGAAGACGGCAAGCCTCTGTACGCCTTTAACGAAAAGAAACTGTGCGAAAAGGTGCAGTCCGCCGTCGACGCCGCTCGCGCCGAGGGCGCGCAGACGGTCATTCTCCTTTCGCACCTCGGCGCCAACAACGTCGTCCCCGAATGGGCGGCGCCCGCCGTCATCGCGGGGACGCGCGGCATCGACGCCGTGCTCGACGCCCACTCGCACGAGACTGTCGCGGGAGAGAAGCACAAGAACGCGGACGGCAAGGACGTGCTCTACGCGCAGACGGGAACCAAGCTGATGAACATCGGCAAGCTGACGATCTCCAAGGACGGCGCGCTGAGCTTTGAGCTCGTCCGCCCCGCCGACGTCGACGCGAACAAAAGCGATGCCGTCAAAAAGGCCCACGACGACGTTCAGGCTCTGATCGAAGCCAACCGCAAAATGCTCGCGTTCCTCGAGGAGAAAGTCGCCGTCGCCGAAATTCCACTGACTGCTGACGACCCGCGCACGGGAACCCGCCGCGTCCGCGTCGGAGGGAGCAATCTCGGCGACTTCTGCGCCGACGCCTATCGCGCCGTGACGGGCGCGCAGATTGCCGTGGTCAACGGCGGCGGACTTCGAGCCTCCGTCGAGGGCGGCGACGTCACCCGCCGCGCGCTGATGGACGTGAACCCGTGGAACGACGCCATGTGCGTCGTCGAGATGACGGGCCAGGCCATCCTCGATATCCTCGAGTTCAACTCGCGCTCGCTGCCCGATGTCGAAAACGGCGGTTTCTGCCACGTCTCCGGCATGAGCTACGAGGTGAACGCTGCTGTTCCCAGCCCCGCGAAAGCCGACGAAAAGGGCGCTTTCGCCGGCTTTGAGGAGGGCAAGCCCCGCCGTGTCGTCAACGCGCGCGTCGACGGTATGCCCATCGATCCAGCCGCCGTCTACACCGTCGCGGGGAGCAAATTCTATCTCCTCGACGGCGGCGACGGCGTCAAGGGCATCGACGGCGTGAGGCTTGTCGCGGCCGAAGGCTTGCCCGACGACGCCTCGTGCCTCGTCAAGTACGTCACGGAACATCTGAAAGGCAGAATCCCCATGGAGCAATACGGCAACCCTCTCGGCGCGGGGCGCGTCGTCATCCGCAAGTAAAGAGCCAAAGCAGGAAGCG
>CAZFNC010000087.1:0-4561 GCA_964520485.1 uncultured Synergistaceae bacterium | reverse complement strand
TTCAACGCCGCGGAGACGCCCTTTTAAACTTTCCAACGCGCGGAACCCTTTACTTCGCCGCCGGCACCGCCTCAGGGCCGAACAGGTCGGCGAAAATTTCTCGCACCGTCTGAATTTTCTCTACCCGCCAGACGTTGCTCCCGCAGAAGAACAGACCTTCCTCCCAGTTGCCCTGGAGCGCCTCGACTAGCGCTCGCGCGATGCAGAACGTCCTGCGCGTGGCGCGGTAGACGCAGTGCGAAAGGCAGTCGGCGATACAGGGATCGCGACGGTCGACGTGTCTCAGGAACCGTTCGACCATCGGACTGAGCAGAGCCCTGCCGGGAAGCCCGCACGGACTGTCGATCAGCACGACGTCCTCCTTTTTGGCGTTCACGTAGGCCCTCTTGAACCCGTCGGCGGCGTCCCCCTCGGCGGAAGCGGCAAAGCGCGTGCCCATCTGCACGCCTCTCGCGCCCAGCCCGAACGCGCGCAGCATGTCCTTGCGGTCGAAGATGCCGCCCGCAGCGATCACGGGAATGTTCAGCCTGATCTCCTTGAGCCAGTTCACAAGCTGCGGAACGACGGTCTCAAGCGACAGAGCCCGATCGTTCACCCGCTCGATCTTCGGCGCACCCAGATGACCGCCCGCCTCGTTCGGCGTCTCCACGACAAAGGCGTCGGGCACGCGGTTGTAACTCTTCAGCCAGCGGCGCACGATCAGCGAAGCGGCCTTCAGGCTGCTGACGATCGGCACCAGCGCCACGTCGGGAAAATCCTTCGTCAGTTCGGGGAGTTTCAGCGGCAGTCCTGCGCCCGAGATGATGATGTCGATCCCCGCCTCGCACACGGCGCGCACCTGCTGTTCGTAATCCTGCAGAGCGCACATGCAGTTGGCCGCGAGAATGCCGCCCTTCGCTTTTTCGCGCGCTTTCGCGACGGCCGCCTTGAGGGCTTCGACGTTCTTGCGGAAAAAGTTATCGACGCTGCACGTCATCGTCGCCATGCCGATGCCGACCGTCGCAAGCGTCCCTATTCCCCCTTCCGCCGCGACCGCGCCCGAAAGGTTCGGCCCCGAGATGAGAACGCCCATCCCGCCCTGAATAAGCGGGAACCTGGGCACGTAACGGCCGATTTTTAACGTCGGCAAACTGTCGAGAATCATGTTTCTTCTCTCCTTTCTTCGTGAAAGAGCTTCACGGAGCGTATCGCGACCGCCCTAAGCGGTCTTTTTTACTTTACGCCCCCGGAGCGAAACGCGCAAGCTTTTTTGCGGGCGCTTCAGATTTACAAAGAAGAAAATCTTTCCCGTTTTTCCTCGGAACGTCAATTCAGGGTTGTCATCGGGACGCACCGCGTCAAATCCTTTTCTCCCCCGCGCGGCGCGTCCGTCCGCCGACGGCTTCTTTCGCCCGCGCGACGGGTTTTCAAACGGCGAACGCGAAAAACGTGACAAAGGGCGTTTTTCGTGTACAATATACGGCATTGGTCGTGTCACAGATCTTTTCGGAGGAGGTGGGAAAAACGCTCGAACGTTTCAGACAAATCCTTTCTTTTCTGCTGGCGAACTCTCTCCTTGCCGCTTCCTGCGCGTTCATGCTGCTGCGAGGGACGCTGGCACGCCTTTTAAGCGCCGCGGTCGTCAAACGGTTCTGTCCACCGAAGCCCATGCCCGCTGCGGAAAGGACATATTCCGGACTTCTCGACCGCCTCGCCCGCCGCGTTCCCGACGCGATCGAAGATACCGTTTTGCGCCGCGCGTACGAGATGCGCGTCGCCGAACAGGTGCGGCTGAACTTTCTCGGGCTGGTCCTCGAGAGCTTGTTTTTGCCGCTCATCGCCCTCGCCGCATATCTGACGGGCTACGCGCTGACACTTCTCGGAGTGCTGACACCCGATCGCCTGATTTTCGTCGTCAGGATGGTCTCTCTGACAATTTTCATACAAGTCGGCCTGCGCGTCTGGAAATATTGGGATGCGCTCTCGCTGAAAGCCCTACGGGAGTTTTACCGCGAGTACGGGCTGAACCTTGTGCGGTTTGTCGAATTTCAGATATCCGTGGAAGTCGAACGGCAGGCGACGCTGCAAATCGATTCCCAGGTGCGACGACTCGGACATTTTGAACGTCTGCTCTACAACGTCTTCAGCGACGGCACGGCCCATTACGCGCGCGTCGTCTCACGGCACGCGCTCGAGCACAACCGCGCGGCCGTTCGCCTGATATTGGGAATCGCGTCGCTTGCCGCCGTCGGCTATTACGCCGTGCTGGCCTTTTTGATCGCGCCTCTGGTGCGGCATCAGACGGGCGAGAGCTTCTTTCGCTTTGTCCTGTTTGACCCCGCCGCTGCGGCCCTGCGCCTCGCCGACGCGCATCCCGCGACGCTGGCGCTTGTCTGCGCCGCCGGCTTCATCGTGTGGCACAAGCGCTTTCTCGCGCTGCGCCTCTTCTCTCCCGTCTTCAAACTCCTCACGGATTTTTTAAAAAAACGCCGCTGACGCGCGGCGAAAGAAAGGCCCGCTTTCGCGCGAAGGCGAACGCGGGCCTTTCGGTTACGCGTGCTGACGACAGGGAAGCTGCGCCAAAATGACGGCCGCCAGCACGAGGACACAGCCGGATACTTCCCTCGCGCTCATCGTCTGACCGAGGATCAGCCAAGCGCCCACAGCGCCGAAAACGGTCTCCGTGCTGAGCAGCAGCGACGCTGCGGAAGCGTCGTAATCGCGTTGTCCGAGCGCCTGCATGGAATAGGCGAACGCCCCCGCGACAACGCCGGAGTAGAGCAGAGGCTTCCAGCCCAAGAAAACGGCGCGCGCCGATGGCGTTTCAAAGGCGAACATGGCCGACGCCGAGAGCAGGGCGACGACGGCGAACTGCACCGTCGTCAGCGCGAAGCAGTCCGCTCGGGGCGTGAAGCGCTCAAGGAGAAGAATATGGCACGTGTAACCGGCGGCGCAGCCGAGACAGAGCAGTTCCCCGCGTGAAAGAGAAAAACCTCCCGCCGCGCTGAGCAGCCACATTCCCGCGGTGGCAAGGGCGACCGCGGGCCAGACGGCGGGAGAGGCATGGACGCCCAAAAGACGCTTGACGGCGGGAACCATTACCATATAGAGAGAACAGATGAAAATCGCGTTTCCCGCAGGCACGTAAAGGAGCGCCGACTGCTGAAGGTTGATACAGCAGAACAGCGCCGCGCCGCAGAGCGCGCCGCCTTTCAGCGCGTCGCTCCGCCGGCGTGCGCGGAAGCCCCGCGAACCGAACGCGTACACGCACGGCAGCAGCGCCGCCGTGCCGATGACAAAACGCGCCGCGTTGAACGTAAACGGCTGCATATAGCGGTTGCCGACGGCCTGCGAGACGATCGACAGACCCCAGGCCGCCGTGGCCAGCGAGAGGCAGAGAGCGTTACAGCACCTCTTCATCTCTGCGAACGGGGCGCGATGGGATATTCGCCGATTGAAGTCTCCCCGAACGGCTCCCTCGTGAAAGGCACGTACAGGCGAAGATGCGTCAGACGGTCGTAGACGTGATCGTCACGGCCCACCGACGAGGGCAGACGCTCCCACTTCCCGCCGTCGATGCGGCACAGCACGAGCGACCTGCGCCCGAACGTCGACCAAAAATTCCACATTTTTTCGCGGACCTGCGCGCCGGGCGTCAGAAACCCCGAAAAAAGCGGCGGCTGTCCGTTCGTGGTATCGCCGACGGTCGAACGCACGACGATCCATTGAGTTTTCACCTTGAGATCCTTGACCATCTCCTTCGAAAACGAGTGCTCGTAGGGGATGATCTGGAAACCGCCCGTTTCGCCCAGATCGCACGTGCTGACGCAGATCACGCCGGGATGGTTCGCGCGCAAGGCGCTCCTGCGCTGAAACTTTGAGCCGGAAAAGCCTCCCGACCCCGAGAACGCCCTCGTCACGCGTCCGATGACGCGCGCCCCAAGGCGCGGGTAGTACGCCGTGACCGCGCCGCCCTCGCGGTTTTCAATGTCGAACATGTACGGCCCTTCGGGATCCTCCGTCACCTCGATAATCAGCGTCTCGTCCGGCTGAGGCAGAGTTTCCGCCGAAAGGTCGCGTAAAGAGCCGTCCGCGCGCCGCACGCGCGCGCGAGCGCCCGTCTGCGGCGACCACGCGCCGAACAGTTTCGTCCCCGCCTCGCAGTCGATGATAAACGCCGACGAAGCTCCCGCCGCGGGAGCGATCGTGTCCCCCGGTAAAATGCTGATGATGCGCCCCCTGTCTTTTTCGACACCAAGCGTGATGTGAATGGCGTTCACCGCGACCGCCGAGACGGTGCCCGGCTCCGCCCACGCGCTGGCGGTAAAACCGGGGTACTTCGTCGTATCGGGCACGGCCCGCACCGCGCCGAGCTCGTACCGTTCGCCGTTGGGCCGCACGGCGGTCGCGACGCTCCCCTGCAGGGCGGGAATTTCGACGCGGAAGATCACTTCCGGCTCCGCGAACGCGGACGCGGCCACCCACAAAAGCAAAACGGCGGCAATCATTTTTTTCATGACAGACCGACCTCACGGATAAAAGTTCGCGCGCGAAAAGCGCGCTTTTGTTATTGTACCATCTC
>CAZFNC010000086.1:0-6846 GCA_964520485.1 uncultured Synergistaceae bacterium | reverse complement strand
CTCCCCTTTTATGATTTGCGAAACGGTCCGCGCCCCCCGCGCCGTTTCCGTTTCGAGCGCGGTTATGCGCGTATTATATCGCGCGTGCGCGGAAAATCAATCGTCGTACAGCCGCCGAATATGCGGGCTATTATTCGCGATCGGATTTTCTTTTGCCGCAAGCGGATTTTATAGCCGTTATCGCGCGCCCGTTATCCCGAAAAAAGACAGGTCAGACGTTTGACGAACTCTTTCGCGGGCGCGGACATCTGATAGTCCTCGTGCGCGATCCAGCCGAATACAGACTGCAGCGAGCAGTTTTCGAGGACGATGTTCCTGACGCTTCTTTTAATGTCGAGCTTTTGGTAAATGTCGCTCAGTTCGGAACTGATGTAGAAACCGTCGGTCATGTTCAGCATATCGTAAATGACCGCCTGAGAGTTCGCTATAAGTCTGTTGCCGTTCAGAGTAAGCCCCAGCCGGTTAAAAATGTCGGAATACGGGCCGCTGTCCAGATACGGATAAACGATGATCGGGAACTCGGCAAGTTCCGCCGCCTTGATCGTCTCTTTAGAGCAGGCATAGAGCGGATTCCCTTTGCCGACGGTGACGCATATTTTGCGGCGGCCCAGAGGGACGAAGCGGAGTTTCTTGGTGAGCATCTGCCGCGTATAAAGCTGCTGATAACAGTCCCAAATGCGGATAAAGCCGATATCCGCCTGATGCGAAGCGACCACGTCGATCGTCTCGTCTCCCATATGTTCCAGATTATAAATGTAAATCCCGAGCGGCTTATAGAGATGGTAGAGCTCGGCGCACAGCGCGGAGATCAGGCGGAAGCCGCTTCCGCAAACCGCGAGACTTTCATGGGTCCGATTTCCGTTGTGAAGACACAGTTTTTCCAGCAGGTTCATCTGATCGCAGACAGGAGCGATGTACGAAAGAATGTCGCGTCCGAAATCGGTCAGCTGAACGCCTTGGTTGTTCCGCAGAAAGATCTGATGCCTCATCTCCCGTTCAAACTTTTTGATAGACATCGAAAGAGCGGCCTGGGACATGAAAAGATTCGCCGCGGCCTGATTGATGGAGCCGCACCTGACAATCTCCAGAAACTGCTTCAGCTGTTCAAAGGTCATACTGTCACCTCCGCGCCGATAACTGCTATTGATTACCTTGAATACCCGGATTTGAGAAACTGTGCCATACTTTCGACGGATGGAACGATACGGTCTCGAAGGGGGATTTTTCATGGTAGGAGCGCTGGATTGGGTTCTCATCGGCATCTATATGCTGGGGATGGTCGTGATTGGAATCTATTTCAAGACGAGCGGCAGCCTTTCCGATTACGCCGTAGCTGACAAAAAACTGGGACTTTCCGTTATGATCGCGACGCTTGTGGCGACAGCCGTCGGCGGCGGCGTTATGACCGGCAGCGTGGGAAACGCCTATCAGTACGGTCTGCTTGAGGTTCCAAAGATCGTCATCATCTTTGCGATCAATGTTTTCCTCGCGATGTTTGTCGCCAAGAACATGAGAAACATAGGCGGCTTTACCGCGCCGGAGATGCTCGGCCGTGTCTACGGCAAAAAGTGTCAGGCGCTCGGCGGTCTGTTCTGCGTCATGTTCATGATCGGAACCGGCCCGGCGATGCAGTCGATCGCGCTGGGCAACTGTTTCCACCTCATGCTCGGCGTGGACATGAAGGTCGGTATGTGCATCGGCATGGTCATTATCCTCGCGTACACCATGACAAGCGGAATGTGGGGCGTGGCGATGACCGACTATGTGCAGTTCATCTTCCTGACGGTAGGGATCCTGATCGTGGGCGTGTCTGTCCTGCACGGAACCGGCGGGTGGGAAGGCATCATCTCGAAAGTGCCGCGGAGCCATTTCAACGTCGATACATCGGACGCGGTTCGTCTTCTGTGCACGACGGCTTTCCCCGTCCTCATCGACGGGAACAGATACGCCCGGTTCTACTCGGCCAAGGATGGCGACACCGCGCGGGCCGCCACGCTGATCTCGGCGATCCCGCAAGCCCTGATCCAGGTGCTTGTCATGATCATCGGACTGGCGGCCGTCGGAGTTCTGCCCGTGGGCACGAAGAAAGACGCGGTGTTCGCGACCCTGCTTCTGCGGCATCTCCCGGTGGGGATCAAGGGCATCTGCATCGCGGCGCTGATGGCCGCGATCATGTCAACCGCCGACTCCTATATGCTGACAGGGGCGACGAACATCTCTGTCGATATCTACAAGACCTGCGTCAACCCCGAAGCCGACGACAAACAGATCGTCTTTGTGACAAAGTTCTCGGTGCTGCTGGTCGGGCTTCTTGGACTGGGATTCGCTCTTTTCCGCCCCGACGTGATCTTCGTCTGGACGATGAGCGCCACCGCTTACGTCGGAGGTTGTCTCGTCCCCATGATCTACGGCATCTTCTCGCGGAAGGGAAAGAAATCCTATACGGCGGCCCTCGCCGCCATGATCTGCGGAGGGGCTTTCGCCTTGGTCTGCGACTGGTACCACATTGTCGTGTTCAAACTGCCCGCGATCGTCTACGGGATCCTTCTGAGCGCGGTCGTCATGGGTGTCATGACGCCTTTCATGAAGGACGCGAAGATTGTGAACGTCCGCGGCGATTGAGCGTTATTCTTAAGCTGACAGGAGGACGCGGTTATGAATACCATGATCTGCTCCATTATCGTCATTCTCGCCTGCTTTGTCGTCTGGATGATCGTTCAGTTCCTGAAAGAATGGCCGGCGTACAGGCATAAGTAATCTTCCGCGCCGCTTTTCTTTCGTCCGCCGGGAACCTGTTTTGCCGGCGCGTTTTATCGGGTGGAGAAAAATGAGGCCAGTAGTTCTTTTAACGGGCGGACTTCGGGGCACAAAGAAGAACATCCCGGAAGTGCGTTGTTATATCAATTATGCCGACGCGGTCGAACGCGCCGGCGCGCTCCCCGTTTTGTCGGCCGCCGTCGGCGGAGACAGTCTGGAGCGGCTTGCGAAGCTGGCGGACGGTCTGTTTCTGACCGGCGGCGAGGACGTGGATCCGGCGCGGTATCATGAGCGGGACAGGGGCGAGTGCGGCGCGGTCTGTCAATGGCGCGATACGATCGAACTGCGCTTATGCGAGTCTTTCGTTCGGCAAAAGAAACCGATTTTCGGCATCTGCCGCGGCATACAGATCCTGAATGTCTTTTTTGGCGGGAACCTCGTGCAAGACCTTGAGGCGGACAAGGGTATTATACACCCTTACGGGGCCGGACACGCGCTCGCGACGCTCTCCGGGAGCTGGCTGAGAGGGGCTTTCGGAGAAACGTTCACGGTAAACAGCTATCATCATCAGGCGCTGGAGCGCCTGGGAGAGGGGCTGACGGCGACCGCATGGTCCGCCGGGGGAAAGATCGTCGAGGCGGTCGAGCACGAAGAACTGCCCGTTTTCGCGGTTCAATGGCATCCGGAACGGATGACGGGAGAAAAACGCTACGATCCCGAGGGGCCGGACATGAGCGCCTGTTTCACGCGGTTTTGCGGAATGTGCAAAGGGGAGTGAAGATGAATACCATTTATGAACTGGAAGCTCAAAATCTCTGCGACAGCTGGAACATCCTCTGTCTGACCATCGCTCAGGCCGTCGCGGATATGCCCGACGGCGAGACAACGCTGAGAAAGATAGCCCGCGGCTACGGCGAACAAAAAGGCTTCTATCAGAAAGAGAGACACGCCGCCGTCGGAATAAAAACAAACATGGAAAACTTCTTTCTTGTTCCGCGGGGCCGCTTTTATGACCCGCGCCTTGTCGCGCACAGGCAGCGCGTCAATGAACAGGTCGCGCTTATAGACGTGATCCGCTGCCCCTTTCAGCACAGCGCCAGACTTTTAGGAAAGGAACCGGCGGCAAAGTGTTTCTGCGAGGAGTATCTGCCGTCATGTATCGCGGCTTATACCGACAGCGGGTGTCAGGTCAACATGTCGGAACTGCTGACGGAACCGAGAGACACGCATTGTCGTATCGCCGCTTACTACAGGCCGGCGAACATGGATCCCGAAGCGCGCGAACGGCATTTTTCAGCTTTCAGCGAGATTTCCTGCCGAACAGAAGTTCAGCAGGATCTGTCCGACGCGAAAACGGCATGGAACCTCTCCTCGGAGCTGTTCTTAAAAGCTGCCGGCGATCATATCCCGGCCGACGCGATGAACGCGATCCTGCCCCGCGCGGCGCGGGAACTGGCCGAGTTTATGCGTGCCCGGGCCAAGTCAACGGAACAGGAACTCGACGCCGATTTTCTCGATAGAAATTGCGCCCCCTTCCGCCGCGAAAAAGCGGAACTTTGCGGCGCGGTGACCGACATGATCCTGCGTGAGCTCGGCCTGTAAGGGGGAGAGGAAAATGTACACGCCTGAACAGAACGAGATCATGCACCTTTCCGACGGATATACTGTCATGTACGCGATCATCTCGCGCGCCGTCATGGACGCCCTCGGCGACGACGGCGAAGCGGCGGTCAGGGAAGCGACTCGGCGATACGGCAGGGATCGCGGCCGGGCCCGCCGTAACAAGCACCTTGAACTGGGCGTAAAGATCAACATGAGGAGTCTTTTCTCCGTCTGCAGCGATCTGCCGCCGGATCCTCGTTTCCGCCGCGACCGCGCGCTGCTCACCGACGAGGAGCGGAACTCGCGCACCCTGATCTGTCCGATGGCCGACGTCTGGAAACGCCGCGGAATGAAGAAAATCGGACGTATTTACTGCGAGGAGTTCCATCCCGCCTGCTACGGCGAGTACGCCTGGGGCATGACGCGGGTCAATCTGGCGCGCACGCTCACTCAGGACGGCGACGCATACTGTGACTTTCACGTCGTCCTTCGCAAGGCGAACGTGCCCGATGAACGCAAGGCCCGGTGCTTCGCGGAATTCGACCCGGGATACAGCGAGCCGTGTGTTGACGGGAAGCCATCGGAAGGCAAAGCGGGATTTTCATCTCTCTGCGTCAGGGTTTATTACTACATGCTCGAGGTGCTGCGCGAACGTTTCCCCGATCGCGCCGAAAAAGTGATGACCCGCGCCCTTCGCGACTGGGCGGACGACGCGATCGGAACCCTTGGCGGATACGCGGCCGGACTGGGCGAAAAACTCGGCGCGGATTTTGCCGAAAGGCACTTCCCGATGTTTATGAACGCGGACGACGAACCGCTCTGGGAGAAAAACGGCTGGTACGGGGCGCGGCGGCTGTTGGAGCGCGAGTTCTACCCGCGGCTGCTCGCGCGCCTGAACGGCTGACGCCCGACGCGGAGAAAAATATGAAGTACAGCCCTGAAGTGACAGAGACCATACACTTGCAGGACGCTTACACTCTTATGTACGGAGTCCTGGCCGGGCGGATTCTCGCGGATTTGGGAGACGAGGGAGAGTCGGCGCTGCGGGAAGCGCTCCGCCGTTACGGCAGGGGCCGGGGGCTTGCGCGACGGCGGGAACATCTGCGCATGGGCGTCAAGATCAACATGCGCAGCCTGCGGACTGTGAGTTATGACCGCCCGCCGGATCCCCGTTTTCGGCGGGACTGGATCGTGCTGAACGACGAGGAACGCACGTCGCGAACTCTTGCCTGTCCCATGGCGGAAGTCTGGTCGCGGAACGGGATGAAAGACATCGGCAGAATCTATTGCGAGGAGTTTCACAAAGCGTGTTACAGAGAATACGCTTTCGGGCTTGCCGAAGTCTTTCTGGGCGCGACCCTGACAGAAGAAGGAGATTCGTATTGTGACTTTCACGTGCTGCTGCGGCGGGCAAATGTGCCGGAGCGTCTGCAAGCTCTGTGTTTCGCCGATCGCGATCCGGGATATGAGCCGCCCCGGCTGAAAGAAACGCAGGCGGAGAGCAAACCGGGTTTTTCAGCCCTCTGTATCAGACTGTACTGTTCCATGGCGGAGGTTCTGCGGGAGCGGTTTCCCGAAAGAATGGACGGCGTTTTCCGCGAAGGGCTCGCCGCGTGGGCGGAGATATCGCTCAAAAACTTGAGCGAACAGGCGAAAGAAGCGCGAACGGAACTGACGCCCGATTTTGCGCAAAGACATTTTCCGCTCTATCTCTCGAATACCGACGAACCTCTTTGGCGGACGTGCCGAGGAGATACGGCCAATCTGGCGCGGGCGACGCTTGACGAATTTTTCTACAGCGCTTTTCTTCCTTCTCTATTTTCCGAAGGACGCGGCGCCGCCCGGCGACGGACGGGCATTTCTTCGTAGCTGAGCATATAGGCCCGGGCGCGCCGATAAAAAATTCCCGCGCCGAGAAAGACCGTCTGAAAGGCAGTCGTTTCGCGCGGGAGTCTTCGGTTCCGATATATTTTCCGGCGTTTCCGGGCCGAAGTGTTTTGGCGTTGTGAATCCGGTGTCGGGAATCGTTATATCCTTTTATGCGTAAGACGTTCATAACATTTCGGGGGGCGGACATCCGTGTCCGCCCCCCCGAAATGTGTTTTAAGATGAATCCCGTGCCGCCCGCGCGCCCGGCGAGAAAAAAGTTTTCGCGCCGGAAATCAAACGGGAAACGGGAGCGGCCGTTAGCGCCGTTCCGCCTCGGAGACGTTTCTTTTCAGTAAGCGTCCTCTTTTTCGGACGTTAAGCCGTCCGCGCCCCCCGCGCCGTTTCCGTTTCGGGCGCGGTTATGCTAGAATTATAGCGCGGGCGGGCGGAAAATCAATCGCGCGGGGAAAGCCCCGTCGCCCGCGCGAAAACCCCGCTCCGCGCGATCTTCCTAGCTCGCGGCGCGCTAAAAAACGCGCCTCCGCCGGCGGCCGGCTTTTCGCCTTCCGCGCCCCAAACGGCGCTGTGCGCCGCGTTTTCAATCCCGATTTCATTCCG
>CAZFNC010000085.1:0-6916 GCA_964520485.1 uncultured Synergistaceae bacterium | reverse complement strand
TGACCATGAACGTGCCCGTGTCGTCGTTGGCGGTGAACGCCGTGCCGACGCGCCCCGCGATGAAGACGCCGCCGACGAAGACCGCGACCGCGACGCCGAGCGTGAGCGCCTTATGGCGCACGGCGGCCGTCAGCGCCTTGCGGTAGACCTTTTCAAGCGCCGTCAGGATGCCGTCGCAGAACCGCGCCACCGGCCCGGGGGCCTTGGTGAACAGCAGACGCGAGCACAGAAACGGCGTCAGCGTGACGGCGATGATCAGCGAGAGCGTGATCGTGATGACAACGGTGATGCCGAAGTGGAAGAAGAACCGGCCGATGATGCCGCCCATGAACGCCACGGGCGCGAACACGCCGATGGTCGTCAGAGCGCCGCCGAGCACCGAGAACGCCACCTCGTTGGTGCCATCCCGCGCCGCTTCATACGGCAGCAGACCGCCCTTCATGTGCCGGTCGACGTTCTCGAGAATGACGGTCGTGGCGTCCACCACCATGCCCACGGCCAGCGAGATGCCCATCATCGAAAGGTTGTTGATCGTCACGCCGAAGCCTTTCATCACGACGAGACTGCCGATCAGACAGACGGGCATGGAGATGACGGTGACGAACGTGGCACGGAACGTCTGCAGGAAGAACAGCATGAGCAGCGAGCACAGCACGACGGCCTGCACGACGTCGGTGGCGACGCCCTTCATCGACCTGCGGATGAAGTCCGACTTGTTGTAGGCGATCGACATGTCCACGCCCTCGGGCAGGAGCTTTTTAATCTCCTCAAACCCCGCGACGACGGCGTCGCAGGTGGCCACTTCGTTGGCGCCGCGCTGTTTCTGCACGGCGAGCATGATCGTGGACTCTCCGTTGTCGTAGGCGACGTTTTCCGTCTCCTCAAAGCCGTCCTCCACGTCGGCCACGTCGCCCAGGCGGATGACGACGCCTCCGCGCGTGGTGACGGGAAGGCTTTTCAGTTCCTCGACAGAGGCGTATTCGCCCTCGATCCTCAGGTCCATCTTGAAGCGGTCGATGTTCAGGCTGCCGGCGGGCAGTTCCACGTGCTTGGAGGCGATGGCGTCGCTCAGGTCCTGCACGACCAGCCCGCGCGACCTGAGGCGCACGGGGTCGATCCAGACGCGAATCTCGCGCTCGCGCATCCCCGGCGTCTCGATGTTGCCCACGCCATCGAGCGACTGGAGCTTGACCTTGGCGATCTTGTCGACGAAATACACCTTGTCCTTGTACGAGGCCGACCCCGTCACCGAGAACAGCACGACGGGCGCGTCGCCGATGTCCATCTTGGAGATGATCGGCTCGTCGGCCTCGTCCGGCAGGTCGGCTCTCGCGGCGCTCACCTTGTCGCGCACGTCGGCGGCGGCGGCGTCGATGTCGCGGTCCATCTCAAACTCAATGATCGTCACCGCCGTGCCCATGTAGCTGGACGACGACAAACTCTCGATGCCCGAGATCGTGTTGATCTGCTCCTCGAGCACATCGGTCACGTCGTTGTCCATGACGGCGGCCGTCGCGCCGCGCATCGTCGTCGTCACCATGACGACGGGCAGATCGACGTCGGGCGTCTGCTCCATGCCCATGTTGAGGGCGGCGTACAGCCCGAAGTAGATCAGCGCCAGCGTCAGCACGATGACCGTGACCGGCCGCCGCAGCGATACTTCCGTTACCTTCATCGCGTTTCCTCCGTTCGCTCCGCGCAAATTCCCCGCAGGATCATGCCGCACAGCGTCTCCCGCACGTCCTCCGATTCCGCGTCGGGGTACCCGTCAAAACAGCGGGCCATGTACACGCCCGCCACGGCCGACTGGATCAGCGCCGCCGTCAGCCCGGGGTCGCCCCGGCGGAAGACGCCCTCCATCATGCCGCGTTCGATCAGCTTCGTCAGCGCCCTCCGCGGCGCGTCCCCCTCGTCGGGCAGCACGGCGGCGGATTTCGCGCCGAGACGCGCGTGGACGATCTCGCACAGCGCCGCGCTCAGAAAATGGTACTCCCCCATGCAGCGCAGCATGGCGGCGACGCACGACCTGAGCAGGGCCGCCGTGTCCGCGCTGCGTTCCATCTCTTCCTCGGCGGCGGACGCGGCGCGCGAAGCGACGCGGCCGCAGATGAACAGCGCGACGCTGTCCTTGTCCCTGAAATAGTTGTAGAGCGTCCCCTTGGCCACGCCCATGCGGGAGGCCAGCTTTTCCATCGTGAACCCGCGCCAGCCCTCCTCGCGCAGCAGACCGCAGCCGCACTCGAAGGCGCGGTCGCGCGTCGCGGCCGTCACCAGCTCGCGGTTTTCCTCCGACATCCGCGGCACGTTTCGCATCACCCCACCGAGACAGGATTTAAAACTGACCGACAGTCATTAAAATGAACGAACGTATTATACAGACTTCGGGCCGCCGTGTCAGGCGCGCGGACGAGGCGTTTAATTACTCATCGAAAAAATTTTTATCAAAAGTTCCACGCCCCCGCAGGGGCAAAAGGACCGCGCGGGCTACCCTCTGGGCCTGTCCTTGTTGCGCGCGTAGAGGACGCGCAGGCCGTCGAACAGAAGCGTCTCGTCGAGGACGAGGCGGCGGCGGCACAGAGGCGCGACGACGGAAGCCAGCCCGCCGGTGATGACGGACGTACACTTTTGCCCGAGCTCATCCTCGATGCGGTCGATGAAGCCGTCGATCATGCCGGCGTGCCCGTACATGACGCCGCTCCTCATGCAGTCTTTGGTGTTGGAGCCGATGAGCCGCGCCGGCCCGTCGAGGCTGATGGAGGGCAGCTGCGCCGTGCGCGAGGCCAGCGCGTCGACGGAGATGCCCAGCCCCGGCGCGATCACGCCGCCGACGTAGTTCCCCTCCGCGTCGATGACAGAACACGTGGTGGCCGTGCCGAGGTCGAAGATCAGGATGGGGCAGTCGTACTTCGACTTGGCGCCCACGGCGTCCACGATCAGGTCCTTTCCGAGAAGCTCCGGCGAGTCCGTGAGGATGTTCAGCCCCAGATCGAGACCGGATGTGACGGCCATCATGCGCTTGTGCCACAAAAGACGAAAGGCGCGGTCGAGCGCCCGCGCGACGACGGGCACGACGGAACTGACGGCGCCGTCGGACACGTCGGACGGCGCGCAGCCGTGCATCCTCAGGACGCTCTCCACCATCATCGCGAACTCGTCCTCCGTCCTGCAGGGATCGCTGGCGAGGCGTCCCGTGAACAGCAGCCTGTCGCCGTCGTAACCGCCTATGGTCACGTGGGTGTTGCCCACGTCGAAAAGAAGAAGCATGCCGGTTCCTCCTTAAATATGGCGCGCAAGGTTATCCGCCCGTCAGCGCCGCGGCGGGCGCGGGGGCGCGACGGCTCAAGTATACAGAGCGGGCGGATTTTTGCAAGTACGCGGGCGCCCGTTTTCTGGTATACTTGACGCGGGAATCCAGCGCTTTCACGGAGGTGCTTACGACACATGCTGAACGGGAAAAACGTGCTTCTCGGCGTGACGGGCGGCATCGCCGCCTACAAGTCCGCTTCACTGGCCTCGCTGCTGGTCAAATCGGGCGCGCAGGTCGAAGTCGTCATGACGGAAAACGCGGAGCGCTTCATCGGCCCCGCCGCGTTCGAGGCGCTGACGCACAGGCGCGTGCACGACGACACGTTCGACCGCGCCGACGTCAGCCGCGTGCAGCACATCGCCCTGGCGCGGGACGCCGACGCGCTCGTCATCGCCCCCGCCACGGCCAACGTCATCGCCAAGATCGCGCACGGACTGGCCGACGACATGCTGACGAGCACCGTGCTCGCCGCCGTCTGCCCGAGAATCGTCGTGCCCGCGATGAACACGCGCATGTACGACAACGAGGCGACACAGGAGAATCTCGCGACGCTGCGCCGCCGCGGCTGGTACGTGACGGAGCCCGCCGAGGGCCGTCTGGCCTGCGGGGACACGGGACGCGGCAAGATGCCCGAGCCGGACGACATCTTCGAGGTGGTCTCGCACTTCCTCTGCGAAAAAAGCGACATGACGGGCGAGCGCGTCCTCGTCACGGCCGGCCCCACGCGCGAGGCGATCGACCCCGTGCGGTACATCACGAACCACTCTTCCGGACGCATGGGCTACGCTATCGCGCGCGCGGCGGCGGACAGGGGGGCGCGCGTGACGCTCGTTTCAGGGCCGACAGGACTCAAAAAGCCGCGTTTCGTCGAGACGGTGGACGCGACAAGCGCCGAGGACATGTTCAACGCCGTCGCGGAGCGCTTCGGCGAGAGCACGATCGTCGTCAAGGCGGCGGCCGTCGCCGACTACCGCCCCGCGAAGTTTTCCGAGAACAAGATCAAGAAGAAGGACGGCGACCTGAACCTGCCGCTCGAGCGCACGCGCGACATCCTCGCGTACCTCGGGGAGCGCAGGACGGGGCAGTTCATCTGCGGCTTTTCGATGGAGACGGAGAACCTGCTCGAGAACTCGCGCGCCAAGCTCGTCAAAAAGGGCGCGCAGATGATCGCCGCCAACAGCCTGAACGTGGCGGGCGCGGGATTCGGCGTCGACACGAACGTCCTCACGATCATCACGGCCGACGGGCACGTCGAACTGCCGCTCCTGAGCAAGGACGAGGCCGCCCACAGGCTGCTCGACGAGATCATGAAGCGCAAAAAGGCGTGACGCGCGAGGGCGCGGAACGGACGGGAAAAGGGGGAGTTTTCCATGGATGAGTTTTTCGGGATGAAGATGCCCAAGCTCGGCTTCGGGCTGATGCGCCTGCCCAAGCTTGAGGGCGGGGAGATCGACGTCGAACAGGTCAAGACGATGACCGACCTGTTCATGAAAGCGGGCATGAGGTATTTCGACACGGCGTTCGTCTACGACGCGGGAGCGTCGGAGCGGGCCGCCAAGGCCGCTCTCGTCGACCGCTATCCCCGCGGGTCGTTCCTGCTGGCCACCAAGCTGAACGCGTGGCTGATGTGCGACGGCGAGGAGAGCGCCAAGGCGCAGTTTTTCACGAGCCTCGAGCGAACGGGCGCGGGGTACTTCGACTTCTACCTGCTCCACGCGCTCCAGTACGAGACCGTGGGCAAGTACGACGCGTACGGCATCTGGGACTTCGCCAAGGAACAAAAGGCGAAGGGGCTGATCCGACATCTCGGGTTCTCGTTCCACGCCACGCCCGAGCTGCTCGACAGGCTGCTGAACGAGCACCCCGAGGTTGAGTTCGTGCAGCTTCAGATCAACTACGCCGACTGGGAAAGCCCCTCGATCTACTCGCGGGCGAACTACGAGGTCGCGCGCGCCCACGGCAAGCCTGTCGTCGTCATGGAGCCGGTGAAGGGCGGCATCCTCGCCTCGCCGCCGGAGGCCGCGGCGAAGCCTCTCGCGCAGGCCGACCCGGCCGCCTCGCCCGCGTCGTGGGCCATCCGCTTCGCCGCGTCGCTGGACGGCGTGATGACCGTGCTCAGCGGCATGTCAAACGCGGAGCAGATGCGCGACAACCTTTCGTACATGAAGGACTTCAAACCGCTCACGGACGCGGAACGCGGCGCGATCGCCCGCGCGCAGGCGGAACTGGCGAAGATCGACTCCATTCCCTGCACGGCGTGCCACTACTGCACGGGCGGGTGCCCGAAGCGCATCCCCATCCCGCAGATTTTCGCGTCCATGAACACCGTGATAATGTACGACAGGCTCGAGACGGCGAAAGCCAACTACGCTTTCCGCACGAACGGGCGCGGCAAGGCCCGCGACTGCGTCGTCTGCCGCGCGTGCGAGAAGACCTGTCCGCAGCACCTGCCGATCACCGATCTGCTCAAAAAGTGCTCCGCCGTCTTTGACGCGTAAGCGGCGAAAAGCGCCGCGCGGACATCAACATACGACGGCCGGCCGTCCCCTTTAGCGGGGGCGGCCGGTTTTGTCCCGCGCGGGGCGCGGACGCCCGAGGCAAAACGCGAGGCGCGGGGAACGGCCGACAGGCGCCGCGCGCGCGGCGGGGCGATCCCCTCCGGCGCGAGGAGAAAGCGCGGGGCGCGGAGGCGTCAGCTTCTCGGCGGGTAGAGGGCGTCGAAATCGCGGTCGAGGGGCGCCGTGAACCTGCGCATGTCGTAAGACATGTTCTTGTCGAGCCAATGCGAGAAGAATCCCGTCATGATGTGGTCGTAAAGCAGGATCTCGTCCGACGTCTCGTCCGGCGGCAGGCGGCCCTCCAGACGGCCGCGCAGGAACGCCGTCAGACGGTCACGCAGACGGACGTGCGCGCGCTCCGTCAGCACGTGGCGGTAGTGCGAGCGGAACAGCCGCAGCACCTCGGCGCGGTGTTCAAGGCAGCGCTCCAGCAGCGGCCGGACGCAGCCGTGCAGCGACGTCCCCGGCTCGCAGTCGCCCTCGAGCCAGCCGTCGGCCACCTTCGCGGCCAGAGTCTCGATGCTGTCAAAGTGGTAGTAAAACGTGTTGCGGCTCGCGCCGCTGAGCTTGGCGATGTTCCTCACGGTCAGCTTGCTCTCGTCCCGCGCGAGCAGGTCGACGAACGTGTCGTACAGACGGTCAAGAGTATCGGTCATGGACGTTCCTTCCTTTCCAAAAAATACGGCCCAATGGCGCGGCCGGACGGACCGGCGCGCCGCCCAGCGGGGGGGCGCGCCGGCAAAAAAAAACGGCGGACGGCGGACGCGAGAAGAGCGGCGGCGCGGCGGCTATTCGCGCGCCCGCGCGTATATGACACTTTTACGGAACTGTCATACGCGTTTTTCGCCGCAAAAACGGGCGGAGCCGTGAAAGGCTCCACCCATTCTGTTCTGAAATCCCGACGCGCAGGGCTTCGACTAGAAGTTCAGGAACGTGCGGAAGCGAACCATCTTGTTGTCGTAGTTGGTATCAACCCAGCCGCTGGCACTCATCTTGCCGTCGAAGTCGGTGTAGTCGAGGTAGAAAGCGAGGTTCGGCGTGTACTGATAGC
>CAZFNC010000084.1:0-7027 GCA_964520485.1 uncultured Synergistaceae bacterium | reverse complement strand
TGAAGAACCTCCTGTAAAAAAACGCGATGTTCGCCGTCGCATGACGGCGTTCCCCTTCCCCTCGCGCCGGCGTGCGCTCTTCGGCGGGCTTGAAAGCGCGCGTCCCAGGAGTTTCCACGTTTCCTCGCTGTCGCCCGCTCCCGCGCTTTCCTCAGCGCGTCACGCTCCGTTCGGGGTGGGAAAAGGGTGTTTTATGAAAGTGCGTTCCGCCCGAGGCGGCCCATAAAACGCTTTTCCGACGGGGGTTCTCCCCCGTGCGAACAAAATACAACAGGAGGCGGGGCAAAAACAATGTGCAGTTTTTAAAAGTGCCCAAAAAATGGCGCCGTTTTTCGCGGGAAACGGCTTTTTCTCAAAAAAAACGCCCCGCCGCGCACGGAAAACGCGGGGCGGGGCAAGGCGGGACGGGGCGCGGGCCGTCTTTCTCAAACGGGCCGGTGTCCCGCGCGGGCGATGCTGCGCTCCAGCCAGCGCCCTTTCAGGTGGTAGATCAGGAAGAACAGCGACGTGACGCCCCAGCTGACGGGATAGCCGACGGCCAGCAGGCGCCACGAGGGACGGAACGGCATGACGCACCACAGCCAGAACAGCCTCAGGCCGCAGATGCCGGCCGCCGTGGCCGCCGTGGGCACGAGCGAGTCGCCGACGCCGCGCATGCCCCCGGCGAAGCAGACGACGGGGACGTACAGGAAATAGTACGGCGACATCAGCCAGACCAGTTCGGCGCCGATGGAAATGACGGCGGCGTCGTCCGTGAAGACGCGGTACAGCGGCTCGACGAAAAACGCCTGTCCGAAGCCGAACAGCAGCGACGCCAGCAGGGAGTACAGCAGCGTCACGCGCACGGCGGTCATCACGCGGGGATACTTGCGCGCGCCGAAGTTCTGTCCCGCCACGGTGGAGACGGACACGCCCAGCGCGGTGAGGATCATCCAGTAGAGGTGGTCGATCTTGCCGTAGGTCGCCCACGCGGCCACGGTATCGACGCCGAAGCCGTTGATGGTGGACTGGATGAAGATATTGGAGAAGGAAAAGAGCATGGCCTGGACGCCGGAGGGCACGCCGATGCGCACGATGTTGCGCAGGATCAGCCAGTCGAACGTCCACATGCGCCTCGGGTCGAGGCGGAAGCCGTCCCGCTCGCGGAGGAGGAAGAAGACGACGCCGGCGGCGCTGACGAGCTGGGAGAAGACGGTGGCCCACGCGGCGCCGCTCACGCCCATGCCGAATCCGACGACGAGCAGGAGGTCTCCCGCGATGTTGACGAACGTCGCGGCCACGAGCATACAGAAGGGACGTCCTGAGTCGCCCTTGGCGCGCAGCACAGCGGAGCCCATGTTGTACACGAACGAGAACAGCAGTCCGCCGTAGAACACGCGCAGGTACGCCGCGGCCGCGGGCATGATCTCGGGCGGCGTGTTCATGGCCCTCAGCGCGGGGGCGGCCAGGGCGACGCCCGCGACGGAAAGCGCCGCGCCCGCGAAAACGGCGAGCGCCATGGACGTGTGGAGGGCGCGCGACGTGCGCCCTGCGTCCTCCATGCCGAAAAACTGGGCGATGACCACGGTCGCTCCCGACGTGACGCCCACGAAGAAGTTGACGAGCAGGTTGATCAGATAGCTCGTCGGCCCGCCCACGGCCGCCAGCGCCACCTTGCCGGCGAAGCGTCCCACGACGATCGCGTCGACGGTGTTGTACAGCTGCTGAAAGACGGTGCCCAGCATGATCGGGAAGAAGAAGATCAGCAGCTCTTTCCAGATCACGCCCTCGATCATGGCGCGGCTGCGTTCCTGTTTTATGAACATATCAATATCACCTTGTTCCGCATGAGATCGCGCGCCCGCCGGCGGCGGCGCGGAAAGGCGCTTTCGGGCGGCCTTTCGCGGCGCGGGAGGGCGCGGATGACGGATTATAGCAGAAAAAAAGCGCGGCGGGACGGCGTTTGGGGCGCGCGGACGCAAAGAAAACGGATAACAAGTTAAAAATCACCCTCACGCCGCGGGAGCGCGGCGCGGCGGCAGTTGAGAAAATTCAAAATTGAAAAAACATTTCTTAATCGATAAAACTGAACAAAAACGGAAAAGGCGTTGTCTTTTCCGTCCTTCTCGCGTATACTCACGTTTTAAATGCGCGAACGGGCCGGGAAAAACCGCCCCTGCGCGCGAAAAATCACCGGCGAAAGGGAGTTTTGCACATGAACAGAAAGCTTTTCACGGCGGCGCTTCTGTGCGCCGCGCTCGCCACGGGCGCCTTCGCGGCGGACGCGTTCAAGATCGGCGGCACGGGCCCGCTCACGGGCGGCGCGGCCATCTACGGCAACGCCGCGAAAAACGGCGCGCAGCTGGCGGCCGACGAGATCAACGCGGCGGGCGCGATCAAGGTTGAAGTGAAGTACGAGGACGACACGCACGACGCCGAAAAGGCCGTGAACGCGTACAACGCCCTGCGCGACTGGGGCATGCAGGTGTCCCTCGGCGCGGTCACGTCGAAGCCGTGCGAGGCCGTGGCGGCGGAGAGTTTCTCCGACCGCATCTTCGCGCTCACGCCGTCGGCTTCGTCGCTGGCCGTGACGGAGGGCAAGGACAACGTGTTCCAGATGTGCTTCGTCGACCCGAACCAGGGGAGGGCCTCGGCCCAGTACATCTCGTCGAAGGGGCTCGCCAAAAAGGTGGCCGTGATCTGGAAGAACGACGACGTGTACTCCAAGGGCATCCGCGACACGTTCGTCGAGCGGGCGGCCGCCGACGGGCTTGAAGTGGTGAGCGACACGACGTTCGCCGACGGCAACGACACGGATTTCTCGGTTCAGCTGACGGAAGCGCGCGACAAGGGCGCTGAGCTTGTGTTCCTGCCGATGTACTACCAGCCCGCCTCCCTGATCTTCGCCCAGGCCGCGGCCATGGGATACGCTCCCAAGTGGTTCGGCGTGGACGGCATGGACGGCATCCTGACGATGGAGGGCTTCAACAAGGCGCTCGCCGAGGGCGTCATGCTGCTGACGCCGTTCAACGCCGACTCCGCCGACCCGAAGACGGCCGCTTTCGTCGCCGAGTACAAGAAGCGTTTCGGCGAGATTCCCAACCAGTTCGCGGCCGACGGGTACGACTGCGTGTACGCCTACGCCCAGGCGCTCGCGGCGGCGAAAGCCTCTCCCGACATGGACGCCGAGGAGCTGAACGACCTGATGATCAAGCAGTTCACGACGATGACGTTCAGCGGCCTGACGGGCGTGAACATGACGTGGAACAAGAGCGGGCAGGTCTCCAAGGACCCCAAGGGCATGATCATCAAGAACGGCGCTTACGTCGGCATGGACTAGTTTTTTCGCTTTCGCGAAAGGGAGCGCGCCAGCGCTCCTTTTTTCTTTGACGGCGGGCCGCGCCCAGCGCCGCGCCCGCGTTTTTTCCTGTTTCGGAACTGCACCGAGGTGTTTTTTCATGACGTTTCTCAACTATCTCATCGGCGGGATCAGCCTGGGGAGCATCTACGCGATCATCGCCCTGGGGTACACGATGGTGTACGGCATCGCCAAGATGCTCAACTTCGCCCACGGGGACGTGATCATGGTCGGCGGCTACGTGTGCTTCTACGCGATCTACCGTTTCGGCCTGCCGCCTTTTCTCGGCGTCGCCGTCGCGGCGGCGGCCTGCACGCTTCTCGGCGTGACGGTCGAAAAGCTGGCCTACAAGCCTCTGCGCTCCGCTCCGTCCCTGGCGGTGCTCATCACGGCCATCGGAGTGAGCTATTTTTTGCAGAACGCGGCGCTGCTGCTCTGGACGAGCAACCCGAAAGTGTTCCCCTCGGTGGTGGGGCGCGGCGTGATTCTCCTCTTCGACGGGCGTCTGGCCGTGTCGCACGTGACGGTTCTGACGATCTGCTCGTGCGTCGCCGTCATGACGGTCCTTTCGTGGTTCGTCGCGCACACGCGTCTCGGGCGGGCGATGCGCGCCTGCTCGGAGGACAAGGCGGCGGCGCAGCTGATGGGCGTGAACGTGAACGCGACGATCTCCGCGACGTTCGCGATCGGCTCGGGGCTGGCCGCGCTCGCGGGCGCGCTGCTCTGCTCGGCCTACCCGACTTTGACGCCGACGACGGGCTCCCTGCCGGGGATCAAGGCGTTCACGGCGGCGGTGTTCGGCGGCATCGGCTCCATTCCCGGCGCTCTGCTCGGCGGGCTGCTGCTCGGCGTGATCGAGATCTTCGTGAAGGCGTACATCTCGACTCAGCTGGCGGACGCCGTGGTGTTCTCGGTGCTCATCGCGGTGCTTCTCGTGCGTCCCGCGGGGCTGCTCGGCGCGCGCGTGCAGGAGAAGGTGTAGCATGAAACGTCTCGTCAACCTCAAGCGCTCGGAATTCCGCGTGATGTGGGGCACTTACGCGTGCGTGACTCTCGCCTTCATCGCGCTTCAGACGATGGTCTCGACGCGGGCGCTCTCGGCGTCGATGCGCGGGATGCTCGTTCCCATCTGCGCCTACATGGCGATGGCGGTCTCGCTGAACCTCGTGGTCGGCGTGCTCGGCGAGCTTTCTCTCGGGCACGCGGGATTTATGTCCGTCGGCGCGTTCTTCGGCGTGACGTGCGCTTTCCTGCTCCAAGGGGCCGTCCCTGCGGCGCCTCTGCGTCTGGCGCTTTCGATGAGCGCCGGCGCGGCCGCGGCGGGAACGGCGGGGTTCCTGATCGGGATTCCCGTGCTCCGTCTGCGCGGCGACTACCTCGCCATCGTCACTCTGGCGTTCGGCGAGATCATCAAGAGCGTGTTCAACAACATGTACCTCGGCCTGGACAAGGCGGGGCTGCACTTCTCGATGATCTCCGACACGACGGGGCTCATGAAGGGCGGGCGCATGATCGTCAACGGGCCGATGGGGATCGGCGGCATCCGCAAGATCGCGTCGTTCGGCGCGGGGTTCGCGCTCGTGATGATCGCGCTCGTCGTGGTGTTCAACCTCGTGAACAGCCGCTACGGGCGCGCGTTCATGGCGATCCGCGACGACCGCATCGCCGCCGAGAGCGTGGGCATCGACGCCACGCGCTACAAGATGATCGCGTTCGTCACGTCGGCGGCGCTGGCGGGCGCGGCGGGGTGTCTCTTCGGGCTGAACTTCTCCACCGTCGTCGCGAACAAGTTCGACTTCAACACTTCGATTCTCGTGCTGGTGTTCGTCGTGCTCGGCGGGCAGGGCAACATTCCCGGTTCGCTCGCGGCGGCGGCGGCGCTGACGGTGCTTCCAGAAAAGCTGAGGGGGTTCGCTGACTACCGCATGCTGCTCTACGCGGTGCTGCTGATCTCGATCATGCTCGGCAAGAACAGCGCGGGCGCGCGTTCGTTTTTGGCGCGCCTGAAAGTCCGTTCCGAGGGGAGGAAAGACCATGGCGACTAAACTCGTCCCTCTTCCCTCGCGGGCGCTCGTGCCCGAACGCGACGCGGGGAGGCGGCCCATTCTCGAATGTGTCAATCTCGGCCTGACGATCGGCGGGCTGAGGATCGTGGAGAACTTCGACCTCACGATCGGGCGCACGGAGATCGCGGGGCTGATCGGGCCCAACGGCGCGGGCAAGACGACTGTGTTCAACATGCTCACGAAAGTATACAGTCCCACGTCCGGCTCGATCCTGCTCGACGGGCAGGACACGGCGGGCATGACGCCCGTGCAGGTGAACAGGCTGGGGATCGCGCGGACGTTCCAGAACATCCGTCTGTTCAAGAACCTGAGCGTCGCCGACAACGTGAAAGCCGCGATGACGAACGACACGCACTACGGCATGTTCAGCGCGATCCTGCGTCTGCCCGCGTGGCGGCGCTGGGAGGTGAGCGCTCACAGGCGCGCGCTGAAGCTCCTGTCCATCTTCGACATGGAGGGCGTGGCGTCGCTCCCGGCCGGCTCGCTCCCCTACGGCGCGCAGAGGCGGCTGGAGATCGTGCGCGCTCTCGCGACGTATCCTTCGCTGCTGCTGCTCGACGAGCCGGCGGCCGGCATGAACCCCTCGGAGACGATGGAGCTCGCGGACAGCATCCGGCGGGTGCACGACCTGTTCCCGATCGCCATCATGCTCATCGAGCACGACATGAATCTCGTCATGAACCTGTGCGAGGGCATCTGCGTGCTCAACTTCGGGCGCGTGATCGCCAAGGGCACGCCCGAGGACATCAGGAACAATCCCGCCGTCGTCGAGGCGTACCTTGGGCGCCAGAAGGAGGAGGACCGATGAACGGGCCGCTGCTGAAGGTCGATAACGCTCACGTGTACTACGGGAGCATCCACGCGATCAAGGGGGTTTCGTTCGAGGTGAACGAGGGCGAGATCGTGTCGCTCATCGGCGCGAACGGGGCGGGCAAATCGACGACGCTGAACGCGGTCTCGGGGCTGCTGAGGCCGCGCGAGGGGAAAATCAGCTTCGCGGGACGCGACCTGACGAGAACGCCGCCGCACACGATCGTCTCGATGGGCGTCGCGCAGGTTCCCGAGGGGCGGAGAATTTTCCTTCAGATGAGCGTGCGCGAGAACCTCGAGATGGGCGCGTACACTCAGCTTTCGCGCGGGCGCGCCGCGCTTGAGGAGGACATCGCGGGGGTCTACGAGCTTTTCCCGAGGCTCGGGGAGCGGCGGAACCAGATCGCGGGGACGCTCTCCGGCGGCGAGCAGCAGATGCTCGCGATCGGGAGAGGGCTGATGAGCCGTCCGAAGCTTTTAATGCTCGACGAGCCTTCGATGGGGCTGGCGCCGATTCTCGTGGACGAGATCTTCGAGATCATCGCCGACCTGCACCGCAGGGGAGCGACGATCCTGCTGGTGGAGCAGAACGCGCGCATGGCGCTCTCGGTCGCGGACAGGGGCTACGTGATGGAGACGGGCCGCATCGCCGCGCAGGGGACGGGGCGCGAGCTCCTCGCCTCGCCCGCCGTGAGAAGGGCGTACCTGGGCGGGTAGGACGCGCTATGCCGGCCCGCGCACAAACCCCTGCGCGACGGCAAGAAAACTCGCGTCCATACGACGGCCGCCGCCGCTTCCCGAGCGAGGGAGGCGG
>CAZFNC010000083.1:275-7069 GCA_964520485.1 uncultured Synergistaceae bacterium | reverse complement strand
TAGACGATCTCCGTCGCCACGGGAATGACGATCAGCGTCAGCACGGTGCTCACCGTCAGCCCCGCCATGATCGTCACGGCCATGGGGCCGAACATCAGGTCGGGAACCAGCGGCGCCATGCCGAGCACGGTGGTGACGGCCGACATGCTGACGGGACGCAGACGGCCCACGGCGTCGTCCACGATGGAAGTGTAGCGGTCCTTTCCGGCTTCAAAATCGGCGCTGACCTGGTCGAGCAGGACGATGGAGTTCTTCGCCAGCATTCCCACGAGACTGAGCAGGCCGACGATGGCCAGGAAGCTCAAGGACATGTTCGCGCCGAGCAGTCCCATCACGACGCCGATGAGGATCAGCGGCAGGGCGCAGAAGATGATGATCGGCTGCTTAAACCCGTTGAACAGGAAGACCATCACGGTGAACATGAGCACGAGCGCGGGCGCGAAAGCGACCTTCATGCCTCCCACGGCGTCGCTCGACTGCTCGAATTCGCCGCCCCACTCCAGTGAGTAGCCGACAGGCAGGGGAATGGCCTCGACGGCGTCCACGATGCGTCGGCGCATAGCGTCGGCGTTCTGGCCGAGCTTCACTTCCGAGGCGACCGTGAGCACGCGCGAACGGTTGCGGGACATGATAATGTTGTCCTCGAACCCCACGTTCATCTTCGAGATCACGGTGCCGAGCGGCACAGAAGCGTTCGCCGCCGGCGCCCAGACGGGGAAGGACTTGAGTCTGTCCATGCGGCTTCTCTCGGCAGGCACGACCACCGCCAGAATGGGCAGGGTCTTGTCGCCGTCGCGGTAGGCACCGATGCTCAGCCCCGTAGTGGCGATGAGGATGTCCTGGTTCACGGCGGGGCGGGTCAGGCCCAGGTTGCGCATCTGGTCTTTGAGCAACTGCGGTCTGATGACCTCCACCGGCGTCCTCCAGTCCATGCGCACGAACTGGTGCGCCGGGTCGGCTTCCATGATGGCCTTGGCCTTTTGCGCCAGATCGCGCAGCGTGGCCGAGTCGTCGCCGTAGAAACGGGCCTCGATCTTGGGAGTCATGCCGCTGCCCTTGGAGAACGGCTTGCAGTTGCCCTCGTAACCGGGCATCTTCTCTTCGATGTACGCCTGCGTCTTCTGTAGGATCGTGCGCGTGTCGGCGGGGTCCTTCACCTGCACGAGCAGCTGCGTGAAGGCGGTGTCCGGGTCGGGCGGCGAATACGTGAGCATGAAACGCAGCGAGCCTCCGCCGATGAAGTCGGTGACGTTTTTCACCTCGGGCATGTCGCGCAGGTACTGCTCCAGGTTGACGGTCGAGTCGCGCTGGGAGTTCAGCGAGCACCCTTCTTCCCCCCACAGTTCCACTATGAAATAGGCGGTGTTGGCGTCGGGGAAGAACGACGAGTCGACGAACCTGAAACCGAACAGCGACAGCGCGAACATGCCGGCCGTGACGCCCATCGTCAGCAGAGGATGGCGCAGGCACCCCTCAAGCAGGGCGCGGTAGGCTCGGAACAGCGGCTTGTTGTACGGGTCGGATTCGGCCTTGCCGGGCTTGAGCATGAACGTGCCGAACACGGGCGTCGCCGTAAGCGCCATCAGCCAGCTGAACATCATGGAAATGGCGACCACCTGGAACAGAGAACGGCAGAACTCGCCCGTCTGGTCCGTCGACAGGCCGATGGGCGCGAACGCCAGCACGGCGATGAACGTGCCTCCCAGCATGGCCCATTTGGTGCCCTCGACCGACTCGTCGGCGGCGTCCTCGATCGTCTGGCCGCGCTCCACGCCGACCAGCATGCCCTCGGATACGACGATGGCGTTGTCAACCAGCGAGCCGAGAGCGATGATGAGCGCCGCGAGCGACACGGTCTGGAGGAAGATGCCGCAGTAGTTCATGATCGCGAACGTGCCCGCCACGGTCAGCAGGAGCACCAGCCCGATCAGCAGCCCCGTCCTCAGCCCCATGAAGACGAGCAGCACGCCCACGACGACGGCCAGCGACTCGATGAGGTTGATGATGAAGTCGTTGATGGCCTTCGTCACCTGGTCGGACTGCATGTAAATCTCTTCCAGCTCCATGCCGATGGGGCGGTGTATCTCAATCTCGCGCAGACGTTTGGACACGGCCTCCCCCATCTCGACGACGTTGCCGCCGGGCACCGTGGCGATGCCGAGTCCCAGCGCGGGGCGGCCGTTGAAGCGCAGCATGAACGTCTGCGGATCAATGTAGTCGCGGCGCACAGTCGCCACTTCGCGCAAACGGATTAGTTTGTCGCCCGAACCGCCGATGACAAGGTCGGCGATGTCGTCCACCGAGGAGATGGCGCTTGTGGGCGACACGCGCACGTACCTGTTCCCCATCGTCGTGCTGCCGATGGCCGAAAGCGTGTTCTGCTGGTTGAGCACCTGGAAGATGGCCTGCGGCGAAAGCCCCAGCGAGGACAGGCGGTTGGTCGAGAATTCGACGTAGATGCACTCCTGCTGCTCGCCGATGATTTTGACGCGCGCCACGTTGGGCACGAGGACGATCTGTTTCTTCAGGAAATCGGCGTAGTCCCACAGATCCTTCATCGTGTAGCCGTCGCCGATGAGAGCGTAATACTGCCCGTACACGTCGCCGAAGTCGTTGTCGATGAGGATCGTGCTGCCCTGCGGCATGTTGGGCTGAAGGTCGTAAAGCTTCTGGCGCAGCACGTTCCACACCTGCGGCAGCTCTGACGACGTGTATTTATCCTTGATATCGACGTAGATCAGCGCCTTGCCCGCCATGTTGTGCGAGCGGATGCGCTTGATCTCTCCCATGGCCTGGACGGCGTCTTCGATGCGGCTGGTGACCTCGTTCTGCACTTCAGCGGCGGTCGCGCCAGGGTAGACGGCCGTGACGACCGCCGTCTTGATCGTAAACGTAGGGTCCTCCAGCTTGCCGATACTGAAATAGGCCGACACGCCCGCCAGGGCGGTCAGCGCGCTGAGAAAGAGCACGATGACTCGGCGCTGTATGCTGGCCCGCGCGATACTCATCAGCGTTCACCTTCCTTTTGAAGACGCACTTTCTGCCCTTCGCGCAGGAAATGCACTCCCGCGGTGACGACACGCACTCCGGCAGTCAGGCTCGGAGAACTGATCTCAACCATGCCGTCCCGCCCTCCCCTGACGATCACGGGGACGAGCGTCACGGAACCGTCGCGGCAGATCCAGACTGAATTCGTCGCGCCTTCGGCGTCGTCGCCGTCGAGTATGGCCGATTCGGGCACGAGGAACGTGTCCCCGTCGGCGCTGCCTGAGAAGTCCACCGCCACCGTCACCGACATGCCGGGGAGCACGCGGGCACCGTCGGGCTGGGGCATCGTCACCGTGACGGGATAGGTCTTCGTGTTCGCGTCGGCGCGCGCGCCGAACTCCTTCATCTTCACGGGAAACGGCCTGTCGGGGATGGCGTCGAAGTGCGCCGTCATCCTGAACGAAGAGCTCATTTCAGTCAGCTGTTTCATATCGGCCCGTGCGGGCACGGGCGCGAGGAGCACGTCCTGTTCGGGCACGTTGAAGACGATTTCCAGCATGGAAACGTCCTGGAAGCTGATGACCGGCTGCTTCGCCGTCACGTCTTGGAAGTTCTCGACCATCCTGTCGGCGACCACGCCGTCGAAGGGCGCGCGCAGTTCCGTATCGCGCAGGGCGTCGCGCGCGGCCGAGACGCTCGCCTCCGCCTGGCTCACAGCGGAACGCGTCACGTTCAGTTTCGCCTTATACGCGTCGTATTCAGCGGCGGCGATAACTTTCTGGCTGTACAGCTCTTCATAGCGCTTGAAGTTGGCGTTCGCTTCGTTGTACTGCGCGCGCGCCTGGGCCAGAACTCCCTGGGCCCGATCGAGGCTCGTGCGGAAGTCGCGCGGGTCGAGAGTCGCGAGCAGGTCGCCCTTCTTCATCCACGCGCCCTTGTCGGCGGACAGCTTCTGCAGCGTCCCCGGGACGCGGAACGACAGGTTCACCCGCTGCGCGCCCTGAACGCTGCCGAAATATCTCCGCACGTCAAGCGCCGCGTCGGGATCGAGAAGCGCCGTGCGCACGGGGCGGATGATCTCTTCCGGCTCGGGAGCCAGCGCGCCTCGCCTGCGAAACACCTCTATGCCGAAACACACGGCGACGATCAGGGCGATACCAAGCGCCATCTTTGTCCACGCGAAAGAAGGTTTGTTCTTCATGCTCTCCCTCCGATACGTTTTTCTCGCTGAAAAAGGCTCTCAAAAAAAGCCTCCGGACACAACTCCGTTGACGTCAAGGCGCGATGCGCGGCCGAAAAACGCCGCGCCCTCGAACGGGACAAAACCGCGCGCGGCGCGTTGATCCGCGCGCCCGCGCTGCGCGGGATTTTCAACCGGCTTGTTCGGGCGGCGTCCGATTTTTTTATTTTATCACAGAATTCGTTTCCTATCCAAAGCAAAATTCTATGACAAACCCTCGCCCGAGGGGGATTGGCGTCGCCGCCCGCGCATATTTTATGGAAACGTGCTATACTCACGGCGCGAACGAAAGGTTCTCGCGTCCGCCGGCCCCGCCCGGCAGCTTGAAGATATATTCGGAAAAGAGGCGATCTCCCATGATGGAAATACGCGGGAAATATAATACGGCTAAAATATTTACCGACGTCGTCGACGAAATGTCCATAGGACAGATTCAACTCCTGTGCGATCAGGAATTTGCCGCAGGGAGCAAAATCCGCCTGATGCCCGACATCCACGCCGGGGCAGGCTGCACGATCGGGACGACCATGACGGTCACGGACAAAATCGTCCCCAACATCGTCGGCGTCGATATCGGCTGCGGGATGGAGACGGTACGGATCGCGGAGCGCGACATCGACCTCGAAAAGCTGGACCGGCTGATCTCTTCAAGAATCCCCTCGGGCTTTGACATCAGGGAAACGCCTCACGGGTACGCAGGGCAGGCGGAACTTGAAAAGCTATACTGCCGCGGCAAGATCCGCGCCAAAAGGGCGCTGCTCAGCGTCGGAACCCTGGGCGGCGGGAACCACTTCATCGAAGCCGACCGCGACGACGACGGGAACATCTATATCGTCGTCCACTCGGGCAGCAGGCATCTCGGCGTCGAGACGGCGGAATATTACCAGAACGAAGGATATCTGTCGCTGAATTCCGCGTCCCGTGAAGACGTGAGGCGGCTGATCGAACGCCTCAAAGCGGAAGGACGGCAGAAAGAGATCCAGCAGGCTATCGCCGAGCTTAAAAAGAGCAGACACTGCGACGTCCCCAAAGACTTGGCGTATATATCGGGCGACACGTTCCGGCAGTATCTCCATGATATGCGCATCGTCCAGAAGTTCGCGGTCATCAACCGCAGGGCGATGATGGATGAAATCCTCGGGGGGCTGGGACTGAACGCCGTGGAACGGTTCACGACGATCCACAACTACATCGACACCGACGCCATGATCCTGCGAAAAGGCGCGGTTTCCGCGAGAGCGGGCGAAAAGCTACTGATTCCGATGAACATGCGCGACGGCTCGCTCATCTGCACAGGCAAAGGCAACGACGACTGGAACTGTTCGGCCCCGCACGGCGCGGGACGTCTGATGAGCAGGGAGACAGCCCGCAGGAAGCTGAACATGGGCGAGTTCAGGAAACAGATGGAAGGGGTTTACAGCACGTCCGTCGACGAATCGACCATCGACGAAAGCCCCATGGCCTATAAGCCGACGCGGGACATCCTTGACAATATTTCCGACACTGTCGATGTGGTCAAGATCATCAAACCGATTTACAACTTCAAGGCGCATCTCTCGCAAAAAGCGTTGTAGCGAACGCCGCGGCGACGCGGAACGCGCGAAAGCCGACGCGAAGGGCGCGACGGGATCTCAAAGCGCGCCGTTTCCTCCGACGCGTCCCGCCTTTCCCCGGCGGAGGCGGCGGGGCCGCTTTCTCCGTGAAATTTGACAAGCAGCCCGATTGGAAATATAATTCAAAGGCACGCCGAAAAATTATGGTGCTCTGATTCCCTTTCGCGCGTGACAGGAATGCTTCGCAGGAAGTGCGAAAAAAAGACTCGTTTTATATGATAAAACGGCTCATCAATTTCACGTCAGGAGGTTATTGCATGACGAAATACGTTTATCTGTTCAGCGAGGGCAACGCGCAAATGCGCGAGCTCCTCGGCGGCAAGGGGGCCAACCTTGCCGAGATGACGCGGATCGGCCTGCCCGTTCCGCAGGGCTTCACCATCACCACAGAGGCCTGCACCAAGTATTACGACGACGGCAGGAAGATCAGCGACGGCATCCGCGCCGAGATCATGGAGTACGTCGGCAAGATGGAGGGGATCACGGGCCGCAAGTTCGGCGACACGGAGAACCCCCTGCTCGTGTCGGTTCGTTCAGGGGCTCGCGCCTCGATGCCCGGCATGATGGACACCATTCTCAACCTGGGGCTCAACGAGGACGTCGTGGAGACCATCGCCCGCAAGTCCGGCAACCCCCGCTGGGCGTGGGACTGCTACCGCCGTTTCATCCAGATGTTCTCCGACGTGGTCATGGGCGTGGGCAAGAAGTACTTTGAGAAGCTCATCGACCAGCTCAAGGAGGCCAAGGGCGTCAAGTACGACGTCGAACTGACCGCGGACGACCTGCACACGCTGGCCGAGCAGTTCAAGGACGAGTACAAAAAACAGCTGGGCAAGCCGTTCCCTGTCGATCCGCGCGAGCAGCTGTTCGAGGCCATAGAGGCCGTGTTCCGCTCGTGGGACAATCCGCGCGCCAACGTCTACCGCATGGACCACGACATCCCCTACAGCTGG
>CAZFNC010000083.1:0-253 GCA_964520485.1 uncultured Synergistaceae bacterium | reverse complement strand
CAACGTGCAGATGATGGCTTTCGGCAACATGGGCGACACTTCCGGCACGGGCGTGGCTTTCACGCGCAACCCCGCCACGGGCGCCAAGGGACTGATGGGCGAGTTCCTGATGAACGCACAGGGCGAGGACGTCGTCGCCGGCGTGCGCACCCCCATGCCCATCGAGAAGATGAAGGACACCCTGCCCGAGGTGTACGGCCAGTTCCTGAAGATCTGCGACACGCTTGAGAAGCACTATCGCGACATGCAGGAC
>CAZFNC010000082.1:0-7127 GCA_964520485.1 uncultured Synergistaceae bacterium | reverse complement strand
TGCTCAAGCTCGACGAGGTTCGTCGGCTCCTTGATTTCATCAGGGACGACGAGCGCAGGTCGATCGAGGAACTGAAGGAACTAGTGCTCATCGAGGCGCCCACGCGTCACGAAGAGCGCCGCGCCGAGGCGTTCGCGCGGAAGCTGAAAGATCTGGGGCTGGAGGACGTGCATATCGGCGCCGGCGGCTGCGTCGTCGGTCTGCGGCGAGGCGCGGGGACGGGCCCCAAGGTGCTCGTCGAGGGGCATCTCGACACGGTCTTTCCTTTCGGCACGGTCACGGGCGTGGAGGAACGCGAAGGCTTTCTGTACGCGCCGGGCGTGAGCGACGACACTCGGGCGCTGGCGATGCTGCTTTCGCTGGCGCGCGGGCTTGACGCCGCCGACGTGAGGACAGCGGGCGACGTCTACTTCGTGGGCACGACGCGGGAGGAGGGAACGGGCGCGCTGGGCGGCATGAAAGACTTCCTCGACGAGCATCCCGAGATCCAGATCTCTCTCAGCATCGACGGGGACGATATGCGTAATGTCAGTTATCAGGCGACGCTGAACCAGACGTGGGAGTTCACGTTCCATGGCCAAGGCGGACACGCCTACGCGGCTTTCGGCACGATCGCGCAGCCTGTGCACGCGGCGGCTCGGGCGGTGGCGAAGATCGCCTGTTTCAACGTGCCCGAAACTCCCAAGACGACGTTCGCCGTCTCGAACTTCCACGCGGGAAACATCTCAAGCGCTCACGCCATCACTTCCGAGGCGTCGTTCATCGTCAACTTCCGTTCCAACGGGGCGGAGGAGTTCGCTTCGCTCAAAAAGGCGATTTTCGACGCGGCGGAAACGGCGGCGCGCGAGGAATCGGCCAAATGGGGCAGGAACGAGATCACGGTGAGTTCGCGCATCATCTGCGACATCCCCGGCGGCACGCAGGACGACCATTCGCCGCTCGTCGAGACGGCGTGGCTCGCCATAGAATCCCTGGACGTTCCGCCTCATTTGGAGGTGGGCGGCAGCACCAACGCCAATATCGCGATCGACCGCGGCATTCCCGCGCTGTGTCTGGGGTGCGCGTGGGGTCCCGGCGAGAAACCTGTTTTCGCGCGCGTCCACAGCCTTGACGAGAGGTTGCATGTCGTCGGCGCGTATAAGCCCGTGCAGCTGCTGGGGCTCGTGCTGCTGATGGCCGCGGGCGTCGACGGGAAGTCCGGCTCGGTCCTGAACGTCTGACGGAATATGAGGCGCGGATGGGCGGCGCGCATATCCGCTGGGGGCGACAGCGCGTTCGCTCTCGGACGCGCCGGAACGCGGCTTCAAGCGGAATGTGGCCGGAAGCGCGCCCGAGTTTATTTGCTCTAAAGGAATTTTTTCGCCGCTCTCGCGGCGGCAGACAAAAAGCCGGATTTCCCCGCGATGGGGAAATCCGGCGCGTTATGGCGCTGTGAGCGGATCAGGCGCTTTTTTTCGACGGCTTGGTGTAGTACGCGAGATATCCGGCGAAACCTGAAACCGTCGACAGGTAAACCGAATGATCCACAAGCAGGTCGGCGACGCGCTTGACGATCGCCGAATTGCCCGTGAAGATGCCGAAAATCTGAGTAAAGACGACGGCGAATCCCATGAGGAAGAATGCGATCAGCGTCAGGCCGAAAACGGCACAGGCGAACTTGTAAGCGGCGTTTTTCATTTTCACATCCTCCTATTGGCCGATGATCGGGATGATCTTGAGGCAGACGAGGATGACGATGAACACTTCAGGGATGGCGTAGTACATCACGAGATCCTTGAAAATTTTCGTCGGGTCATCCACGCCAGCGATGCTGGCGGCGATGTAGATCGGGCCTGAGTTGGGCGGCACGCAACTCTGGTTGGAGACGAGGTTGATGAACGCGACCGCCGACGTGACGGGCGACAGGCCGATCGAACGGAAAGCGGAGAAACAGACGGCGCCCATGGCCGTCGTCGTGGCCGTGGAGTTGAACGGTCCGACCATGGCCGTGATGATCAGGCAGATCGTGAGGATGATGACGAGCGGCGACATCCCGCTCATGGACTTGAAGATGGCCGTGAACTCCTCGCTCATGTGCAGTCTGGTGAGGAGCCGCGAAGAGCAGAACGCGAAGAAGAGCAGGGCGCCGAGGTCGTAGAACTTGCTGACGCCGCCGACGACCAGATTCCAGATGCCTGAAAGCGAATGAGGAAGCGACTTCCAGCCCTCGATGATCGTGAAGAACGTGATCAGGATCGGGATGTAGTAAATCAGGGAAACGGACTTGAATGCGCCCTTGGTGGGGGCCAGCACGCCTTTCACCCATTCGCCCACGGGCCCCATCGTCAGCAGGATGGGGATGATGACGCCGAGGAAGATGACAAGCGAAGATCCGTTCTCGCGTAAGGCCTTGCCCAGCGGCATGATCTTATCCTCCGACACCGCTTTGAGCCCCTCCTGCCGCGCGAAGATGAAGACGATGAACAGGCGCACGACAAGCACGATCGCGGCGAGTCCCATCAGGCCGACGTACAGCTGGCTCGCGTTCAGTTCCTTTGAGACCACCTCAAAGCCGAGGAACAGGAGCATGACCGACGAGGGCGGGAAGATGTTGCCCAGTCCGCCGTTGCCCGAGACGATGGCCGCCGCGCGCTCTCGGCTCCAGCCGCTCTCGATCATCCACGGGATCGTTACCGTGCCGATCGCGGCCGTGCTGGCGGTCGCCACGCCGGAGATCATGCCGAACAGAGCGCAGCCGAACGTCGCGACATATCCCGAGCCGCCGGGCAGTCGTCCCAGCAGGGCGTTGAGGATGTTCACCAGACGGCCGACGATGCCCGTCTTTTCCATCATGTAGGACATGAACGCGAACGCCATGCCCGCGTAAACGACTTCCTGCTTGCCCGCGTAAAGCGTCATGTCTTTCACCGACGCCCACAGGTTCTTGCCGTCGAAGAACGTGCCGATGAGAAGCAGGACGATCACGCCCCACATCATTGCCTCGCCCATCTTGCGCTTCAGCAGAACGTTACAGATGAAGCTCACGGCGATGAAACTGAACAGAGAGATGATGCCGATGCCGATGTACCCCACAAAAACGACTCCTTTCAATAAAAGAATAAAAATTATAGACTTTATAATAGCACTGCGAGAAAGACGTGTAAAGCGGAGAATCGGGAGATCGCCCGAAAAAGTTTTTTGAGGGAATCAGACGCGGCTTTTGAGTCCGTCGCGGGGGCGGGAAAGGAATCGCGGACAGCCCCTTGCAAACGCGGCGGATTTTGATAAAATAAACGTGCAGGCCTCGCGCGGGAGGCCCAGCCCCGTGCGGCGGAACACCGTGAACCCCGTCAGGTCCGGAAGGAAGCAGCGGTAAGCGGAGCGTTTCGGGTGCCACGGTCATCTGGGTCTCCTCCGCGAGGTCTGCCCCTTCATGTGAGAGGAGACGGCGCCGGCGCGAAGGCGCATGGGAGTCCGCTCGGCTGCGCGGCGCGCTGAATGCGAGACGCGAAATTTTAGCAGATTGCCCCTTGCATTTTCGTTTCCCGCGTGCTATGATTCTCAAGTCGCGCGGTGTGCGTGTCGTCGTGGGGGTATAGCTCAGTTGGGAGAGCGTTTGAATGGCATTCAAAAGGTCGGGGGTTCGAATCCCCCTACCTCCACCATGTAAAATCTGGAAACCGAACTGAAAAAAATCGAGGGCTGTTTCGTGGGAAACAGCCCTTTTTTGTTCCCCGCCGTTCGCCGCGCGGGACGTCGGACGTAAAAGAGCCGTCGGCCCGTTTGTGCCGGCGGCTCTTTTTTTGCCGTGTTCCGTTCGGGAACTACATCAACTTTGCCAGGACGCTCGCGATAAAGACGGAAAGGATCGTGACGGACGTGAACCCCGAGATGACGTAGGCCGTGCGTATCTTCGTGGAGACGGCATCGCGCTCCTCGGGCGTCTGGGCGACGGCGTTGGTGATCTCCTCGGCGACCAGCTCGGTGCCGGGGTAGCCGATCATCTGGCACATGGCGATGCCGATGGCGAGGCCGCGGCTTCCGACGATTTTCCACGCGGGAGTCAGGGCGAAGAACGCCAGCAGCAGGGCGGTCACTGCGACGAAGATGACGGCGGCCTTAAAGCCGATCTGAGGCAGTTGCGACCAGTCGATCTTCGAAAGGGACGGGATGATCGTGCAGAGCGCGAGGAACGAGAAGAAGCCATTTGCCTTGGCGAAATCGCGCAGGATGTTCTTCGGGACGATGCCGAACTGGCAGCAGAGGATGCCGAGGACCATGCACCAGATCGACATGTTGATCCAGCCGTTGCAGAGCTTGCCGAGGAAGTATGACAGCAGAATGGCGCCGGCGGCCAGAGCAAGGCAGATGAACGACGTGTAGTACTTGCGGAATCGCGTCCACAGGAGGGGCTTCTCTTCGCCGGCGGCCTCGCCGCTCTGCTCCGCGTACCAGCTGTAAGCAGGGTCGGCGGCATGGCGCGCGCGCATTTCCTTGACCATCGTGTTGGCGACGGAGAGCCCGAAGTTGGACGCCGGCAGGGTGCCGACGAACTTCTGGACGGCGAAGACGAACGTGGCGAGCGCCGCGACGACGGTCAGTCCTTTTTCGGAGGCGGCCTGAACCATCACGTTGGTGGCGACGATGCCGCCGTTGACGACAGGGGCGGCGACCAGAGCGTACTCTTTGCCGATCACGGGGATGATGAGGACGCATCCCGCGATGGCGACGAGCATGCCGATCACGGAGCAGACGACGGTTCTCCACTCCTTGCGAAGCGTGGGAATGTCGACGGACGTCCCCATGTTGAACAGGAGGAAATACTGTCCGAGTTGGGCGATCGAGGCAAAGCCCGATGTCTTCATCACGTCGGCAGGGTATATTTTCGTCATGAACAGGAGCAGGAACCCCATCATGATGACGAACATGGACGAGATCTTCGCCTTCGTCACGGCGCCGATAAGATCGCCCAGGAAGAAGACCAGCAGCACGGCAAACGCCGCTTCCCATTGATTCGAGAACACCATCTTGGAACACCTCTTTTTTGAGAATATGAAACAGATTGAGTCCGCGTTTTCCTCACGGGGCGCGCGAGTACGCCTAATAGAGCGTGATGCACCCGTCGTAGCGCGATTCGGTTCCGCCGCAGTACACGCCGTTTGGCAGACGCACGATCATCTCGCCCTTGCCGAACGGGATGGGGTCGTAATTGAGCTGAATGTCGTGGCCGCGGTCGACGAGACTGCTCACGATCTCGGGGTCGAAACCCGCTTCCACCGTGAAACTTTTGTCCTTCAGCCACTGCCAGCGCGGCGCGTCGAGCGCCTGCTGGGGCGAGAGACGGAAGTCGACGTAGTTCATCACCACCTGCACGTGTCCTTGCGGCTGCATGTAGCCGCCCATCACGCCGAACGGCCCGACGGGGGCTCCGTCCTTCATCAGGAACGCGGGGATGATGGTGTGGTAGGTCTTCTTGCCGCCGCGCAGATAGTTGACAGAGGCCGGATCGAGCGAGAAGTCGTAGGCGCGGTTGTTCAGCGCGATGCCCGTATCGCGGACGACGATGCCCGAACCGAAGCCCATGTAGTTGGACTGGATGAACGAGACCATGTTGCCGTCCCGATCTCCGCAGCAGAAGTACACGGTGCCGCTCGCTTTGGGCTCGACGTGGCTGTAGCCCCGCGCCGTCTCCGTGATCTCGGCGGCGCGCTTTTTACCGTATTCCTCGCTCAGGAAGAAGGACGGAGGAACTGGCATGTCGGCGGGATCCGAGATGTAGCGCAGTCCGTCGGCGAACGCCATCTTCATGGCCTCCATCTGTTTGTGATACGTCTCCGCGCTCTCTTTTTCGCTGAAGTCGAAACGGTCGAGGATGTTCAGCGCCATGAGCGCGACCAGTCCGGAGTCGTTGGGCGGAAGTTCGCAGACAGTGTAGCCGTGATAATTCGCGGAGATCGGCTCCACCCATTCCGCGCGGTATGCCGCCAGATCCTCGGCGCGAAGATATCCGCCGAACTCGCGGCTGTCGGCGTCGATCTTTTGAGCCAGCCCGCCTCGGTAGAACGACTCGCCGCGCGTTTCCGCGATCTCTCGGAGCGTGCGGGCGTGGGCGGGAAGCGTCACGATTTCGCCCGCTTCGTAGGCGCGGCCTTCTGGATTGAACGTCTTGAACCACTCGGCGAACTCCGGTCCCTTGAGAGACTTTTTGAAGCTTTCAAAGAGACGGCGCCATCTGCGCGACTGTGCCGCCGCCATCGGATAACCCTCTTCGGCGCAGCGGATCGCGGGAGCCAGAACTTCCGTCATCGGCAGAGAGCCAAACTTCTCCATGATCGCCGCCCAGCACGACACGGCGCCCGGAACATCGATCGCCGCCCAGCCGCGTTGGGGCAGGCGTCCGTTGACGATCTTGCCGTCGGCGGCGAGACGTTCCGGCGTGTTCATCAGCGGCGCGGGGCCGGAACCGTTGATGCCGTACAGCTTTTTCTCCTTCTCCGACCAGATGATCGCGAACGCGTCGGAGCCGATGCCGTTCGCGGTCGGTTCAACCACGGTAAGCGCCGCGGCCGTGGCGACAGCGGCCTCCATGGCGTTTCCGCCCTTGCGCAGGATTTCCAGCCCCGCGGCGGAAGCCTGCGGCGCGGAACTGGCCACCATGCCGTTGCGGGCGTAGAGCGGGTAGCGTCTGCACGGATACCTGCGAAACAGCGGATCAAAATCGGTGCTCATTAAAACAATTCCCCCTTTTTATAAGAACGGGCGCGCCCCCACGCGGGCGCGCCTACGGACGCCCTCAAGAAGACGCCTTTGACGCGCGCCGCGCGCGAAAGGCAGGAGACTTTCGCAAAAATCTGAGGAATATCCTATCAAAATACTTGCCATAATGCAAGAAAATAAGTATCATAAATGGAATAGATTATAAAATGCGCACAATAACGCCTCTTTTATTGACGTATAATTATTTATTTCGCAGGGTGGAAAAGGGAACCTTGCGCTGAAGTGAACGGCGCGTAAAAACAACTCCCCTCTCAAAAGCGCGCCGAGGCGCGTTCGGAAGGGAAGCCTTCTTTAAAATGTCCGTCCGTAAAAAGACAAAAAAATGGCACTCTCTAGGAGATTCGAACTCCTGTTACCGGGCTGAGAACCCG
>CAZFNC010000081.1:0-7205 GCA_964520485.1 uncultured Synergistaceae bacterium | reverse complement strand
CGAACAGCGCGGCCGCGGCGGCGGTGAACAAACCGCCGGTCACGATCGCCACGCCGCTTGACGCGCCCTCGGCCTCGCCCATTTCCTCGGCCTTCTCCGCGAAAAAGGCCGCGAGGCCGAGCGCGAAACCGGGCGTCGGCGACGCGAGAAAGAGGGCGTTCATTTTCCGCCCCGCGTCAAGAAGTCGGCCACCCTGCCCGTGACGCCGAACACAAGCGCCGTCGATACGGACACGAAGACGCGCACGGAACCCGGCATCCCCCGGAACCGATCCCGCGAGGCGATCAGCCCCGCCGCCGCGGGAATGAACATGACAGGCATGATCTCGACAAGAAACTCGACCGCCCCGCGCACCCGCTCCAGCTTGACGGCGCCGCTTGCAAGCGGCGGGAACATCGGGATCAGCCCGTAGACGCCGCCGGGTATCGGCAGACCGAGTAGCGCTTTGACGGCCTCGCCCGCGAAGGTCGCGGCGAGGATAACGGCAAACTGTCCAAGGTACTTCACGCGGATTCCCCTTTTGTGATTGTGACGCGCCCCGCTCATCGTACCGCGGAAACCGCGCGAAAAGACGCGCGCGCGACCTTTCCATCGGCGGGAAAGTTCGCGCGCGCTTCGCAAGGTTGAAGCGGCATCCGTCGGATCGGAACCGCGCCCGGCGGAGCGGAGAACTGTGTTACAGGGCGGAAACGACGGCTATTTGAAGATGACGCACACGGGACTCTCGGTTCTGATAAGCTCCCCCGAGGGGGAAAAACTGCCCGTTTCGGGGTCGAGAGCGAATCGGGCGATTGAATCCGTCGTTTCGTTCGCCGCCAGAACAAGGCCGTCGGGCGTCATCGTGATGAAGCGCGGCTGCCCGCCGCCGGTCTTAACGCAGTCGCGGAAGCTCATCATTCCCGTTTCGGGGTCAACGGCAAAACTGGTCACGCTGTCGTGTTTACGGTTTGAAACCACCAGATGCTTGCCGTCCGGCGTTATGAGAATGCCGCTGGCCCAGCCGTCGCCCGTGTAGGTATCGGGCAGCGTGGGAAGGATCTGTTTTGCCGTGAGGACGCCGCGTTCGCCGTCAAAATGGTAGAAAGAAACGGAGTAGTCTTTCTCGTTCACGCCATACCCCCACGGACGCGCGGGATGAAAGACAAAGTGCCGCGGCTCGGCGATCTCGCGGGAGCGAACCGCGCAGGTTTTCTCCAAAGCGCCGTTTTCCGAATCGACGCGAAAGACATCTACCTGGCCGAAACCGGCCTTCCGCCCCTGGCAGGACACGATCAGATAATTCCCGTCCGGGCTTTGCTGAACCTGATGCGGGTGAGAAACCGCGCCCTCTTTCAATCCGGGGATTGTGTACAGTTCCTTCGGTTCCGACAAAGTCCCGTCATCGTTCCGAGGGATCACGGCCACGGTGCCTGTCTGAAGATTCGCGACGAAAATCCAGCGGTCGCTCTTGTCAACGGAGAGATGCACGGGGTTGACGCCGCCGGTGGAAACGGTGTTCAGGGGCGAGAGAGTTCCGTCCTCCGCGACGGCGAACGAGCTGATTTCGCTGAAGTCGCCGTGAACGGCGTAGAGAAACTTTTCCGAGCGATCCAGACAGAGAAAAGAGGGGTTGACCAGATTCCCGAGCAGCTGAACTTGCTTCCAGACCCCGCCCTCCGCGCGATAAACCTTGATTCCCTTGCCGCGGGCGGCGCGCTCCTTTGTGGTGCGGCAGCCCACATACGCTGTATAAGTCATGGTCGCATCTCCCGTCAATCTCAGCCGAAGAACTTGAACAGGCCGACGAGAGCGCAGACGACCACGATCACAACCGCGCCGAAGGAAGTCGCGAACAGCTTGGCGAAAACGGCGGACTGCTCCTTATCGGAAACCTCGGCCTCGCGGATGTAAGACGCGAGTATCAGGCTGCCGCCGGTGGACAACGGGCTGATGCCGGCCACTGTGGCGCTGCCCACGATAGCCATCACCATCTCCACCACTGTGACGCCGCCGCCGACGTTCCGCACGATGGCCGGAACCGTGGGGATCAGCGTCGGCAGTACCACCCCGTTGGCCGAACTGAACCAGGACATGATGCCCGAGGTCAGGCCGATGATGGAGGACGCCGTGGTCCGGTTCATCATGGACGCCAGAATATCGGCAAGCAGGTCGATGCCGCCCAGCTGCTTCGTGACGGTCATCAGCACGTTGACTCCGCAGATGAGAATCAGCACGCTCCACGGAACCAGTTTCAACCCGGCCTTCTCGTTGACAGTGTTCAGGAGAATCAGGACAAGAGAGAGTGTGAAGCAGACTAGGCCCACGTCGTAGCGGAAACCGACGACCGCCACCACCATCGCGATCAGAGCCGCGACGCACAATTTCTGTTTGCCGTTAAAGGGGGGCAAATCGGACGCGGCGGATCGGTTCCCTTTGAGTTTGTAACCTCCGTAAACCGCGTACAGGACCGCGGCGCAGATCAGATTGGCAAGGCTGACGCCGAAGAACACGGGAGTGGCCACTCCTTCGTAGCCCATCTCTCTGGTCAAGTCGGTAACGATGATGCCGGAAAGCGCGATAGGGGAAGCGGTGCCGCCCACCGCGCCGAGAATCGCCATGCCGCCCAGCAGGATGGGGTTGGCGTTCATCTGGACGGCCAGGGCGACGGCGAAAATGATCATGACGCTCTGCACGGAAATGGCGCCGGGCCCGGCGGCGGACATGACGTAGGAAACCGCGTAGATGATGACGGGGATGAGGAACGTGCGCCCGCCTACCAGCGCGACCATCTTTTTGGACAGCAGCTCCAGAGTTTTATTCTCTTGCAGCAGGCTGAAAAAGAACATCGTTCCGAGCAGGGTCAGAAACAGGCTGCTGGGGAAACCGCCGAGAATGACCTTGGTCGCCACGTTGCCGATCACAGCGAGGATCAACGCCATGCCCAGACAGACGATGCCGACGTTGACGTTGCGTACAAAGCCTATGGCGATGGCGGCGACAAGAAACAGAAGCGCGAAGACACGCAGCATCATAATCGCTCCTTTTTAATATTGTTTTAATTTTGAGTTTGGAAACTTCGGACAGAGGAGATCGGACTCGTTTCTCCCGGCGCGGACGGCGTTACTCCTCAATCTCGAGCGGCTTGATCTTGCGCACCACGTCGAGAATCGTGCCGTCGCGGGCCTCCACAATGGCCACGACCTTGTCCTCCCACTGCAGCGGCTCGGGCTCGCCCACGAGGCTGTAGGCTTTTTCCCGCAGCCACTCGATGGGAACGTGCTTGATGCCGGCGGCGTCGAGACAGGCGATCAGATCCCGCCGCGCCGGGTTGACGGCGATGCCGTAATCGGTGACGAGCACGTCCACGCAGTCGCCGGGCGTTGTGACGGTCACTACGTCCTCGCAGACGGTCGCCATGCGGCCGCGCGTGAGGGGCGTGACGATGATGCAGCACTTGCTGCCCGCCGCCGTGTCGGGGTGTCCGCCGGGAGCGCCGCGCAGCACACCGTCGGAGCCAGTGATCACGTTGACGTTGAACTTTGTGTCGATTTCGAGCGCGGCGAGCACCACGTAGTCGAGTTTGTTGACGTAAGCGCCCTTGTTGGCGGCGTTGGCGTACTCGCTCAGGCTGATCTCGAGGTGGCGCGGGTTGCTGAAAAGGTGAGCGGCGGCCCCCTGATCGAAATCCTGCGTGTCGAGGATATAATCCACAAGGCCCTTGTCCTGCAGAGCGCAGATGGCGGAACTGGTGCCGCCGAGGGCGAAACTCATCCTGATGTTCTTCTCTCTCATGCGCTCCTCGAGGAAGCGGTTGACCGCCAGCGACGGGCCGCCCACGCCGGTCTGGAACGAGAAGCCGTCCTTGAAGTACGGCGTCGCGGCGATCACGTTGGCGACGTTCTCCGCCATCATCAGTTCGCGCGGGTTGTCGGTCACGCGGGCTTCCTTGGTGGCGATTTTCTTTGGATCTCCGATGGCGTCCACCACGCAGACGGCGTCCACGTCGATGCACGAGATCGACGACGGCAGATTGGGGAACGGCGCCAGCGTGTCGGTGACGATTACCGTGTGGTCGGCGAAATGAGCGTCGTGGCTGGCGAATCCCATGGAGCCGCAGTTGTTTTTGCCGCCCTGTCCTCTGGCGTTGCCGCAGCAGTCGGAGCTGGACGCCGCCAGGAACGCGATGTCGATGTGCACTTCGCCCGCCTCCACGGCCCGGGGGCGACCGCCGTGGCTGCGGATGATAGCGGGGTTCTTCAGTTTGCCGGCCGAGATGACCTCGCCGACGCGCCCGCGCACGCCCGAAGTCTGCGCCTCGACGATGATGCCCCGCTCGATGTAATCGGCGAAGATGTTCTGGGCGCTTCCCAGCGAGGTGGCCGCCACGTGAAGATCCTTCAGCCCCATCTCCTCAACGAGCACCTTGCACACCATCGCCGCCACGTAGTCGCCGTCGCGGAACTCGGTGTGGAACGAAAACGTCATCCCGTCGTGGGCGCCGCACTTCTCGCACGCTTCGCGGATACTCGAACAGATCTTGCTCTCCGCGGGCTTCTCGCCGCGCCGCGTCCTCGGAGAAGCTTTTTTCACGTACTGCCCGTCTTTATAGTTCCTTCCCTGATAGACTTCCCTGCCGTCTTTGAGCAGATAGTCAGGAATGTCCCTTCCGACAGCGTTGATCATGGTCGTCTCTCTCCTTTTTCGTCCGCCAGGCCTTTTACAGGTCGCCGTGATAGACGCCGCAGGCTTTCGCGAGCGCGATGATCCGCTTGGCGTCCTCGAAGAACGGAATGTCCACCATCTTGCCGTCCACGGTGTACACGCCGATACCGGCGTCGGCCTGGGCCTGGCACCCGAGGACGAGTTTCTCGGCGTAGCGGATCTCCTTCTCGGTGGGGGCGAACGTCGTGTGCACGAAGGCAATCTGCCTGGGGTTGACGATGCTTTTGCCGTCGAAACCCATCTTGTGGTTCTGGATGACTTCGGCCCGGAAGCCCTCCATGTCGTCGATGTTGGGGTACATCGTGTCGAAGCACTGCACGCCCGCCGCTCTGGCCGCGAGGAGCATCATTCCTCTGGCGACCATCATCTCCACGCCGTCGCGCTGAATCTGCACGCGCATGCTCTTGCGGAAATCGCCGCCCGAGATGGCGCAGCCCAGCATACGGTCGGACGCCGTGACGATCTCGTAGGCGTTCATGACGCCGAGCGGGCTTTCCAGCGCGGCCATCAGAAGCGTGCGCCCCTCCTCCACGCCGAACTCGCGTTCGGCCGCCAGCACGGCCGCTTCGACCGTGCGCACCATGTCGGCGTTTTCGCACTTGGCGATGCGGATGCCGTCGGCGCCGCCCGCCACGCACACGCGCACGTCCTCCTCCCAGTAGGGCGTGTCGAGGCCGTTGATGCGCACGATCACCTCCGTGTCGCCGTAATCGATGTTCTTCAGCGCGTGGTACAGGCTGAAGCGCGCCGCGTCCTTCTGGTTCTCCGCCACGGCGTCCTCGAGGTCGAGGATGATGCTGTCGCTGCCGTAGATGTAGGCGTCTTTGATCAGGCCGGGTTTCTGCGCGTTCATGAACATCATCGTGCGGCGCAGACGCTTTTTGTTCGGTTTCGGACGGTTAATCACGGATTGCGCCTCCCCAGGGAAGATTTTTCATCGACTTGCCGCAGCTGCGGAACACCGCGCACTCCACTCTCGCCCTCAGCGTGCAGTCGAGCGCGCCTTTATCGACCACCCTCACGACCGCGTCCTTCACGTCGAGGCGTTTCAGGGTCTTCAGGACCGTGGCCCTGATCTTGTGGCCGTACCGGTTCATCACGTCGCTCCGAATTTCGAGCCTCAAGCCTTCCCCGGGCTCCACCAGAACTTGGGCGTCGCTGGATTCCAGCGTGCCCGCTATGGCGCTCTTTTCAATTACCACGGTGACTCCTCCTTCGCACAGGCGGTTTGTCGTTCTCTGACAACGCGAATGTACCCCGCGTCCAGTCAGTTGTAAAATTCATATTTCAGAAATTTTTACAGTCTGCCGCGGAATGTCAAATCGTCACACGTGTCCGAGCGTCTCTTTCGGCAAAAACCTTTTTCACCGATGAAGAAATGCGGTATCATAAGGCGCGAGAGGAGGAATACGCTATGACGGAAAAGGATTTCGAGATCCTGATCGCCTTGAGCGAAACGGGAAACATCACGCGCGCCTCCGAGCGGCTTTTCATCACCCAGTCCGCGCTGTCGAAAAAGGTGCGCTCTATCGAGCGGGAACTCGGCGCCGAACTCTTTATCCGCTCGCGGCGCGGCATCCGCTTCACGCCCGCCGGGGAGGCGGCGCTGTCGCACAGCCTTTCCGCCTTTCGCGAAATGGAAAAGATGCGCCGCGAACTGACATCCATGCGCGACGCCGTCTGCGGCACGCTGAAAGCCGGCTTTTCCATCAACTTCGCGCAGTACAGGCTGCCCAACGTTCTGGCCGAGTACCACCGTCGCTATCCCCTCGTGGAACTGAACGTCACCACGGGGCACAGCCGTACCATGTACCGTCTGATGGTCGAAGGCGCGCTGGACTTCGCCGTGGTGCGCGGCGACTACGCATGGGACGACGGGCAGTTCCTGCTGTCGCGCGAACACATCTGCGTCGCCCGCGGCCGCGACGCGGAGGGCGCGCCACTTTCCCGGCTGCGCTACATCAACCACAAGTCCGACCCGGCGCTCGAACTCCTGCAGATGCGCTGGCTGCGCGAACAGGGACTCGGCGACATGCGCGAGCAGTTCTTCGTGGACAACATCGGCACCTGCGCCGAGATGGTCCGCCGCGGCCTCGGCTGGGCGCTGATCCCCGAGATCGCGCTTTCGGGCTTTGACGGGCTGATCTCGCCGTGCGTCTTCAAAGACGGCGAACCCCTGTGCCGCAGCACGCGCGTCCTGTGTCAGAACGCCTCGCTCCGGCTGCCGCAGGTGGATGCGTTCGTCAGGCTGCTGCGCGGGCGGTAAGTTCTTTCCTTCGCGCCGCGTCGCGCGAACGTGACAGCGGAAGTTCGGCGCGCCTCCCGCCGCCCGTTTTTGCCCGGGACGGCCCGCTTGCGCCGAAAAAGGCCCGGCGGCCGCGCGCCTTTGGCGAAAAAAACGCCGCCCCTTCGAGGGCGGTTTTCGGCTTTGTTTTCCAAGCCGCGCGGGCGTTTTCTCCCCGCGCGGCTCTTACGTTCGGATCGGGGGGCGGCGCGAAGTTTCT